>JAQXGO010000100.1 GCA_029006755.1 Clostridia bacterium | reverse complement strand
TTCTGCTGTTTCTGTTTTACAATAAAGAACACCGTTTTCGCAAGCGTAGTCATCGAGCTTACCTTTCTTTGGAAGCGGTCCCGAAAAATCCCAGTAATCTTCTTTGCTCGGATTTGAACGGTAAGCCAACTGTAAAGGAACCGTTATCACTTCATCCACTTTGGAAGTACATGAAACTTTCAAAATGAATGAGCGCCTTCCGGGGATCACAGCTGTAACTGTTTCAATGTGAAAAGCATCGGTTTCTCCACGACGTAAAATTGCGTTGGGAAGCCACGTCCATTCAAGCGGACGAATCTTCCTTTCTCCGTCAATGATTAAATCAAATTTAAATCCCGTGTCAGAGTAGGGACACCCTTGGAAGCATTCTATTGCCGCCACCGAATAATATGGCGTCCGAAGAGATGAAATGTCAGTACATATTCCCAAATGATGACTTTCAAGAATATTATTTTTACTGTGAAAACGGTAAATGCTGCTATCAAAAAGTTCTATATAGTTTTTCACTATGTTAGTTCCTTTCTCATTTAAAGCATTGCTTGGTATAGGCATGTGTGCGGACGCATCCGCACACATACCAAAACACAAAACTTTTTTTCAGGTTGCCTATCTGTATGCCACTACAATGAGTGTATCGGTGTTAATGCGTACCAGTGCGATTTTTTCATCCTTTACATAGTCGGTATAATCTATAGCCTTAATCGTACCTTTTTTTCCCTCATATAGAAGTGTCTTACCCTTTATCGTGGAGAAAAGTCTCTCATAGGGAGTGCCTCCCCTTTTATTCGGAGCATACACAATCAGACCATCCTCAACTGTCCTATTCATTGTTCCATACAGATACTGTGTTCCATAGTAGTTATAGTTTGGATCCGGCGCTCTATCTTCCCCGTTATAAATAGCTTTTTCGATTTCATATCTGTACTTTGCACGAAGTCGAACCGCTATTGCTGTAACACGACCGAGATAATCTGTTTCATATTGTACAATATCGCCCTGTTCAAGTGCGGAAATCGGCATGGTACCTTTGTTTCCGTAAGGGTCAACAGAGGTGTCTGTAATACATTTTGCACTAATTTCTACATTCGTTTCCTCTGCTATCGCTAAGGTTTTCTCCTTCCCGGACGGCAAAACAACAAGAAGACCGGGGCTTACGTTTCCTTCTGTATCAAGCATCTCCATCACACAATCAACAACCGCAAAGTTTTCAGAGGTGGGAGATACAGTTTTAACGTACTCCTTTTCCTGTACCAAAACAGAAATAATATTATTTTTATCAATATCATACAGCGTAACATTACCGAATTCCTGGTTATGAACGATGTCTCTTTTGGTTAAAACAACATATTCTTTATCATCTGCATTCTTGCTTTGTGGTATTGTGAAGATGCGGGTCTTATCTGCAATTTGATACCGAGAAGCCAATGCACTGGAATTATATCCGATATACCGTCCTGCAGATGCCTTTTGTGCCTCCGAGATATAAAAGTCTTTAGAGAAAACAGACTGACGCGCTTCCCAATCCATAGCTGTGCCATCAATAGACGTGTAAATTTCGAAAATTTTTCCTTCTGTGTTTGTTTCGTAGGTAACAAGTTGCCGAAGCATTGTGCCGGCGGGAGAAATTGCCGTATTGTTTAATACATCTGCAGCATTCATGGGAACACCATTTAGTTTCACTTTATCCGCAAGCATAAACACCTGCATTTTTCCTTCCAAAGTAAAAAGCTTCATCCGAACAGTGCTTTCCAGACCCTTTTTTTCGCCCGCCACAAGTATTCCGTAATTATCTGAAACCGTATCCGTGTTTACCGCTGCAATCTTCCCGTAAGCATCTAAGCTATAAATTGCTTTCTGCCCCACTTCCGGTTTCACATCCGCACTTTCCGACAAATTCGTTGCTATTTTATAAGTAATTTCGTCAATTGTAACACCTTTGTTGCTCGTTTCGCTAACTGTTCCCTCAACACGGGTGCTGCTCACAACCGCTTTTAAAACAGAAGCCCCGTTCTGTGCAACAGAAAGTACATCCCATTCAGCAAGCTCCGAAACAGAGGCAGATGATCCATCCGACTTTGTAAACCTCATTTTTCCCCAATCATTTTCCGACAAAGAAAGGCTGCTACCATCCTTGAAGTATACCTTTTTAAGTTCTTCCGATGCTGATTTCACCACATGGTTTACATATTGATTCTGGAAAATCACACTGATTTCACCGCCTCGGTCCATCACAAAAGTATACATACTACTGTCAGACAGAAGGTCTGCCGCAGTCCACGTCTTATACACGCCATTATAAACCAGCACCGCATTATTCGCTATGGAATAAACATCTTTCTTGCCGCTTTCATTTTCTATAACAAGAGAGGACGAAGTGGTAGAATCCAGAATGCTGTCACCGGAAACCTCTAATATACTGCCCCCGTCAGCAGTGATATTGAGAATCTCAAGAATTCCATTTTCTTCTTTTGCACGAATGATAACCTTCTGGCCGATAAAGCTTTCCGCATCTGTATTTCCCACAGAAAAAACCATGTCACCAAGGGCAATTTCCCCTGCATCTATTCTTGCCCCGGATGCTACAGTGTCCGTAGAATTTGCAGTAATACGCCCTTTATAGGTATCAACGCCAAGATAATATGAAAGAATCGTTTCGTTTTCCAAAATTGTAACTCTCGCGTCATTATCACCATAGCTTGCCAATGTGGAAGGGTGTATGTCCAGTGCATTTGCCGCTAAAAGTGCCATCGTGCCACGGTTAATATCTTCGCTCCGTGGCACTCCTTTTAAAAGATCCGTGTGCCGCGCCATGCTAAGATACCCGGAAGGATATCCACCAGCCGCTTCCGCCTGCAGTGTATACCCCAGAATGTTTACCAGGATTTTGACCGCCTGCGCAAATGTAACCGGTGCATCCGGCTGGAAGGTTTTTTCATCTACGCCGACTACCAGACCCAGATCATACGCTGATGTGATATTTGCATATGCCCAGTGTTCTTCTGTCACATCGTCAAAAACCTGCCGTCCAACACCTAGTCCATCCATCCCCAGAATACGCAGAGCGTACGTGACCATTTCCGCCCGGGTCAAAGAATCTTCCGGTGCATAGGACGTATTGCTTTTACCATCCACAATCCCTAAATCATAGAGTAGCTTAACTGCATCTTCATACGGCGTTCCTGTCGTATCCTCAAAAGCGGACACGGGCATCAGAAGCCCTGCCATCATCAATATTATAAGAATAATTGCCAAAAACTTTTTCATGATACACCTCTTGTATATAATTTGCATGCCCGACTATGCATTAGTACCTTGGCGGTGCTGGAGTTATCTCCTGCACCGCACTGTCAGGTATGCTTTCCAGATGTCATTTGACTAGTTAGTCACTCTGCAAAGAAAGTTCACCAAATGATATAGGCTTCAACCTATTCCAAATCCAAATAAATCCTTTTAGTTTAACATCCTTCGCAGTATCTTTCTCAAATGAAAAAGAAAGAGTATCTGAATCACCCGCTTTACTCTCCAACGGATACAACTCTATACCGGAAAGCTTATAGCCCTCTTCATATGAACAGATAATTACAGTTGCTTCAAAATCGGAATCTGATAAATTACCCGCATAAACGAATGCCTTTGCACCTTTCTCCGTTTTCTGGAGAACTAAATCACCTATTTCAACACCCGGAAATTCGGGAAGCGAACACGCTGCCGGGACTGTAATACTTACGGTATGCGAGAAATCAACATCACCCTTCACATAATGCATTGTAACTGTACCTACGGCATCTGCTTCTCCGCTTCCAGGACGTTCTACCAAACCTTCGCGAGGCTTATCAAAACTAAATCCTTCTTCTAAATCGTTTTTTGATGCATAGGTGTTCAACCTAAATGCAGATACAGTTTCAAAAGCAGTACTATAGCTTACACCATGCTGTGTGACACCCGGAACTGTACTCTTGGTGTTTCCGGGATACGGCAGCATTACATTCTCTCTAATTCCGGAAACATCGAAGCAAGCTTCAAAACCAGCTTTCGTATGTGCAATTGCATCATTTTGGGTTATCTCATACAGTTTAATATTATCATAATAGGTGGCTCGCGGATCACCGAAATATTTCTTGGTTTCAGCCGCAGTTGTTCCGTCGCCAAGTAGCCAACCTTGCGTAATATCTGTATTTGCAATATTTAATGCACCCACACATGCACTTACAAGCGCATCATTATTTAAACAGAAAGGAAAGTTTGTGACTGCGAGGCGATTGTCTATATATGCATCGAACGTACCATTAGTCATATCCACCACAAACTTTATGTTATACCATGTATCGGCTTTCACCGGGTAATTGACATAATAGGTCCCTTGCGTTTTACTTGTTATTAAACCAAACTTTCCCTCTTGCATATAAATTCCCACTCGACCAGACGAATGGCCGCGATGCTCATTTTTCGGATCAGAATGTGAAGAAAATGTGGGGCAAAGTTCCCCTTCAGATTTGCCGGCATCCGGACAATTATCTGCTGTCGAAAAATGATTCAGTGCCAAATATGCCGTGCCACCCGCTACTTTTTCCGCTCCTTCAGGCGCTACATTCGGAAGCATAACGTCTGCTTCATAAACCCAATATCCGCTTGTTATAGGTGTTGCGAAATTTGAAATATTTACCGGCACCTGCCATCCTCGTATGCTTGTAGCATTTTTATTACTGTATACACTCAGCACATGGTTCCCATTCAAATTGATTACACCGCCACTATTATAAGTCGACATTGGAGTAAAAATATCTACCGCTCTTTCTCCTATTATTTTTCCGGCTTTGTCCTCAAAGGTTTCATTCACGAGAAATGTCGAAGGTGTAGACGGAACCTGTGTGGTTCCCGGTGCCACTCCTGTTGCACCTGCCGTCATACCAAGCATACAAAATACCAGTACCATTGTTAACAGTTTTTTTGCCATTTGAATCGCTCCTTTTTCTAAATTCTACATCTTACTCCGGGCTCTTCCCGATTTCCACTTTTTTGCTAATGGGCTCCATTCGCCCATTTCGCCATGCAAATGCTTTTAGGGAATATTCCCCTCCGCTCTCCGGCACTGTTAAAGAGGCACCTCCTTCCTTAGAAAAAGTAACATCTGCAAGTTTCACTCCATTCTCCGTCTGCACATACAAAGCTATTGCAACCATAATATCCGCTTCTGTACCGCTGTATACTGCTTTGAATGTTCCCGGAAAGATTCCTGTTGTTTCACAATCATCTCCCGCACTTGCAATCTCATACAACGCAGCACCCGCCGGCGGGAGACTTACTGTGAGCCCTGCACTTTCAATCGCCGCCGCATTCGATTTACCTATAACACGGATAACATGAAGTACGTCCTTTGTAACGCCTGTATCTATGGTATATGACACTACGGAGTCGACATCTTTACTTCGGGCGGCGATATAGGTTTTTCCGTTACCTGTAAAGCGCGCCCACTGTATCGAATCCGTTTCGCCCTCACCCGTTTTCGGGTATTTACCGTGAACAAACATGTCAAAGAGTAACGCCTGTTCCTCTTTTGCAAATTCCTGTAGCATTAACCCGACATCCGTCTGCGAAACATGTGTACCATTCACATATTCATCCAATGCATAATAACCGATTCCCTGTGCACCTGAAAAGAAGGATTGATACAGCATATTCCTCATTTCATCAGCCGTAGGGTAGTACCCGTTACGATGAAAAAACTGCAAAATGGTGTTTACGGCTTTTCCGGAACTTTGTGTCTGCTTTACCCCCTCTTCTGTTCCATCGCCTACGTAATAAACAGATTTTTCTTTATTGTAAGGATAATTGTCCATGCCCATTACATCTACCCAGTGGGAAAGCTTTGGAAAATATTGCGGATACATATCCGCAGAATACACCGGATGCACCGCATCAAGTTCCCGGACCAAACGATATGACTCCAGCATTTCGTCCTCACTGCAGGCATTTCCGATGGGTTCATCCATGATGCCATAGGCAAATACAGCCGCATGGTTACGTACCGCTTCCACGGCAGTTTTTGTATTGGCCAGATTTTCTTGTGCTGCCGCCGGCTTCATTCCGCCATAGAGACATATCAGACCATACAGCCCGTTTTCCTGTAATGTATCCAGATATGTCACGAGAGCCTTCGAATTTCCCGCATAAGAATCCGGTATCTGTACAACATTTATGCCAAGCGACTTCGCCAGTGCCAGTTGATTCTCCGCCACATGATAACCTATAGACGGGCTAAAAGGCTCACCATTCATTAAAAGCGTTCCGTCCTTTGTGAGATTCAGCGGTCGGGCAAAGCTCCGGTATATCTTCATTTCATTTGTCTCAACTACTATCCCACTCTTCCGAATGGTACAGGTCACTGTATAGGCCATAGCAGGATCGCTCATCCCCGTCAGCGGGAATTTCGCCAAAACCTTCCCCGATGCAAGACTATGGGCGCTTCCCTGATAAAGCAGTTTCTCTGACGCATCCGCGAGGGAAACCTCCGCCGTAAAATCAGTATAATCAGGATAGACTTCGCTGTTTACGGAAACACTTACTTCGCCCTCCGTAAGGTCCGTATAATAGAAGGTCTCATCCGTTTGGCAATACGCACGTACCGGGTCTTTTATTTTTTTCAGTGACACATTATCATAATAGAGCATGCTGCTGTCATAGGCACGGAACAGAATTGTCGCCGTCGATGTTCCCGGGGGCACCATAAAACGGAAACTGCATTCCGTCCACGCCCCCATCGTCCCCTCCGGCCACAGGATTTGTTGATTATTTGCCGTACCGTAATACTCCAACTTAACCTGTGATGTAACGTTAGATGTCATCTTCAGAATCCAAAGCCGTAATTCATATTCGGCGCCGGGCTGCATCCCCACACGCTGATACACATAGGAGTTTGTACCCGGATATCCCTGCAGCTGCATAGCTTGCGTGTTTGAATGTGCCGTCTCCGTCGTGTATTCACCGCTTCCGATGATTCTCCAATTTTCGCCAGTTTCAAAGTCCCCATCCGTAAACAGTTCCGTTCCGGAAAAGGCTTCTGTTCCAAACGGCACATCCGCACCTAACGCATATGAGCCACACACGTCATCCCAATACACTGTTCCAGTACCATACCAAGCTAGTGAAAAACGAATTTTTGTTCCGGCAGTTGCTTCAGGTTGAATTACAACCTCAACCTTTTCCCAGGCACCGCTCGAAGTTTTAACCACATTAGACTTTCTGTCCTTATCACCCACATAGTATGTGTACACCAACGCTCCCTGGTTAGAAGAAGACTCTGCTTTCACCCATGCCGACAAGCGAACGGACCGACCATCTGTTGGAATGACAAATTCCTTGTAAAGCTCCACTTCTGCGTACGCAGTAGTTGTAACAATATAAGCGTGCGTCCCGCTGCGCGCTTCTGTGGTTGTCACCCCTACTTCTGTCACCGCTGATGGATTTTTACTGTTTTTTAACGTCCACGTAAAATTCTCTTCAAATCCTTCTTTCATAAAGGGGACTTCGTTTGTATCGGCCGCCCCTGCCGCATGCGGCAAGGACAGCATAAGGAGGCTTATTATAATGGCGAAAATCTTTTTAATGCGTTCCATCATTTCCTCCGCTCCAGAATGCGGTGCATAATCACAGCTGCTTCCGCTCTTGTGGTATTCCCTAAGGGATTCAGCGTGCCATCTGCGTTTCCTTCAATCAAGCCTTCAGCAATCATGGCTTCTACCCCTTCTTTAGCGTAGTCTGCAATTTCATCTGCGTCCGCGAAAGCAGTGAGGTCTGTTTTTCCCTTCAGTTCCAGCCCACGCGCAATCAGCGTCATCATATCCTGACGGGATATTTCTGCTTTGGGTGCATAGCGGTTTTCGCCTATACCCTTCAGGATTCCTGCCGTTTTTCCTGCCGCAATTTCTTTGGCATAAAAGCTATCTGCTGGTACGTCGGCAAAAAGCTCAGTATCTTCGGTTTCCAACCCCAGCGTACGAACGAGGAAGTATGCAAATTCGCCGCGAGTGATTTTCTCACCGGGAAGAAATTTACCTTCTTCAGGAACGTTTACAATTTCTTTTTTATGCAGTTCTTCAATCTGCTTTTTAGCCCAATCGTAATCTGTAAGGTCCGTAAACAAAGGCGTTTCTTCTACTTTTTCAATAAGCTTCTTTAAATTAATGCCGACGCTTGGCTTTATTTTATATACGGTTGCAGCAGCAGGTCCAAGTACTACATTTAATTCACGAATACCGCGGGTTGCCTCACCGCCGCCGGCATACGGTTCTGCCGAAAATGAGCTGATTTTCACAAGACCGTTATCACTTACAAGCGGAATTGTTATTTCTGTTTCCGTATATTCCTTTTTGTTTAAAACAACCATATATATTTCGCCATCTTTTACAAAAGATGCCCAGCGTGCGTTTTCGTTGTCATTATAATTGGAAGCAAACGTAGGATATTTGCCCTCTACAAAGTATTCAAACATCAAATCCTTTTCAAGCTTATTAAACGAACGAAGCGAATCTGCCATTTTCGATTTAGGAGAAGGCACACCATCTGCATCGTAATCATCAAATGCGTAGAAACCAAAGCCCTTTGCACCTGCCATCAACGATTGATAAATCATATTTCGAAGCGCATCACCGGTAGGACAATATAATTTGTTCGGATTATTGTTATATTTACCATTACCTCTTGCAAAGAACTGTAAAATCGGATATACAGGTTTGTTACTGATTCCCGCAAGGTCTACCGCATATGAGGTGGAATTGTAAATATAGGTCATAGCATCAAGTGAGCCATACGGATAATTATCCATACCCATAATGTCTAAATTACGGACCAACTGCGGATACATCCATTCACGCTGGTCGATGGTATATACAGGCACATCAGGGTCAATCTCGCGCACTAATCGATACGCATCTGTCACCATTCTTTCTTCAGTGTTTTTCCCAATAGGTTCATCCTGCGTTCCATACGCCCAGATTGCCGGATGGCCTTTAATTGCCTTAATATATTCCGTAACCATATCCCGGGTACGTTCGTCACTGGCAATGATATTTTGATAATACAATGTCACAAGCGCTTTTAAATCTCTTTTATGCAACTCATCCAAGTATTCTAAAGCCGCTTCCGGATCTGCTATGTAGTCATATACCATCTGAATTACATTGATGCCCATGTCTTTAGCATATTTATCAATATCTTCCAGTTTATAGAGGTGGTAGCTAATAACCGGGTGGAATATTTCCCCATTTTCATCCCGCCAGAGTTTATCGTCGGCTACACGGGTAGGCTTTGGATAGCGGCGAATAAAGGACGCTCTCTTAATTTCCGTCTCCTCACCGTCATACAACGTGGTTTCTATAATATACTCCTTATTCGGATCTGTACATGGGGCTAAACTAAAATGTACCTCCGTCTTCCCTTTTGCAAAGCTGACTTCCTTACTCCAAAGTTCCTCCTCACCATCAAGAAGTCGGCAATTTACGGTCCAATCGGAGAAATTAGGATAAATCTCAGCGTTTGGTTCAAGAATTATAGTTCCCTCTGTCTCCGATAAATAATAATTATAACTATTGATATCTGCCAAATATTTTGATGGTCCCTCTACCATTTGAATGGAAAGGTCATCATACCAGATTGTTCCGGGATGATCACCATCTAACCGAAAGTACATTGCTGCATATTGTGTATTAGGGTGCGGTGTGTGTAAATAGGTAAAATGAACCCACTCCCCTGTTTTTAACGTTCCGGTACTGAACTTAAGTGCATCCGGTTGTCTATGGAAGAAGACTGCTTCATCTCGCGTTGCATTTTCAGCGCTTATAATCGGTGCGTTATAACCCTCAAATTTCAAAAGCGGGGAACCTTTTTCTATAAACACATACCCCGAAAGCTGATAAACGGCGCCACCCGTAAGAGGTATTACCTGACGAATCCACGGGCTGGTGTCTCCGTTAGTTTCTGTAATTTTCAGAGAATTTTTCCCCGAATGTGCCTTCGATGTATCCAAAGAAACACGTGAGTTTCCCTCCCACGCTTTGCCATGAGGCAACCAAACCGTTGGATTACCTGCCTCATCCAGCGTCTCAAAGTCACCGTTGACGATTACATTGGTCTGTCCCTCCACCGGGGGCAGAAGTTCCAATTCCTCAGCTTGTGCGGGCAAAGCCCCTACCATTGAAGTCATCATGCAAAGCGTCAAGATAAAGCATCCGATTTGTTTTTTGAACATAGTAAATCCTCCTTTATTTTTGCTGAATACTGTAAACCACCTTTATGGTTTTGAATCTTATAAATCCTCCTTTCTTGCGTATTCGTTTGCCAGTAAATAAAGCGGTTTTTCATCTTCTTTAATTTCAGGAAAACGTCCGGTCGGCTCCAAAAAACGATTGTCCGTATGGTCATCATTTGTCATAGAAACTTCGCCTGCCAAAACCTTCCCCTTTCCTTTTTCTGCCCAGAAGGAGTGATAAAGTCCTTGCGGAACCGTCACGCTCTCACCGGGATTTATACGGATTACAGAACCTGCCGGCAAGGAAAGTTTACAACCGTCTTTTGAAATGATAACTTCGGTATCACCCAGTGTCTCTTCTTTTGTGGCATTATAAACCTGCATTAAAAGTACGCCGCCACCGCGATTTATAATATCCTCTTGTTTACTCCAGTGGAAATGAAACGGCGTAACTTGCTCTTCTTCCACAACCATAATCTTTTCGGCATACGGTTTTTTATATCTGGAATCATTATGTACCCCGTTTCGGATTGTAAATAACAAGAGACCTTTTTTTCCAAAATTGCCGCTTCCGAAATCTGTTACATCCCAGCCTAAAGAAGCATCACGGATTTCATCATATTCCGCGCCGCATTCATTCCATTTCTCAGGAGAAAAGTAGGCAAATGGTGGTAAGTGAAACTGCATTTTCTGCATAAAATCCACCGCGTCTTTTAGACGTTTGTTAAGCTCAGAACGTTTCATGTAATTTCTCCCTTTATTTCCAGCTAAAAACAACTACCGTGCTGTTTCCACCGTCCGGATTGATAACTTCAAATTCACCGAAAGATGCCGGCAGAATTGCACTTTGGAAACGGTTGATTGTTGTTTTGAATGCGGGGTTCTTCTTCGATACAACTTCAACCCATGTGCCAACGGTCAAAGTGAGAATCTGCGGTTTGCCGCCCGTAGTACCTTCGGCTCTGCTATAGAAATGAAGTCTTTCTACTTTAAAGGGCATTTGCGGAAGTGTGCTGTATTCGTCGCGGTTATATTCTTTATTCCACTCTGTAACTTTCTTTGTGGCACGAAGTTTTCTGTTTACATAGTCTTCGCGGCACCATTTTTCATTGTCAAAACCATGGTCTAAATGCATACTCATGGGCTTTGAGGTCATGGCCTGTTCCTTATCGTTCCATGTTTTTCTTGCAAAGTCATATTCGAAGAAAGAATATTCCGTACCGGCTACCGAAGGACAAGTATCCATTTCCAGTACCATCTGATTGCCACCATGACCGTGTACCGTTCCGGGCGGAATCAAGTAAAGATCACCTTCGTTGGAAGTATGATTTGCAATATAGTCTTTCCAGTTTTCAATTGGTGTAATGTTCTGGGACTCACGGCATTTTGCTTCCCATTCTTCAAGGTTTGCTTCTTCCTTAAATCCCATCCATGTATTTGCGCCCTCATAGGCCTCTGCAATATAATAAGTCTCATAACGACCTAAAGGTTCATTAAAGTGACTCTTTACATAATCTGTGCTCGGATGTGTATGAATCGGCATGGAAATACGTTCTGCCGGCTGGGGTTCGGGAAAATATCCGTCATCCAGCCAGATTTCCATGGGGAATAAATCCGGATATTTTTCAGCAAGCTCCTTACCTGTCAGTTCTTCGTTATATTTCATAAGAGATGTCAACGGCATTTCGAGACATTCCTCTCTGCCAATATCGATAAGAACAGAAAGCTCAGGACTTGCAAGGCGGTTCCATGCGTTACAGCCAAGACCGGGAACATTGAAAAGATCACGATAACGATATGCCCCCCAAGGCCCGGGCTGGAATTCCTTTACCTGTTTGATGGGATAGCACATCAGCGTGCGAAGCACTTCATCATACGCCTCTGCCGGCACAAGCTTGAGACTTTCCCATTCGATTGCCTGTAAATAATAATCAAAGTGGCCAAGAAGGGCTTTTTTATGATTATTGAGCATGTAGAAATCGCAGTAATAATATTCTTTCCACATATAGTCTTTTTTAGGTTCTGTGCTACCAAAGGGAATCAGCTTTGCATCCCACATCTGCCAGAGCATGGGTTCGCGCGTAATATCTGCAAATACAATACACTCATATTGATCGCGTACCCATTCACATGCCGCCCCCCAGCCATAAACGATGCGAACAGCATCCATCTTATCTGAAAGGTTTAAGTTCTGTACAAAATTTTTATCCATGATATCCTCGAGACGGCCTTCACCGTTTACATAGCCAAAGCCCGGGTCATCTGTTATGTAAGTCTGTTTGTAATCTGCAATTTTTCCGGCAGATACATAAGCTTCAACGATAGGATAAAGCTTAACAGGAATTCCTTCTCCTTCAAGCTTCTTTGCAAGTGCTTCTGCAACTTCCTTCATGCAAGTACCGTACCATCCGTCAATGGCAATTCTTGCAAAGCCGTCCCCTTTTTTATAAGCCTCTGTCATCACATCGGAAAGATGGCTTACGGTTTTGTCTGCACCAATCTGAATCGAATCCTTTGCGGCGGCAGAAATCTGAATTTTGTTTTCCGCATTTGTTGCGTCTGAATACATTGGCATGGTCATTTCCTCCTGTTTGATTATTCTTAATTTTACCAACTTAATCGATTAAGTATTATTTGGATTGAGTATAGCATTTTCTGATCGATTTGTCAAGATTTTTTTCTTTTAATCTTTATTTTTGTTAAAAATGCTGTTAAAGTGTATAAAAAAAAGGATGTGTGACACATCCTTTTTATCTTATAATATCTTCTTTACAGATTCTCTCTCTATTACTTTTTCCCCATGGATACATACATTTTGTCCTTCTGAAGGTATATCACCGTCTATCATACTTATAAGCAGATGAATTGCTTCTTCCCCCATTTTTCTTTTATCAATCTCTATGGTTGTTAAGGATGGCGTACAATACTGGGCAATCAAAACGTCATCCATGCCACACACGGAAATATCATCCGGTACGGAGATGCCAATTTGTCTGAAATGCTTCATAAGAGTAACGGCAATTACATCTGTCGCGCAAAGAACAGCTGTAATCTTCCGAGATTTTTCTCCCATAACTGCGGCACAAACTGCAATGCTTTCATTTTCATCTTCCCCACCGTGCATCCATTCCGGCTCCGGAATAACGCCTTCTTCGGAAAGCGCACGCCTATAGCCGCGACATGAAGACTCATAAAATTCTGCAATGCTTTTCATGCCGGCAAACCCAATCTTTCTATGCCCCATAGAAATAAGATATTTCACAGCCTGATAGGCAGCTTCTTCGTAATCGCAGTATACACTGTTATGTTTTGCACTCTTTTCATGGGCATCAAGAACAACGTAGGGAATTTTACGTTTTTGCTGTTCGCTGACGGCACAGTGCACAACATCCTGTAAAAAAATAACACCGTCCACATCTTTTTGCAATATAGCACGTTTTAAAGGCGATTTTTCATAATCTTCCGTACTGGATAACACCAGATTATAACCTTTGTGCATACATACTTCCATCATGCTTTTGATTGCCGTGTTGTAAAACAGATTATCGAAGGAAGCAAAAGCTGAACCCATCACAATATGTATATTAAAACTTTTATTCAGAACAAGTTTCCTGGAGCTGAGATTTGGATTGTATCCGTTTTCCTCAATAATTTTTCGGATGCGGTTTCGCATCTTTTCACTCACACCGGGTCGGTCATTTATAACATATGAAACCGTTGCCGGGGAAACATTTGCTTTTTTGGCAATATCATGAATTGTGATGTTTCCCATTTAGTTCCTCCGTAAATATAATCAATTTTGTGCATTTCTTTTATCCATTTTGCACTCTAAAACCATAACACTGCCGCTATAAACCGTTATTTCGGCTGTTTCTGCAGACATCAGCCCTGATAAGACATTTCTTTCAGTTTTCGAATTGCCTCAGCCGGATTCTCAGCGTAATAGATAGCCGCACCTGCAACAATAACATTTGCGCCGGCTTCTGTTACATCATAGATATTCTGCATTCCGATGCCGCCATCCATCTGAATGTCAGTTTCCGGTGCCATAGCACGAATTTCGCGTACCTTATCTAGGACTTCCGGCAGAAACTTCTGACCGGTAAAGCCGGGGTTTACACTCATAACCAAAATCATATCTGCAAGATGTGCTACTTCTTTAATTGCAGATGCAGGGGTACCGGGGTTTAATGCAAGGCCCGCCTTTATACCATGGTCGCGAATCTGCTGCAGTGCGCGATGAATGTGATTTGTAGCTTCCACATGAATCGTAATCATGTCCGCACCTGCCTTTGCAAATTGCGGAATATAATTTTCCGGTTTTTCAACCATAAGATGGCAGTCCATCACTTGCCTCACAATGGGACTTGCTCACAAAACCCTTGATTTTACTGGGTTTCTGTAATTTTTCTCTCATTTTGCCCACCAACTGCCCACCTTTTTCTTGTGCCCACCATTTTAAAGAATAAGGGCATAAAACCAGTGGTTTTTAGGTCTGTTTCTGTTTATCAAAGTTTATTTATATTCTGTGATTTTGTATTTTTATTATACCACATACTGTTTGATATTGCAATGATTTTATTTATCTTCTCTTATATTAAAACCATCTTCAATATCGAGTTTTATATTATGCACTGTATTTTCAGTCTTTCTCTGCGCTGTTGGATTTCATAATTGATAATATCGTGTTGAAACTGATACATTAAATTTATATCCTCACTTTTTTCAATTAGTTTTTGTAAAGTATTAAAAATTCCATATTTCATACGGCTATCTCCTTTTTTTATAAGTTTTATAAGTTTTTTACCTACCATATATATTATACAAAAAATTATTATGAAAATCAAAAAAACGCCCTTGCAAGCGCGTGGGCGGGCGTATATTATGGGAAATATAAAATTTCGAGAGGAAAATCAACTTTGGGGTGGACAAAAGCCCTACGAAATGGAATTTCGATTTGCCGTTATCGTTTCCGTTAAATCCATATTGATTTTATATAAATCACTGCTGAACAAGTCAAAATCATATAAAATCAATGCTTTTCGCTATTGGTATTTACAAATTCTGCCAAAATCAAACAAATCAGCGGAAATCATTGACTATCTGCGCGTTTCGGTGTATAATTTTTATAGGTCAAGTGCGAATTACGCAGAAAGAAAAAGAAAAAATGTGGCAGCTATATCAACAGATTGGCTCATGCAAAGCGGTAGCAAAGAAAATGCGCCGCTGACCCGACACAATTTCAAGATATGTGCGGGAATATGAAGCGGCAATTCGTGCGGCGGGCTACATATTAAACAGTAAATAATCCTTGCTCTTGGTGGAAGAATGCAACAAAAAGGAGTGTTTTTAATGAAAAATCGGATACTCAGTTTACTGCTTGCGGTTGTCTTGGTATGCAGCCTTGCGCTGACAGCTTTCGCGGCAAGCAGCGAAGCAACAGACGCAGCAAACACCCTGCACAATTTGGGGTTGTTTAACGGAACGGGAACAAACGCGGATGGAACGCCAATTTATGACCTTGACCGCGTGCCTTCTCGTTTTGAAGCGGTTACCATGCTTGTTCGTCTGTTAGGCAAAGAAGCAGAAGCAAAAGCGGGAACTTGGGACACCCCCTTTACCGATGTTGTAGACTGGGCAAAACCCTATGTCGGCTATGCTTATGCGAATGGTTTGACGGCGGGTACAAGCGCAACGACTTTCGGTGGTTCTGCGATAGTTACTGCCTCACAATATCTGACCTTTGTCCTCCGCTCTCTTGGTTATGAAAGCGGCAAAGATTTTCAGTGGGATAAGGCTTGGGAGTTTTCCGACAAAATCGGCATGACCGACGGAAGATATAACGCGGATACTAAGACTTTCCTGCACGGCGATGTGGCGATAATCTCCAACAATGCGCTGTATATGAACGTGGCAAACAGTGATAAAACCTTGCTTGACAGTTTCAATGCTCGCGGTTTTGGTATGTTGGAGCAGAACGAAAAAACAATGACTGCGGGTGGCAAGTCCGTTGTTGTTAAAATTGATGGAAAATTATATGATAATGCACCTTTAACATTGTGGGCGTATGAGTTTAACGGAGAAATTTCTGAATATATGAACGCAAGTTGTATTCTATTTTTGAAAGTATTGACAAAAGACTATACACTCCAAAAGTCCCAAAGTGCAACTATCGAAGAAGCGATAAATTATGATATGTCGCAGACTGCCCGCGTGGGCTATTCACAATGGAATGCTTCTCCCAAACCCGGTGTAACACAAGCTTGGGCTACATATCATTATGACGGTAATAAGTTT
>JAQXGO010000099.1 GCA_029006755.1 Clostridia bacterium | reverse complement strand
TACAGAAATCGGATGAAATATAACATAAGCAAAAAGCCCCAGAAATGGGGCTTTTTCTTTTGGACTTCTGTTTTGTTTCGTTTAATCTCTGTACAAAATCCATGGATCGTGCGCAATATGCGTACGATCCGGAAAACAAACGAAATAGAAATACAAAACAGAAATCAAGTGAAATAATCATATTTTGCAGAATACAGAAGTGGAGCGAAACAAAAATATGGTTTCGGGGTGAATTGTGGGATAATTTTATAGCTCTTAGCGCATGGGAAGAGGTTAGTATGTGTTAATGGGTTTTGTATTGTAAAGACAGAGATCAAAGAAAAATAATTCGATTTCTCATGCTTTTTGTAAACACAAAATGGGAGTCCACTTTTTCGGTTCGTCCAAGCTCTGTATTCCCGCCTCTTTTTGTTGATTTTTATGGACGACATGCTACAATTATTATGGAATTTTATGTAGAAAGCAGAGATGTTTATGTCGAATCCGTCACCTTTGCGTTATCCGGGCGGAAAGAATCGCTTGGCAAGTTTTATTGGTTTGGTCATTCAGAACCTAAACCTACAGAACTGTACATATGTTGAGCCTTTTGCAGGCGGTGCTGGTGTGGCACTCTCTTTACTGCTGAATGGTACTGTCGATAATATCATTATTAACGACTGTGATAAAGCAATTTATTCTTTTTGGCGGGCAATAAAGCAAGAACCTGATGCACTTATTGCGCGGATTGAAGATACACCAGTAACAATTGAAGAATGGTACAGGCAAAAAGAGATTTATTCATCCGCAACTTCGTATTCTTTAAATTTGGCTTTTGCAACTCTATTTTTAAATCGCACTAATCGTTCCGGTATTTTAAGCGCCGGTCCAATTGGCTGTTCTTTCATTCAAACGTCCGAAAGAACAATACGGTCAAGATTACAAGGGCGGAATTCTTCTTATTGATGAACTCGATGCAACATTGTACGGTTTCTCGCAAACCAAGTTAGTGGATTATCTCTGGAATGCAGCTGGTGAATATAAGATCCAGATTGTTTTCACTACACATTCTCCAATTATCTTAAAATGTGTAAACAAATATCAGCGTAGAGAACGCCAAGACAGAGGCATAAATCTTCCCCTGTTTGCATACGATAGTTCCATAGTATATCTGGAACCTCGTTACGACCAAGAAGGGAAACGAACTATTATGCCCAAAAATATCTCCACAAGTAGCGAGTTGAGTGGAGTTTTAAATGATATCAATCTATCTATTCCTACAAGTGGAAATAAAGTCAATATCTATTGCGAAGATGTTCGAATAATTTCATTTTTGCAATATATACTATCTAATGCTTTAGGTATTAATTTGGATTTATATATGTCATTTGTTGATATTAACTTAGGTTGGACTAACTATGTCCAGTTAGCAGAAAAGAGTGTCCCAGAGTTTCGAAATAATATCATCGTGCTTGATGGCGATGTCCCAGCTAAACCAGAGTATAGATTAAAGGCACGTGCAATTAACGAGGCGGGGAATTTTCTCTTTTTGCCGTTAGTAATTGAAAAAAGCATATTTGAGCTTTTGAAAAATCATGCTGCTTTTTCCAGATTTCAAACATCGTTCTCACGAGTACCAGCGTTTACCTATGATGTGTGTTTCAACAACTGGCCGTTAGCTTCGAGCAACTATAATACTGATGATTTTAAACATTGGTATGCACAAGCGGAGACTGCTCTCGGGGATCAGAATGTTTTGTTTGCATTTTGGTGTAGCGAACACCGTAATGATATAGATGCGTTTGTGGAACAGTTTATTTCGTTATTTAATCTACTTGCTGAGCGAAACGATATTGACGCGTTGCCCCCGGTTAATTCTACACCAGAAGATCAGGAGGGTGGAAATAACCCCGAAGAATAAATATGTTGGGAGCACAGCTTCACGGTTTGCCCGTGGGGTGTGCTCCCAATGTATTTGCGGGAAAAAGTAGTCTTATGGGGTAAATAATTACTATAGGAAAGACTCATCCATTATTGTGCAGGTGTTTTTAATAGATTATCCAATTTCAAGTATATCCCAAATACACATCACAAAATAGGAGGCCGCTTTATCAGTAGCCTTCTGTTATTTTACGTACTTAATTTTAAAGCAGAATCAGCTTGGAGCGAAACTCCGACAAGCGACGATCGTAGGCACGCTTTTGCTCGCGATAAGCTCGGCTGGTTCGCCAGATATAGTACTCCTGTCCTTTTTCGGAAGTCAGCTCCGGGTCTGCATCCACAGAGGGGTAGGTGAGATGGAAGTAGGCATATTGCTTCGCATAATCCTTGGATGGGGATTCGGGGATCATCTGCCAGAAATCGGTCAGTTTGGCAAAAAGATATGTGCGATCCGGTTCACCGGTTACACGATAGAGGAAATCCTTCCAAAAGCGATCTTCCATCAAGGGGAAACACATAAAGAGCAGTTCCATGGAAATCATCTGGTACCATCCGGACTCAATCCTGAAACTGCGGATGGCGGCGGGCACTCTGGCAAAGGGCATAAGTTGCCGACTTGGATTTTCCGATGACTTCACCAATCTGCCGGTAAGAATATTCGGACTTCAGCATGACCAAGGCCAGAAGAACCTCTTTTTGGTATGTGATCGCATTGTCAAGATCGTCGCCATTGGCGGCTTTACTTCGACAACGGTAGTAAAGGCCACCGGGATGTGCAGTTTCATGATCTCCGCAGTTACTGCACATTTTGCTTCCTTTCAAACGGCGGCAATGGGAGCAGATTCCGGACGGATGATTGGTACGGTGTTTGCCGCAGCAAGTACACATTGGTGCATGAATCAAAGGCATTTGATGTCCTTCTGAAAATTAAGTTGTTCTTAACTTACTATCATTATACTATTGTAAAACTTTAAAATCAAGTAGAAAATTAAGAAAAACTGAATTTGTGATTGCCATTTCTTCAAGAAGATGCTATCATGGCCATAGATTTGTAAGGAGGCGCTGCCCGTGGATACTTTAAGCAAAACCTTTGCAGAGAACCTAATGCACTATCGTATACAGAGAGGAAAGAAACAGAAAGATCTTGCAATGGTCCTTGATGTATCGGCCGCAACCGTATCTTCCTGGGAGAGCGGCACCTACTCGCCCAAACTAAGTACGCTGTGTAAGATCAGTGCCTATCTGGAAGTGCCGGTGGATGTGCTTCTCGGCCTTGATCGCGACAGTGTCGACT
>JAQXGO010000098.1 GCA_029006755.1 Clostridia bacterium | reverse complement strand
CATGCACAAAAGGCTGTTTTAGTCACTTTAATGCAATGAGCGGCATTGTCATCCGACAGGCACTCTTAGAAGATGCCTCTGCGATCTATCACATCATCCAATCAGGCTTTGCACGGTATCAACGCATTGCCTGTCCCGCGGCGGCCGCACCGGCACTGTCGGAAACCATTGCGGATATACAAAAAGCCATACGAGAAAGCTATGTGCTTCTTGCCGAGAAGAATAGTGTGCCCTGCGGTACGCTTCGCGTAACGCCCACAGAGGGTTTATCGTACATAAGCCGTTTTGCTGTTTTAAGGCAAGGCATCGGCATTGGCGGTGCGCTCCTTTCGGCTGCCGCCGAATTTGCCATTATGCAAGGTGCCAACGGCCTTGCCCTCCATACGGATGCGCACGCTGTGGAAACGCTAACTTTTTATCAGAATGCCGGATTTTCCGTTGTTTCTGCAAGCACGGACAGAGGGTATACACGGCTGTATTTAGAAAAAATATTTTAACAATTTGAAAATTCCTGCAAACGCGCTTGTAATACAGCGCGTTTTCTGTTATAGTATAATGATAGAAGAAATAATCTTCTGTAAGGAGGCGTTCTGTTATGTCAAAAAATATACATAAGACAAGTATAGGCGGGCAGGCACTCATTGAAGGTGTGATGATGCGTGGCCCAAAAACCACCGCTATGGCGGTGCGAAATCCAAAGGGAGAAATTGTGCTGGAAACCTTTGATACACCGGTCAATGCGCGTCCAAAAATCTGTAAAATGCCCTTTATACGTGGTCTTTTTAATATGATTGATTCCCTGCGCTTCGGCTATAAATGTCTGATGCGTTCCGCAGAGATTGCGGGGCTGGAAGAGGAAGAAGAAGAAAAGGACAAGGCGAAAAACAAAATCATCATGTCCCTGTTAACAACCCTTAGCGTGGGGCTTGCCGTCTGCCTTTCTGTCGGTCTTTTTATGTACCTTCCCTCTTTGTTGTTTCATCTTTTATCCGATGCTGTGCCGGCAATTGGCACCAACGTATGGCGAGGCATTTTTGAAGGTTTGATGCGGATGATCATCTTTATAGGCTACATGGCTTCCATGCTGCTTATGAAGGATATGCGCCGTACCTTTATGTATCATGGAGCAGAACACAAAACCATCTTTTGCTATGAAAACGGTTTGCCGCTGACGGTGGAAAATGTCCGTAAAATGCGTAGATTTCATCCGCGTTGCGGCACTTCCTTCTTGCTTTTGGTGCTCATAGTGGGCATTGTGGTTTCCATGTTCATTCACGTGGATGCTCCGCTCCTTCGTACCGTCATTAAGCTTCTCACCCTTCCGATTGTGGTCGGCATTGGGTATGAACTGATTAAATTCACCGGGCGGCATGATTCACTTTTATCAAAAATCATTTCTGCCCCCGGTGTTTGGCTGCAGCATATTACGACGATTGAGCCGGATGATGATCAGATTGCTTGTGCTATTCGCTCTATGGAAAGCGTTCTTACAGACAATCCGGAGGATGACAAATGGTAATTCGCCAACTTCTGCGGGATGCCCCCTGTAATCGTTTGGATGCCGAGGTGCTCCTTGCGCATGTTTTGGGCATTTCGAGAGAAAAACTACTGTTTTATTTTAACGACACGATTTCCGCAACGCAGGCCGAGGCCTTTTCCTCGCTGGCGCAAAAGCGTGCGGCAGGCTGCCCGGTTGCACAGCTGATCGGTGAACGAGAGTTTTACTCCCTTTCGTTTTTTGTAACCAAAGATACGTTAACGCCTCGGCCGGATACGGAAACCTTAGTGGAATGGGCGATTTCCAGAGCCGAGGGCTGCCGCGTGCTGGATTTATGCTGCGGCACCGGCTGTATTGGCATTTCTGTTGCTAAAAACGCCGCCGTATCCGCACTGACGCTTGCGGATATTTCCACGCCCGCTCTTGCCGTTGCTGCCAAGAATGCCAAAAGGCACCATGTTGTAGCCAATCTTGCCGCCTTGGACATTCTGAAAGAACCGATTACCGGCACCTTCGATATGATTTTATCCAATCCCCCGTATATTGAAACAGCCGTCATTCCAACTCTTGCACCGGATGTGCGGCTTTACGAGCCCCATATAGCCTTAGACGGCGGTGCGGACGGCCTGCTTTTTTATCCGGCGATTATTGAAAAAGCATACGTAGCCCTCTCCCCGCGCGGTCTCTTAGGTCTTGAAATCGGGTATACGCAAGCCGAAGCCGTTGAAGCGCTTATGATGCCGTTTTTTGGGGAAATATCTGTTCTTTTTGATTTAAGTGGAAATCCGCGTGCAGTCGTCGGGCGCAAATCGGAATAATTTTTGATTTTTCTTTACAAACCTTGGATTCTATGATATACTACATCATGGTGGTGCAGTATCCTAGTCAGATCTGCCGATTCCCAGGACGGGCCTAAAAATCCGTAGAAGGGCATATCGATGAAGTTCCTGGTGTTGGCTTTCGACGCCCAGTCGGGGGTCGATGCTGGGGGTTAAGGTTTAGGGGCGATCCACAATGGCATGTGGGCGTTGACCCCTTTTCCGTGGAGACCTTCGTTCGTGCTTCCGCCCCGCTTGTTTACAACGGAAGGGAAGTACGGCGCAGGAGTAAACCTGTCATGCGGTGCTTCGCGCTGTGGACAGAGTAGCCTGCCTTGCGTGGGTATGAAGGATAACGGATCGAGTCGCAGTCTGTCGGCCAACAGGCTGACGTACATTGCTGTTTGAAATCCTATCTGCAAAAAAGGCTAAGAATCGGCGTGACTGTTGAGGAAAACTCCTAGGCTGTTCCTCGGAGGAATACGGAGGATTGCAGTGCGGACTCAGTGGCAATCCGGCTCGTGCTTTCGCACGGCTTCTGTTTAATCGGAAACGGCCCATAGCGGCGACGCATGGGCACGGAAGCGGGAAATCCAGCGGCGGACCTATGCCGCAAAATTTACTCCGTATTCTGCCACCTATCATTTTCTTGGAGTGAACTGCATGAATGACGATATTCCTCATAAAAAGCGAAAAATAAAAGTAAAAAGTAACCACACGCCGAACCGGCGTGTAAGTGCATCGTGGATAATTACTACGATTGTTCTTACCTTTCTTCTTTCCATAACCATTACGGTTTTTACGCAAACGCTTTTGGATAACGTGGCAGTGTTGGTTGCGTTCATTATTTTATTTTGTATTATTCTTTTAGGTATTCTTTTTGATATATTGGGTATTGCCGTTACCACAGCCGCGGAGGCGCCGTTTCATGCTATGGCTTCCAATCGCGTGCGTGGTTCCGTGCAGGCAATTCTTCTCATTCGGAATGCGGAAAAGGTTTCCAACTTCTGCAATGACGTAGTAGGCGATATTTGCGGCATTGTCAGTGGTGCAACCGGCTCCTTTATTGTAGCGGAAATTGTATCCAACTACTCCTTGAATTTGCTTCTCATTACCCTTTTAAGTACCGGCCTTATCTCTGCGCTTACAGTGGGCGGTAAGGCGATAGGAAAAATCCTGGCAATTAACCAGTGCAATCAGATTGTCTATATGATTAGCCGAATTCTTTCCTTTTTTCTCCCCTGCCGCAAAAATAATACTTACGGAAGATAGATGTATGATGCTATTGGATTCTGTATCATCCCCGAAGGATGTTAAGACAATGGATATGCCCTCTCTTGACAATCTTTGTGCCGAGATCAGGGCTTTTTTAGTTGAAAATGTTACGAAAACCGGTGGCCACCTTTCCTCGAATTTAGGGGTTGTGGAACTTACAGTGGCGCTCCACCGGGTATTTGACTGTCCGAAGGATAAACTCATTTGGGATGTCGGACATCAATCGTATGTACATAAGCTGCTCACCGGCCGGCGCGATGGATTTGCCTCTCTGCGTCAGTTTGGCGGGCTTTCCGGCTTTCCAAAGACGGCGGAAAGCCAGTATGATGCAGCGGATACCGGTCATTCCTCCACTGCCATTTCTGCGGCGCTTGGCTATGCTGCTGCAAGGGACCTTAAAGGGGAAAGCTGGGAATCCATTGCCGTTGTGGGCGATGCTGCCTTTTCCGGCGGTCTGTCTATGGAGGCTCTCAATCATATTGCCCATTGCCATAGTAAGGTCATTATTGTTTTAAATGATAACCAAATGTCTATCGGGGAGGCCGTAGGCGGTCTTGCGCAGTACTTAAACCGTATTCGTACGCGGGCTTCCTATTACACACTAAAGCGTGATACCAGCGAAATGCTTTCAAAAATCCCGCTGATCGGCCGTCCTTCCGTTTCTGCTATCAAGCGCCTCAAGCGCCTGATTCGCCTTGCCGCTTTACCCGGTGTGGTTTTTGAACGGCTCGGCTGCAAATACTTAGGGCCGGTAGATGGGCATAATGTTCGGCAGCTTTGTGATGTTTTTGAAGAGGCAAAGCGGCTTTCCGAGCCTGTACTGGTTCATGTTTTCACCAAAAAAGGGAAAGGCTATGCTCCTGCGGAGGCTGATCCTTCTGCTTATCATGCGATTTCTCCTGCCTCTTCGTCCGGCGAGAGCTTTTCCATGCGTTTTGGCAGCGCTGTCACACGCCTTGCGGAAAAGAATCCTTCGCTTGTTGTGATTTCTCCCTCCACGCCTGTTTCTTGTGGTCTGCGCACGTATATGCAGAAATTTCCTGCTCGCTTCTTTGATACCGGCATTGCCGAGGCGCATGCGGTCACCTTTGCCGCAGGTCTTTCGCTGAGTGGGTTTGTTCCGATTGTTTCGGTGTATTCCTCTTTTTTGCAGCGTGGATACGATTCCCTGGTGCATGACATCGCACTGACAAAGCGCCATGTTGTTTTTGCCATTGACCGTGCCGGTCTTGTAGGTGAAGATGGCGAAACCCATCAAGGTATACTGGATTTATCCTATCTGTCACATCTGCCCGGCATGGCAATTTTAGCACCGGCCACGCTTGATGCTTTAGATCCAATGTTATCTTATGCGGTAGAGGAGCATGATGGGCCGATTGCCATTCGGTACCCGCGCGGCACCGTGCCTGCGCTCAATGCACCGCCCTTTACCTTTGGACAAGCTTCCGTTTTAAGGGTAGGTAACCATATTACGTTAGCTGCCGTAGGGCGCATGGTGCATACTGCCTTGTCTGCCGCCGCCCTTTTAGAAAAGCGCGGCATTTTGGCGGAGGTTTTGGATTTACGTACCATAAAACCTTTGGATATGACGACAATTTTTGCCTCATGCGAAAAGACCGGTGCGATCCTGACGATTGAGGATAATACGCTGCCCGGCGGTGTCGGCATGGCGATCAGTGCTGAAGCTACACGGCGCGGCTATAAGGGCGTTCTTTCTATCGCCGCTTTTCCGGACGTTTTTGTGCAGCAGGGCACAGTGGAGCAACTCATGCAGCTATACGGCTTAGATGCATCCGGCATTGCTGCGGAAGCAGAAAGGATTGCAAAAATATGAAGATACGTCTTGATCAATACTTAATTGCAAACGGCCTGATTTCAGGGCGCGATAAAGCCAAGGCTGTTATTATGGCCGGAGAAGTGTATGTCAATGAGCAAAAGGCTGATAAGGCCGGACAAATGATTGCGGATACCGATAAGGTGGAGGTACGCACAGATTCTCTCCGTTATGTTAGCCGCGGCGGCCTGAAACTCGAAAAAGCGATGACTTCGTTCCCGATCTCCCTGACCGATTGTATCTGTATGGATATCGGCGCATCGACCGGCGGCTTTACAGATTGCATGCTCCAAAACGGTGCGAAAAAAGTGTATGCCGTCGATGTTGGCTATGGGCAGCTTGCCTGGAGCCTTCGAACAGATGCACGCGTTGTCAATATGGAGCGCACCAACATTCGCTTTGTGACACCGGAGAACGTGCCGGACACGCTGGATTTTGTCAGTGTGGACGTTTCTTTTATTTCTTTAAAACTGGTTCTGCCGGTTTTTTATGCACTTTTGAAAGACAACGGTCAGGCGGTCTGCCTGATCAAGCCGCAATTTGAAGCCGGCCGCGAAAAGGTCGGAAAAGGCGGCGTTGTCCGGGATGCAGCCACGCATTGTGAGGTCATTGCCAACGTGATCACCTTCGCACAGGACAATGGTTTTTCCGTTCAGGGCTTGGATTTTTCACCGGTGAAAGGTCCGAAGGGCAACATTGAGTATCTTATTTTCTTAGAAAAAAGTGCTGCACCCTCCCTCCCTGTTTCCGTCACATCTGTGGTGGAGGATGCGCATCAAAACGCGCATTAACGTATACGCTTTATTATGGAGCGAAAGAGTGGGTACGGAAAATCGAGACCGATGTCGTTTCGCTGTCAAATGTATGCGGCATCTGTGCTGGGAATGTCTTTTGGCACAATAGAAAAGAGGTAAATCTATGGACAATATCAAAACCAACAACAGCATTGCCGCTGTCCCGGATGGGCGTTCCGCTTTGGAAGTTCCACCTTATGCTGCGCCCTGCATGCACTGCGGCCAGCCGAGCAAAGCATGCCCTAACAGCGCTTTGGATGAGCAGGACAATACAAAGGCGGTGTGGCAGGCCCTGTCCTCCGACAAGCGTGTTGTGGCCATCGTATCCCCGGCTGTGATGGACGGTGTGGCTGCCTTTTATAAGGAAGATTCTGTTGATACAGTTGCCGGCAAGCTGCCTTCCGTTCTGTTTCAGATAGGCTTTGACCGTGTTTTGGATCGACGGGTCGGCACTGCAGCTTGCGCCCGTGCAGAAGGCGATCTTTTTGTGGAACGCATAAAAGCAGACCACCCGTTACCCATGCTTCTGCCTTGTAGTAGCCATGCAAGAAGGTTTTGCATAGACTTCTTTCCGCAACTTGCCGGGCATCTTTCGACTGCTGTCGGTGCCGCTTCTCTGATGGGCAATATTGAAAAGGTGGTTGCCGAAAATGTTTTTGTCGTTTCCATCGAGCCTTGTACTGCAGAAAAAACCATCTGCCCCTCCGGCATTGATGCCGTCCTTACAACGCGCGAGATCATTTCTATGATGCTGGAAAGCGGATTTTCACAGCTTTCAAGTGTTCAGCCGGCCGCATTCACGCCCATGCTGGGTGAAAAAACTATGACAGACGGTGACCGCCTGTACGATGTGTTGCATGCCGCCTGCGGCCTGGTTGATAAAGGTGAAACGACGGATGCGCGGATTGCGTACGAAACGCAAAAGGACGGCAAAAAAATAAAGGCCGTCACCGTGTTCGGCTTAGAAGAAGCAAAAAGAATTCTGACAGATGTGCAAAACGGCAATCATTCCTATACGAT
>JAQXGO010000097.1 GCA_029006755.1 Clostridia bacterium | reverse complement strand
GACCGCATAAAGCACACGATTCTCAAGAAGATGCGGATCAGGCTTATAAGCGTCAAACAGTTAGGGTGGAAATTGACTAAACCATGCATTTCTAAAAAAACTTTATGCTATGAACAAACTTCGCCTCTCGACGTACCTGTGTACGCCTTCGGGGGACCCAAAGCCTGCGGCTTTGGCGCAGTTTGTCCATTCTGCACTATTTTTCTCCAGCCCCAAAAGGAGCCGCAGCAAAAAGATTTTTCATCATCATTTTGCTGCGGCTCCTTTTTGTATCACTAAACAAAATCCGAACTGAATCGATACGTATATAGGCAACCAATTTTGTCAGCAATATAAGGATTCCTTGCATGATTGCAAACGGTTATTTTACAACAATGGTGTAGATATACGGGGTATCCTTTGTCTTTCTGTCAAAGCGGATGCGGACACAATCTTTGCCTTCTGTTTCGGTATAGGGGATGACCAGTTCCTTGCGACCGGAAACGGCTTCACAGAAAATGTGCTCCGCATTGCCTACAGTGACCTGCAGACAAAGCTTGTCGGTTGCAGAACCCACTGTAATATGTAGCTTGTTTTCTGCGTTGGGGCGTACTTTGATTTCATAGCTAAACCAACCGTGTGCGTTTACCGTGCTCCAGCTGCTGCCGCGGCCTGTACCCGGAATACGGCAAAGCCAGTTGTCTTTCAAATAGCTGTCACTAAAGTTTACTTCTTTTTGCAACTTGTGCCCTTCCATTGCACCGCCACAGATGACAAAGTCCAAAGCGTTCTCAGCACGAAGTGCCTGCATTTCGCGCTCTTCTGCAGCAAAGGACTCTTTTGTATCGCGTACGAAAGACGGGATCAGTGCTGCCTGGTCATCGGAATCATCATAGATATCCAGCTGTGCGCAGTAGAATTTGTTTTTCAGGAGTGAAGAGCCTTCCTTGTGTATTTGCAGCAGAGCATCAAATGCAGCCTCCATTTTCTCTTTATAAGAAGCCTCACCGGTTTCAAAGTATCTTGCATAACCATAAAATACATTCGTAAGCTGTTGCCATGCAGCGGTTGCAAGCTTAAGGTTCATAAACTTCGTCCACAGATTTTCATATTTTGCAGCTTCAATTCTGCCCTTTAAGGCTTCCACCTTTGCAAAAAGGTCTGCAGCCATTTTCACAGCACTGTCCTTTTCTTCAAAAACGCTTGCAAGGCTGCCGCGATCCCAACCAATGGGAATAAACCATTCGTTAGAAGCAATTGCATAGTTTTCCTGCATCATTTCAAAATAGAAATGATTCTTGGAGTGGTTTAACTGCGGGAAGGCACTTAATTCGCTGTAATAGTATCCCTTCAGGTAAATAGTACGGCGAAGAATCTCCTCCGTAGGCTCCATGATTTCCGTAATTTCCTGACCAACGCCCGGATAAAGTTCTTCGTAAAACTTTTTGATTTCTGCATCGACATCCTGGCCGTTCATGCAGGCGTTCATAATGTTAATATTGACCTCGTTCACCTCTCCGAAGGGATCGCGGCCTGCACGGTCAATTCTGGAACAATAGCCGGCAACATTGTGGGCTTCGCAATAGGCAAACTTATCCAGGATATGCTGCTTTAGCATAAGCGGCAGACGCCCCTTGCCAAAAAATTCGCCGAAAATATCGGTTTCAACCAGCAGGGGATTCTTTTTAATTTTGTCATAAAACTTATTGTGCGGCAAGCACAAGCTCCAGTCAAACTGCGTCCATTTGTCCATAACTAAAAGATCTGTAGAAATGTCTTCATAGGCCTTCATCATCATCGCATAGTCTTCCTCAAGACTTGCAAAGGGACGAACAATCAGTTCTTTACCGTGTGCCACGCAGGTGTTATACAAAATCTCGGTTACATATTTTACACGTTCAATTTTATCCAGCTTCTGGTTTTTCAGCTTTAAAAGCGGAATACGTGTTTCGTGCAGGGTTAAAACAAGACCGTCAATTTTCGGATATGCCGCAAAAAAATCCTCCAGCTTGTGCACCAGAAAATCCTTCACAATGGGGTGTGTAACCTCGACGTCCCCATCCGCATTTTTCATTTCCGGAAAATCATCCTCAATGCCGGCCGGTAATTCCAATTCATGATGCCAGACATAGGTTTTAATCCCATTTTTAGAAGCCAGCTCACAAGCTTCGTTGACAGAAGCCATCGTGTTTTCTAAGAACGCTAAATCCTTACCGGCGTTATACTTGGCGTATTTACGGTAAAGCGTCATACCATCGATATTACCCTTTTGCGGGTTGTGAATAGGGCCAATAAATTGCATGTGATCCATTTTGTGTGCAATGGCATAGTTTACAGTGTAAAGCAGATAGTCTCTGTCGATATCTACCGGATTACACACGGATATGCCGCGTATCATTTCTCTCATCGGTATTCCTCCATCTGTTTTTTCTCAATTCTACCATAAAATGTTGACTTTTGCAAGAACAATCATCGCAAGAATCAAAAATCTTCCGGAAGAGATAAGCCGCGTGTATCCGATTTTCAAATCATTGCCGAGTTGTGTGGGGCACCGGTTGTATGAATCGGTTATTTCGAGGTGTATTTGTCAAAAATACATTAAATTTTCTGTAGGGGCTATCGATTCCTTGAAATTCTGCATACTTGCCTTTGGAATAACACAAAAAAACAGTATTAGTAGAC
>JAQXGO010000096.1 GCA_029006755.1 Clostridia bacterium | reverse complement strand
CATTACAAGAAAAATTATATTGAATTACGAGGCAAAAGGACTTATAAAACCGGATGTAAAGGAAAGCGCTGCGGGAAACAGATATTACACGATTGATACATTTACACAAATCCGTACAATTCGTGTTTTTCAGAATTTAGGCCTTTCCCTTGATGAAATTCGTGAATATTTCAATGATGCAACAGATTTGCTGCCGCTTATTAAACGGTTGGAAACAATGCGCGATGAACTCAATTTGAGTATAGAAAAGCTTTATGAAAGAACAAATAAAACTCCAAATCAGATTAAAGAAATTACTGTCGAGCCGCAAACCGTTTATTGCCGTACATACCATTCGCCTACCATCGCTGAAAGAACCGTTGTCTTGAGAGAAACTGCGCTTGAAGCAATGAGAGCATACGGAACAGATACAACCAGACGTATGTATTTTATTGAATATCCATTAGAGGATACCGATGAAATTTCTTATGCTGTTGCGGTGCCACCCGAAAGCAAGGGCGAATACATAGTAAATATCCCAAGCCTTAGGGCAATCTCACTATATCATCACGGTGCATACGAAGATATTCCCACTGCAAGGGAAAGGCTCGTTTCCTATGCAAAGCAACACAAATTAAAAATCATGGGTAAATGCCGCCATGTTTATCTGGAAGGTCCTCCGCAGCATAAGGATAAAAGCAAATTTATAACGCAAATAGTTTTATTTATTGAGAAATGCAATGGGGGATAGTAGCCTATTTGCAATGCAAATTCTTAACAAACAATAATAAGAACAAAATCAGTGCCCTGTAATGCTTCAATGTATTACAGGGCACTTTTTACATTTGTATATTCCGAGATAGTATAACAAAAGCTAATACAAGTTGCAGGCAGTTTTGTAAAGCGAACCGATACACAGAGCAATGGGAACAAGTCAAAAGCTTTACATACATTTAACACACCTATGATTTCAGACTTTACATAGAGTATGATATAATGCCATTGTACTCAAAAAGAAAATATTTTAAGGAGATGGATCATTATGAAAAGAATGATGAGTATTATTGCGGTTGTTGCCTTGATGGCAACTATGGGAACAGGATGCGGCAAAAAGGAAAATGTTTCAACAGAAAATATGGAAACGGGAAGGGTAAGCGGAACAGTTGCGACAGATGGTTCTACTTCAATGGAAAAGGTAATCGGAATTTTGGGCGAAGCTTATATGGAAGAAAATGCAGATGTAAAGGTCACATATAATCCCACAGGCTCCGGCAGTGGTATTCAGGCCGTACAAGAGGGCAGATGCGATATTGGGCTTTCCAGCCGCAATTTGAAAGAGGAGGAAGCAAAAGCGCTTGATGGCACAGTGGTTGCGATTGATGGTATCGCAGTGATTGTAAATCCCGCAAATCCGATTGCAGACCTTACTATCGAGCAGATTGCATCGCTTTACAAGGGCGGAATCAAAAACTGGAAAGAAATCGGCGGTTCAGATGGCCCCATTGTGCTAATCGGCAGAGAAGCTGCATCAGGCACAAGAGATGGGTTTGAATCGATCACAGAAACCAAAGATGCTTGTAAGTACGCACAGGAGCTGACGTCAACAGGCGATGTAGTACAGACAGTTGCTTCTAACCCGAACGCAATTGGATATGCTTCCCTTGCATCTTTGAAAGATACAGTAAAAGCAATTGATGTTGAAGGCGTAACCCCTACAACAGAGACGATTCAGAACGGATCCTATAAAGTGCAGAGAAACTTTGTGTTCGTAACAAAGAAGGACGCCGAACTTACAGCAGCAGCAAAAGCATTTTTTGACTTTGCTACATCCAGTGCAGCGGATGAACTGATTGAGAAAGCAGGTGCTGTGCCCGTAGCAAGATAAGCTTTCATAAATCGCCTTTATCCCTATCCGTGAGCAAGGAGCAGTACACAAAGTACAGCTCCCTTCTCGCGGACAGCAATCGAAACGATTTATTGAGCTCCAACCAAACGAAAGGATTTTTACCAGATGAAGAAAAAAGCAAAGTATATTGAAAAATCGATGCATATTGTATTTACTTTTTGTGGATTTTTGGCTGCCTTCTTTGTCATTCTCATTACAGGATTTCTTTGTGTTTCGGGGACGCCTGCCATTGGAAAAATC
>JAQXGO010000095.1 GCA_029006755.1 Clostridia bacterium | reverse complement strand
TTCTTGTATTGACTTCAAACCACTCTCCGAGAAAATGTATCTACCGTTTGGCATAATCTTCTGCTTCTTTTCAATTTCAGCATTATCGACAACAATTATTTCACGCTTATCCTCCTTTAATGATTTCGATACCCCTTCGCTCCGCATTTTCTTAAACGATGCCTGGAAATAAGCAAAAGAAAACAGCTCTTTGTACTTATAGAATTTATCCTGTTGGCTTTTTTCCCTTACATCAGGTTTATTCCCTTGAACTCTGTCCAATGACTTCAATGCATATTCATTTATTGATTTATGTCTGCCATTCTCTGCCCTTGTCATAAAAGCCCATGGATCAGTTCCAATGACAATATGCTGCGGCAGACTCTTATATTCTTCGAGCATACCAACAACAGCATAATAATCGCCTAAGTATGCTCCAGACAACCCAGCCACGAAATAATTTTCAAACGGCCACGGCTCATACATAATATGGCTTGAACCAATTACCACTGTTTCCGGCATCCATCGCATATTTTTAATCATTTCCAGTTTAAATAAACCTTCGTCTAAATCCCCTGGTGATTCGATTATCTTACCATCATTTAGTAGCGGCACCATTTTCTCAACTATAGAAGTATGAAACAAATTTGCAGGGTCTATCTTGTAATTTAGTGAAACAATCACCGTATAGACAATCAGAAAAAACACACCGCATTTGATGATAAATTTTCGCATTACCAATGCCATCCTTTTCTAAAATTGAAAATAAATGAAGCTTGAACTCTGCAATGGCATTTTCAAAATTATATAAAACACAATTGCAAGGTAAACAGCCCAGCGAACAGCGATGTTACGCGTCGCAAGCCATTTTAGTACATCCCTTTTAACTGACACAAAATCATAAAGCATCAAAACAGCAATTGTCCATGCGATTCCTCGCAAAACGGAGGCATTTAACCCAATTGTACTTTTCTTAAACTCTGCCCAGTTTCCAAGGCCAGTCCATAAATTAGATATAATAAGGCAAAAATCGTTCACACTTGATGCACGAAACATAACCCATGCAAGATTACAAAATATAAAGACGGTTAACCCGCTAACAATTTTACCGAAGCGCCCTTTGACGGATAAAAACCTGCTCAAGCAGTTCTCCATGACAAGCGCTATACCGTGCATTCCTCCCCATAAGATAAAAGTCCAATTCGCACCGTGCCACAAACCGCTCACTAAAAAAGTCAGCATAATATTAGAATAATGTTGCCACTTTGAGCCGCGATTTCCGCCAAGCGGTATATAAAGATAATCGCGGAACCAAGTGGACAAAGATATATGCCATCTGCTCCAAAACTCTTTTACAGATGTTGCACAATAGGGACTGTGGAAATTCGTCATTAGCTCTATTCCCAATAACCGTGCCGTTCCAATCGCAATATCTGAATATCCCGAAAAATCACAATAAATCTGTATGGAAAAAAACACTATTGCGCACAAGCAATCAATTCCGGCGCACTTGTCAAGGGATGCATATGCCGCATCAACATATATTGCCAAAACATCCGCTATTGCCAGTTTCTTGAAGAATCCCCACGCCATCAATCGAAGTCCACTCGTTGCCTGTTCATAAGAAAAGACTTTTTCTTTGTTTATCTGTGGCAACAAGTTCTCCGTTCTTTCAATCGGACCTGCTACTAATTGAGGAAAGAAAGAAATAAAGGTAGCAAAGATTCCGAAATGATGCTCTACCGGCACTTTGCGTTTATAGACATCCAATACATAACTCAATGTCTGAAATGTGTAAAATGAAATGCCCACTGGCAGTAGAAGATTTAGCGTAATTGGGTGCAGTTGTATTGACACAAGTTGCAATATATTCACCAAATTTTCTGAGAAGAAATTGTAATACTTGAATACAAAAAGTATTCCCAAACAAAGTACTGATGTTAATACTACAATACTTTTACGCCTACCTTCATTCTCCTCATGTTCCAACAGCCTTCCTGCCAAGTAAGCCGCAAAGGTAGTCAAAAAAATCAACATCACATATTTAGGATTCCAGCTCATATAAAAATAATAGCTGGATACCAACAAAACGCCCCATCTATATTTGTGAGGTAAACACCAATACAGCACAAATACAACTGGCAAAAACATAGCAAATGCAAGTGAATTAAATAACATTCCTATATCCCTTTCAAACAAATCTATCCCAACAGCTGTCTTCATTTACAGGAGTCCGACAAATTTCTTTGCTCGGCTTACAAAAAGGTGTACTATATTGCTACAGGAAGTTTATCCAAAAACACAACAGAGGATAGCCTGCCATAAGAAATGGCAAGCTATCCTCTTTTATCGTGTAATCCCTTATCCCACAAGGGTCTTAGCCTTTTTGGTACAAGAAAAAATGAGCAAAAAGCAAGTATGAAAAAATG
>JAQXGO010000094.1 GCA_029006755.1 Clostridia bacterium | reverse complement strand
TCAACCGCTCGGACATCTCTCCTCGTATTTGAACTTCCTGAAAGAACTCGGATAAAGGAGAGAGCTTCAGGAGAGAACAAGCAAAATTATAAACTTTTAAATTTTTGCAAACCCCTTATTTTAAGGCGTTTATTCTAGTTTCACATATACACAGTTTTTTATACCGTTACAATCTGATACTTCCACATGCATTTGCGTAAATCATCTTTTATCGCGAAAAAACGATTTCAACAATGCAGCACATGCATCCTCTTCAATTCCATAATATATTTCAGGACTTTGTTCAACGAGCGCTCCGCTGGCGTATGCGCCACAATACAATCTACGAATGCGAGCGCCGCGAATCGCGGCCATACACATAGGACAAGGCATTAACGTGACATAAAGATCACAGCCTTCCAAACGCCAATCCGATCTTTTCTTTGCAGCACGACGCAAAGCAAGAATTTCTGCATGCGCAGTAGGGTCACAAAGATGGATCCTTTCATTATGTGCAGTCGCAATTATCTCGCCCTCATACACAACGACGGCTCCTACTGGAATTTCATCCATAGACGCGCCTTCCTGTGCGACTTGAATTGCGGCAGACATAAAAGCATTCATTCAACATGCTCCCTTCAATATGACTATAATAGGATACCACAATATCAAGATGAAGTCAAGTTTTTTATAACAAGAAGATAAATTTTTCTGTTGCTTTTGTTTGATCTATAGAGTATAATAAATGATAAAGGCGGAGCTTCCCCGGAACAGAATTTCAGGAGTAGCTATATTTTATGCGCTTTATTGTTATGAATTTAAGATAAGAGTTATGCATGATAAGGTCGTGAAACATGATAATAAGAAGGTTTACAAGAAATCCCGAAAGGATAGAAGGAAATAGAATTATTTTGCGTAAAGCGCAACTATCAGATAGCGAAGTAATCTATCAAAGAGTATGGAGCGACACAATCCTAGCATCGGCCATGTTTTGGCCTGCGAGCACTTCTTGGGAAGAAGTGCCGGAAAGAATGCAAAAAACGATAAGAGAACATAAAAAGAAACCGGAGTTTTTTATTATAGAAAAGGCTACCGACGAAGTGATTGGGATGACCGGAATCCAAAGAGAGTCCTTTACAACCTACAGTGAAACCGGCATTGCAATCGCCAAGACGTATCAGGGGCAGGGGTATGGAAAAGAAACGCTTCAATTATTGCTTGATTTGGCCTTTGGACACTATCATGCAAAACGATTTGCATATTACTGCATGACCCATAATACTATCTCCCAAAATTTAGCGAAAAGCTTTGGATTTGTCCATGAAAGAACATACATGGAAGTGAGGCCACATGATAAAAAAGAAGTTGAACTCTATCGGTACATTTTGGAAAGAACAGACTATATAAAATATGTAAAGGAGGCGTGATACGCCTCCCATTCCTACTTTAGGCATCGTTTTTTGGATACTTTTTGTGACATCCGTCGGAAATCTCACAAAGTGCTTCACCTACTTCAAAGGTATAGTCCCGGCAAGCGGATATGTCGCCTAATGCAACGAATCCGATGACTTTATCTGCCTCTACTACGGGCAGACGACGGACCTTATCATAAGCCATTAACTCTGCAGCTTCATCGACTTCTGTTTCCGGCGTCACACAGGTGACATCTGCTGTCATGATTTCATCTACCGAATGGTTTTTAGGATCTAATCCTCTAGCCATGTTTCGGATTACAATATCTCGGTCAGTGACAATGCCCACTAAGGCATCGCGTGCATCCACAACGGGGATGGAACCGATATTGTGTCTTCTCATAACTTTTGCAGCATCTTCAACTGTGGCATCCTCATGGATGATGATAGCAGGATCTGTCATAATGTCCCGAACTGTCATAGCATACGCTCCTCGAGAAGGTTTGTGATGTGCACCTCACGCTACTTATTATGGTCAGCAGATGCATTTGTATGCATGTTAATTATTTCCAAATTTCGATTTAAGACAGACTTTCCACGCCATGAAAATGCGCGATCTTTATAGGCGGCTTGGAAAGCGCGGTTAGATATTACAAATGGAGAAATGGCATATTGCAAATCTTTTTGAAAAGGGGATAAAGGAGTAGTTTCAACATGTTTGTTGTGGGGACAAACAAGCTGGCATGTGTCACAACCCCAAGCCAGACCGCTTTTTATTAAGATTTCTGCCTCTTTGTCTGTCAGAGAACCTCGCTTTTGTGAAATGGCAGAGGCACATAATTCCGTTTGTACGATACCGTCTTTAATTGCTTTGCCGGGGCATGCCGAAATACAAGCACCGCAGTTTAGACAGGATTTGTTCAGAGGTGCATCCGGTGGCAATATAATATCGGTTTTAATATATCCAATGAATACATAGCTTCCATAGGTGTCATTAATCAGCAGACTGTTTTTTCCGAAAAAACCGAGTCCTGCAGAATAGGCAACCGCTTTATCATCTCCATCGCCTTTATCTACGTGAATGGAAAAAGAGGCTTTAGGAAAAAGCTTGTAAATGTAAGCCTGAATCTGCACAAGATACGCTTCAACCAGCACATGATAATCCTTACCATATGCGTACATGGAAAGATTGCTACCTTCCTTTTTTCCGACGAAATATGGAAATAGGCAAACGATGTTTGAATATGTACGCCCATCACCGGCAACACCGACTTCGGTGATACCCAGTGAACGGACATATTGCAGGATGTTGTTTTTATAGTTGTTCTTCATACATTTTTATCATGCGCTTTACCATTTCGCCGCCAATAGGGCCGCCTTCACTGCCGTTTTGACGTGCGGTTAGGTCGCCTTTATAATGATCATTATTCTCCTTACAAAAGGATAGGCGGCCGATATCTGCAGCAACCTCCAGTTTAAACTTTGTCATGGCATCGTAGCATTCCGGCACCATTAGTCTTGATTTTCTGTAATTTTTCGACATCTCTATCACCTCGATAGTAGTATGGCCGAAAAAAGGATAAATATCCGAAAAAAGAGGGTGTGACGAAATGATGCATATTTGTCACACCCTGCAAAAATTACTCAGTTTCAATCAGGCCATAATAGCCATCGTTTCGTTTATAGACAATATTGGTTTCTTCAGTAGTTGCATTGCGGAAAATAAAGAACTCATGGCCCAAAAGATTCATTTGCAATATAGCTTCCTCAACGCTCATGGGCTTGATAGCATGCCGCTTGCTGCGTACTACCTTAAACTCCTTTTCTTCCTCTGTATTGGGTAATTCTTCCAATTTAGAAAAAGCATTTTCGCGAAGCTTTTTTTCCAGCCTTGTTTTGTTTTTGCGAATCTGCCGTTCAATGATATCCACAACCCGGTCGATAGAGGCAAGCATGTCACAGGTGGTTTCCTCAGCACGATACATCATGCCGGTTTGGAATATAGTGAGCTCAGCAGTTTGCCGTTCTTTTTGCACTGACAAGGTTATTTGTGCCTCTGCAGAATCTACGAAAAACTTGTCAAGCTTTTGAAGTTTCTTTTCTGCAAAGCTCCTGATGGAATTGCTGATTTCAAATTTTCTGCCGGTAATAATAACCTTCATAAAAACACCCCTCTTATATTAATAACGGATCCCCGTTTGGAAACGAAGTTAATAGCCCAGTGTCCAGCCCGGAAACCATTCTAAGGAAGATGTGTAGGTCTGCGGTACTACCATCCCTGCAATCACAGGATAGAATAAAAGGAATAGAGCTCCGGCAATGATGAGAAACAAAATAACAATCCTCCGACTATATGGATGATTCTCCAGAAGCTGTTTTAAACAATACACAAGGGCAATGAATGCAAAAGGCAAGCTTGCAAAGTAGTGATAGATAAAACAAGCACGAGAGATAAAAATCCAAGGCAAGTACTGGGATAAATACCCAATGGAAACAAAGAATCCTCTTCTATCGGCAAATTTAAATATAATACAGTACATTACAGCGACAAAGCTTGCCCACCATAACAGCGGATTGCCCATGCAGACAATACTGGAAGCTTTCCCAATCACAGAAAGGCTATTGTTTCCATAATACCATATCGGACGGGCCATGAAGGGCCAACTGTACCAAGGCGAAGAAAAAGGATGCCCTTCCTGCAAAAATGCGTGATACTGAAACATATGTTTTTGATAACTCCAAAAATTATGCCAGTAGCTATCCGCGCCGTCTGCAATGTGTATGGGTATATAACTTATATAATATATTATAAACGGAATTGCAACAAAAAACAAGATGCAAAATCCACAAATTAACAATTCCTTCATATTATTTTTGCGTACGCGCTGAAAGAGAGCGGCAAAGAACAAAACACATAAACCGGCACCTGCATAAAACCCTATCCACTTGGAGGCAATAGCAAAACCAAAAGCCGTGCCGGACAACGCTAAATATAAAAGAGCCAAAGGCCTAGGTAACACTTCTGCTTCTTCATAAAAGAGGTACATAAAATAGTACGAAAGAAGGATAAAGAATACGGCGAAGGTGTCAATGGTTGCGATACGCGTTTGTGCAAAATGCATGCAATCCAAGCAAAGAAATAGCATGGCTGTTGTTGCCCAAAATGTACTTTTGAATAGTTTTTTCCCAAAAAGATACATGAGCGGGAGCATTAGGATACCAAACAGATTCCCCATAATTCTCCATCCAAATGGATTCATGCCGAAAATGCGTATACCAATGCTGATTATCAGCTTGCCCAAAGGCGGATGGGTAGTTTCGTAATGCTGCATATAATGCATGTGCTCGTATGCAGTACGGGCATGATAAATCTCGTCAAAATATGTGCTGTTTAAATAAGTGTTGTCATATGCAGCCAGTGACTGCTCATCAAATAAAGCATCCTTAGACATTACGGATAACCGGTTTTTATTGGAATCCCAACAAGCTACCTCATAGACGCAATTTTCATCTCCGAGAACTGTTATTCGAATATATTGTGCAGGCACATTGACGGAATAATTTGTCCATTTAAAACAATCAGATCCTTCGAAGATAATCGGCGCAGACCAAACAAGGGAATCTTCTGAGGTTTCAAAAGAAATGCGGCAATCTCCGATGCCTTTATATACAGAAATGGAATCCACATTTTTAACTGTTCCAAGATCTGCTGCACCATAATTGGCAGTTGTTTGCGGTGCGGCGGTATCTCCAAGATTCACAAAGGAAAGCATTGCATATATAAGCGTTACAATACTCATAATTAGAACATCTTTTCGTACAATGCGGCTTTCTTTGCAATCTATATCTCCATTAGGCGACGGCAATCCGACATATAAGGAAAGTCCGACATATATAGCATAACAATATGTGAAAATGCCGATTAAGGAAATTAGATATGCAACTCTATCAGGCGGCAAAACATAGTATGTGCCTATAGCGCTCTGCAGGTATACGTAGAGGACATTTAAAAAATGTAAAACAGAGAAAGATATGCTGATGGCAAAGATACGCTTATCACAATTGTACAAAAATGCAAAGAAGAAAAGTGGGATGGCGGGATAAAGATACCGCTCATGCATCTTTGTGCAAAGCATAAACGAACCGCTGATTAAAAGTGCAGAACAAAAGAATACTTTAGATTTGTCCTTGCCCCGCATGAAAATATAGCAAGAAATGAAAATGGATAGAAGCATTCCAATTGTGCCCCAAACGCCGTAAGACAGGCCGAAAATGTTTTCTGTTATCTCTCGTGCATTCAGACCAAGAAAAGTGAAAAGATTAAAGGCGTTTAAAGAGGCGTATGGATATGATTGCAGCGTGTTCATATATTTCGTAAACAAAAATGTGGGCGGTTTTGTAATTATAAAAGGGAGAGATAGGAGAACAAAAGTCAGAAGAAAAGAGCCGGCAGCCTTTACAAGGAGAAAAAAGCGTTGCTTTTCTGCTTTGTCCAAGAATACTGCAAGTATATATATAGGCAAGGTTAAAAGCGCTTGCGGCTTTAACAAAACAGCGATTGCTAAAATACATGCACTTTTTCTATATTTTTTTTCAGATAAACAGACAAGAGAAGAAAGCAATGCGAAGGTGAAGAGAGCATCTACTTGTCCCCATATTGCAGAATTTACAAAAATGGCGGGATTTAAGATGTAGAGAAGGAAAAGAGATGTCGCTGCTTTTTCATTGGACATCCTCTTTGCTGTTTTATATAAAAAATAGCCGGTCAGACAATCGAAAATAATTGCAGGCATCTTAAAGATAACGGTTTGCAGTGTGGCAGGCATAACAGGAAATACCGTGCGAAGGTAGCCGAGCAGGGACAGTACATAAATATATCCGGGTGGATAATCGCAAAACATACTATCTGAATAGAATTCTTTAGGGCCGACAGCGGCGGCATGGTCTGCCCATGCACGCCAGCAGTTCATATCTGTTGTATATCCTTCAGTGCAGTACGCAAGAACAAGACGTAGTGCTAGCCCGAAGACAAGAATAGTCCATACAAGCAGCGTTTCGTTAGTCTGTAGGGATTTTAGCCTTGTGTGTTTCAAATTATTATACAGAAAAAAGGATATTCCCAAAAATAATAAAGAATATAAAAAGGCATAAAGCATACCATATCCCCCTCAATTTGATTTCCATTATTTATTATAACACAGAATAAATAAAAGAGGATACATTTTTCCTATTTATGTAAAAATCTTTATTTTTATATGAATAAAGAACATCCCATTTAAGCAATTTCAGTGCGTTTTCATACCGAAATTTGAAAATACAAAAATTTTTTCAAAAAACCCTTGACAAATAGCCTTGGAGTGTGGTAGTATAAGAAAGCTGTCGGGAGAAACGGCAAGCATAAAAAATAATTTTAAAAAATGCTTGACAAATTGCTGACAGTGTGGTACAATAAAATTCCGTTGCGAGAGCAGCGGGTCGGACTTTGAAAATTAG
>JAQXGO010000093.1 GCA_029006755.1 Clostridia bacterium | reverse complement strand
GGTTTAAGGTGATAAAAAACTCGTAAAAATCGTGAGCATGAAGTGCTGATGCGTGTTTGCCGCCGCCGGCATAGCGATACCGCCAATCATAATTCTCGCCCTCAAAGGAGCTGACGAAGTTTTTGTTTTCCATAGTCTCACCTCAAAAATATTGTATCATAGAAGCTTGATTCTGTCAAATTTTAAGGACAAGGAGATCCGTTGTAAATATTGTCTGTGCCAATGGGTATGATAGAATTTTTTTACTGCGTTTTCAGCAATCATCGGAAATACACCGAATAAGTGCCGAATTACCTAATAATTCGCCCGGTTTTCCCAATGACATGTGCATTCTTTTTTGATATAATCAATAAAAAAGGAGGAAATGGCATGATTCAGACTGTACTTGGAAAAATAAACAAAGAAGATATGGGTATAACCTTGCCCCATGAACACATTTTTATTGAACTGACAGCTTTTTTTGAGGAGCGTCCTTTAGCTGACTGCAAAAGCCCGGCCACAGCGCCGGTTACCATGGATAAGCTGGGGATTTTAAGCCGTGACCCCTATGCTCTGCGGGACAATCTTCGTTACGATGATTTTGAGACCCAGCTCAAGGAAATTTCTCGTTTTAAAGTCCGCGGCGGACAGACGGTGGTAGATGTTACGATGCCCGGCATTGGCCGAAACCCGCAGCTTTTAAAAAGAGTGGCGGAGGAATCAGGCCTGCATGTAGTAGCCGGCACGGGCTTTTACGTGTCTTCCACCCATCCGGAGGAAATTGCCGGCATGACCACAGAGGAAATTGCGGCTATTTTTGTCCGTGAAATTGAAGAGGGTATGGACGGAACGGATATCAAAGCGGGTATCATTGGAGAAATTGGTATCAGCGAAATCTTCGGTGATCCGGAAAGACGCGTGCTGGAGGCAGCCGGTATAGCCAGTATTAAAACCGGCAAAAGTGTTATGGTACATATAAACCCTTGGACGGAAAATGGACTTGAGGCTGCAGAAATCCTATTAAGAACCGGAGTGAAGCCTGAAAAAATTGCGGTTTGCCATATTGACGTGGAAAACAGAGAGGATTATATTTTAAAGCTTCTGAACATGGGCGTTTATATTGAGTTTGACAATTTCGGCAAGGAATACTATGTTGAACGGGATGCACGACGTGAAGGCTACGGTCTTTTCGTGCAGGATACAGATAGGGTTCGCCTTGTAAAGAAGCTGATTGACATGGGTTTCAAAAAGCAGATTTTATTAAGCTGTGATGTGTGCCTGAAGAACCTCCTCCGCACCTACGGCGGTTGGGGCTATGACCATATTTTGACAAACATTGTTCCCATGATGGAGGATGAGGGCATCACCAAGGAAGATATTCGCGATATGCTCATTATAAACCCGGCAGAATATTTGGAAGAGAGGTAAAAACAGTATGATTAGAATACCGGATAGTGAATTTAAAGAGAGAATCATCAAAATCCAGGCAGAAATGAAAAAGGAAGGATATACCCTGCTCCTTGCCTATGGCAACGAAGCAGAACCCCAGTATATACGGTATTTAAGTGACTACTGGCCGTCCTTCGAGACTGCCGGTGTGCTGGTGCCACAAGAGGGGGATGCCCTTCTCTTAATCGGTCCGGAAAGCTTTACTTATGCAAGCGACCGTTCAAGACTGCGGGAAATCCGTCTTTTGAAGGCTTTTCGCGAATCGTCTGAGCCGGAATACCCCGGAAAGCCTTTGGATACCTTTCAGAGCGTGTTTCATGAGCTGATCGGGAATACGAAAATTGAGCGGTTTGGCGTTGCCGGTCTGCCTCTTATGACTATCGGCGTGTATACCGCTCTGCAGGAAGCATTGGGTGAAGTGAAAATTGAAAAGGCGGATGCTTTAGTTTCCAACATACGCATGATTAAGACAGAAAACGAGCTTGCCTGCATGCGGAAGGCTGCTGAAATTACAAGAGGTGCGATGGATTATGTGATTGCCAACATGCAACCCGGCATGACAGAGTGCCAGGTTGCCGGTCTTGCTCTTGGCAAGATGCATGAACTGGGTGCTGAACGTGAAAGCTATCCCGTTTGGGTATTGACCGGTGCCGGCTCCGAGCAGGCGATCAGCCGTCCCCGTCACAAAGTGATTGAAAAAGGGGATTTAACCTTCCTGCAGATTGGTGCCCGGTATGAGGGCTATGCCTCTTCCATAGGACGACCGGTCATTATCGGAAAGCCCACCGCAGAACAGGAAAACTTTATTCAAGCTGGCTACGCTGCACAGGAAGCAGTCATTGCAAACCTGCGTGCCGGTGCGGATGCCGCTACTATCGCTAAAAAGCATATCGAATATGTAACAAACTTAGGTTATGGAGACTATCTTCTCTACGGCCCCTGCCACGGCAACGGCCTGATGGAAGGGGAAGCACCGTGGATTGAGACAGATTCTACCTATGCTTTGCAAGAAAACATGACCTTCTGCGTGGATATTTATTTAGGAAGCCGTGAAAAACAGGTTGGCCTTCGCATGGAGGATGTTGTCCGCATTACGAAAGATGGAGCAGAGAACCTGACAAACTACAAAAAAGAATTGTTTATTATATAGGAGAGTATCATGAAAATTTCAGATAAGCTTTGGATATGGGGGCTTGATCCCGGAGCTGACCACTATGGCGGCGAAAATGCCCTGGCCGGCTCAAACCGTATGACACCGATTGAGGCCTGTGACTATTTTTCTGCAAGAAATATTATCCGTGTATCAAAGCACGGTTACCCGAAGCGCCCCTATGACCGGGAGGCAGACAGACTTTCCCTTATGGATCGTGTTGTCTGGGCTGTAGATCCGGAAGATGAGGCAATGGTGAGCGATGTAATCCGAATCGCTAAGTACCATAAAAACATACAGGGGATTCTCCTTCTGACAGACCATTCCCACAAGGACTTTTACCGCCGGGGCACGCATTTTTACGAAAGCTTCCGGAAAAGAGTCAAGGACGAACTGGGTGAGGACTTTCCTATATGGATACAGGTGCATGCTATGAAGGTTTGCGCTTTGACAAAGCCCTATACAGACACGGCTGATGTCCTATATCTTTGTCCGCCGACTGCGGAGGAATGCGCGAATCTTACACTGTACCGGGAAATTTTAGACAGATGGACAGAGCCGGGAACAAAGCAGGTTTGGGGCTGTGTGTTCTGGGATTTCAAAAATAGGAAAATTATGTCCTCTTATGCAACACGGCAGTATCTGACTACTTATCTTGACTGGTTGAAAAAGGGCGATATTGAAGGCATATGCCTGTACGGCAATACCCTGGCAGATACAAAGCTCGGCGCAGCCTTTGAAGCCAAGGCTTGGGCCGATGTGTATGCCAAGGAAGAACTGTAGGAGGTGCCGTATGAAGCTGAGAGATAAATTATGGCTTTGGGGGCAGACACCGAACCTCCATCATATTTACAATTTATACGGTCTTCCCGGCGTGAATTATATGACACCTTTGGAAGGTGCTCTCTATTTCGGGATTCCCAACATGTGCAGGGTAGAAATAGGCGGCTGGCCAGAGGCACCTTTTGAGCAGGAGGCAATGGTTTTAGATCATATGCAGAACGTGGTATGGGGTGTTCGCCCTAACGATCCGGAAATGCTGGATGCAGTTATCGAGGTAGGAGGAGATCATCCCAATATCCGTGCCGCTATTCTGGATGACTTTTTTTCAGATACTAAGCTTGCAAAGCAGCCGCCCTCTGCGATTGCAGATCTAAGGGAAAAGCTCCATACTGCCGGCAAGCGTCCCCTTGATTTATGGTCGGTTCTCTACTGCACCGAGCTGTATGAAAATCGGATCCCTTATATCAAGGAATGTGATGCTATCACGTTTTGGACAATTGATGCAAACTATCTGCCGGATTTAGAAAAGAACTTTAAAAAGGCACGTGCCATATGCGGCGATAAGCCCTTATACTGTGGTATGTATATGTGGGATTATGATAATAAACGGCATATTCCGTTAAGTCTTATGCAGTACCAGGTGGACGTCCTTTATCATCTCCTGAAAATCGGACAGATTGAGGGCATTATCCTTTGCTCTAACTGTGTTGGAGATATTGGGCTCGAAGCCGTAACCTTTATGCGGAACTGGATCAAGACGCATGGGGACGAGGAAATATAGCAATAACCCCCTGCAGATTTATGAATCGTATAAACAAAGGACAGTATTTCCCCAAAATACTGTCCTTTATTTATATGCGCCATATCGTTTTAAGACGATTTTTGAATTGATTTGGGTAGGAGGAGAAAATGCAGCGGCATCTATGAACAAGAAATTCAGTTTTATTTTGGAAAATTGGGATATTATTAATTGGAAAGAATAAAAAGATTGCTTTGTTAATTATGCATAAAACCTATTTTTTACTAGACCAGAATATCACAATAATCCGATAAAAATATCACATAAGGCAGAGAAAAAGTGAAACCAATGCGATACAATATAATAAAATAGTAAAATTGTATAATAACGAAAGTGAGGAACCAATTATGAGAAAGTATTGCGCACTATGTATCGCACTTTTAGTTTTTCTTGGTGCTTTCCCGACTTTGGCGCAAGATATGGGAGAAGCGGTAGTCAACGGTTCTCTGGAGACTGTGTCCGGAGAAGGACTGCCTACCGGCTGGACGATGCCAACGGTAAAGCTCGGTGAAAATGCTGAAATCTTGCAGAATGCTCCTGATGGGAAAACGGCTATTCGTTTTTTCAGTGAGAACACATCTCTTCATATGGCACAGACCTTATCTGGGCTTACTCCTGGTGAAAAATACACCGCATCCGCTTTTTTAAAGCAAGACAAGGGCACGGGGGCGGCAATCAAGATTGAATTTTATGGTCAGAATGGCAAAGCTGTTCCCGGCGAAATCTATAAGTCCTATAAGGATGCAGGCAATATCTGGAAGAAGGTTACCTTCTCCTTTACGATGCCCAAGGCTGCAACCAACGCTGTTTTGATGGTGCGCCTGGTTGGCGGCGGTGATGTTTCCTGGGATGCTATTTCGGTAAAGGGTAATATTGCAGGCGGAAATGCTACAGAAACTGTACCGGAACAGAAGCCTGTTGAAAAGCCCGAGGAAAAGCCGGCAGAAGTACAACCCACAGAACCGCAAGGCTTGATGATTGCGCCTACGGTTGAGATCAGAAATGGTACTGCTTATTCTACGAAGCAGCGTAAGCAGAAGGAATTTGACTATGGTGAAACCTACGGCACAGCGCAGACTTTAAAGGTCGGAGAAAATGGAAATGAACAGCATGTTCTCAATGGTGGATTTGAACTTTTGTCAGCTGCAAACCTTTCCAACTGGGGCATTGTTGGCGGAGAGCTGAATAAGACCGGAGCATTTTTAAATACGGCGGATGTAAAGGAAGGGGGAAAGTCCCTGCATATGAAGGCTGCTTCCGGCAACATGCACCCCATTCAGGGGATACAGACCATCAAGGGCGGCGAATTTGAACTGGGTGCCTGGTTTAAGCGAAACAGCGATGTGGGCAGTGCTTGTATTTCCTTGCTTTTATACTACAAGGATGCCGAGGACGGCTTCTCTATGGAATATAAAATGCGTCCTACCTTAAACTTTTCTGACGCGCCGGTCGGAGAGTGGACGTATCAAACCATGAAGTTTACTATGCCGGAGGATGTTTACCAGGTTTCTTTGCTTGTACGTCTTATGGGCGGCGGCGATATGCTGTGGGACGATGTTTCCCTGGTAGGGCCGAAAAAGAGCTTGGAAACAGAAGTGATGCCGGAATATAAAGAGCCCCTGCCAGGCGCGGAAAACCTTCTTTATGACGGCAGCTTTGAAAATAACTCTTTCGAATGGATTGCACAGGCTGAGGAACGAGAAAAGGTATGGTTCTCTCGTGAAAAAACATACGGTGGTGCTTACTCCATTTCCGATAAGTACGCCAGAACCGGCAGTCACAGTATGCATTTAAAATGCGAAGGGATGACATATCCCTGGGTTGGACAGGTAGTGCCGGTAGAACCGGGTGTCACCTACCAGCTCCGCGCTTATGTTCTTCTTGACGAAGGCTCCGATCCGGAGATAAAGCTTCAGGCAGACTGTTACAAGGACGATGTGAAGCAGGTCTCCGAAACCTATGTCAAAGAAGGTCAGCGCGGCGGTAACTGGTTGCCTGTTGATAAGACAAAAGTGGGGGAATGGCAGGAAATAGTCTATCAATTTACAGCCTATGGCGAAGCGGATTTCTATGCCCTGCTCCTGCGCTCCGGCGGAAACTACTGCGACCTTTATATTGACGATGTTGAATTCTATGCAATCGCTGCGCCGCAGGACGTTCTTACCATGTTGGTGCCGGACGAGGTGTTCTATTATTCTGATAGACAAGGGCTTGGTCATGCAACGCTTACTTCCTATATAGATGCACATCCGGATTTGGTGGGACGTAGCATTAAATTTACGCTGCAGGATGGCGAAAACATTATGCAGCAAGAAGTGCTTACTTTAGATGCGACCGGCACGGCTGTCTTCTATTATGAGTTGGACAGTATGGAGGAAAAGAAGGAATATACTGTCAAAGCAGTGCTTTTAAATCCGGATGGAACAGATTCAAATTTCTTTTTAAGCCGCTTTATTTATAGGTATCCGAGACCTACCCAACTTGACGAGAGTATGCAGTTTATGACAAACGGCGGTCAGGTCATCAACTATGTTTTAGCACAGGGCTCTGTAGAAGAAGTTATGTATCAGGTGTCGGAAGTTGGATGTACTGTGGGCCGTGCTATCGGCAGCGGACGCACGACACTGTTAGAAAAGCTTGACATAGCAGAAGCAAACGGCATGATGGCAACGGTGACGCTTTATAACCACGAGGATATTCGTGACCCGAAGGTGGAAGAGAAAGTCAGAGAGACCATCATGCTTGTCAAAGACCACCCGGCACTTTTAGGCTGGTATCTTTGGGAGGAACCTATGTTCCGTGGCGGCGATATTGACCTCGATGAAAATCTCCGTATTGGAACTAAGATCATTAAGGATTTAGACCCGGTTCACCCCATCGGTTCCGTTATTTCGGAAGATACCTACTACGAAAGATTCAGCACCTATAATGACTGGATGGATTTGGACTGCTACCCGGCACAGGCCTATAGCGGACGGTTTGCCTACATCGCGAAAAACATGGCAACGGCCATGGAGGTTTCGGACTGGCAGAAAAATATGTCGATTATGATTCAGGCCTTTGAATGGTTTGATTATCGACCAACCTGGGATGAAATGCGGAACATGATTTACCAAAGCTTTATGGAAGGCGGAAGCGGCTTTAGTTTCCACACTTTTGCAAAAGAGAAAACGGCTGGGGTAAAACTCGAAGGCGATCCGGCAACAGGTATTGATGTAAACGGTGCGGACTGGATGGCGATGAAGGATGCACAGTGGGAATATGACTTTATGTTTGACCACTTTGTAAACGGCAAATACCCAATGTTTGCGGAAAGCCGCATGGAAAACGCCAGATGGCGTCTTGCAGTGGTTGACGGTACACTTTACGCTATTGTATTAAATATGAAGGAAGAGGAAGCCACCCATGTAGATATTCCTTTGGTAAGCTTTAATGACAAAGTGAAGGTTGGCGTCTTTACAGCTGAGCTTTTAACCGGCGGAGAACCCATGAAGGTGGAAGGCAATGGAACCTTCTCTGTAGATGTTACTCCGGCACAGGCGGCCGTTTATAAGATTACACCCAAAGAAGCTACAGACTTTTCTGCAGTACGCGGAAGCCGATTCCGTGATCTTGCAGGTCACGCCTGGGCAAGAGAAGCCATTATAACATTAGACGAAAAAGGCATTATCAATGATAAAAGCGCCATTGCCTTTGGTGCCGGCGATAATATTACCCGTGGCGACTATGCTATGTTCTTAGTCCGTACACTGGGTCTTACCGGCGATACTACGGATAATTTTGCTGATGTAAAACCTGTCCGCGAATATGCAAGAGAGCTTGCCATCGGCAAAGCCACCGGCATTCTTCAGGGAGTTGGCGATAATCATTTTAATCCGGACGCCCAGATTTCACGTCAGGACATGATGACGATGACAAGCCGCGCCTTAAAGCTTTCGGGGAATGGTGATGTATCCGGCTTTTCCGACAGCAGTCTTGTGGCAGACTATGCAGTCTCTCACGTTTCCGCTATGATAGCTGCAGGCCTTATAAAGGGTAATGCAGACGGCACAATTAACCCCTTAGGTAATACAACCCGTGCAGAAGCGGCTGTCATTATGGACAGACTTATTACAAAATAGAAAGGATATGATGAACTTGGTAAAAAGAATTTTAGCACTTCTCATCATAAGTGTTATGGCACTTACCATAGGTGTATCAGCTACTAACCTTGTGGATATTGATGGTTACGTTTACGAGGATGAAATTCGTCTTCTGCATGCTCTGGAAATCATAGAAGGAAAAGCAGGAGACCTATATATGCCGGAGGATACCTTAACTCGAGCCGAAATGGTAACGATTGTTTTGCGGCTCCTAAAGGTACCTGGCAGTATAGCTGCAGATTTTCAGGATGTTCCCGCCTCCCATTGGGCAAGCCTGAACATTGGCACTGCTTACAACAAGGGCATTATTGATGGCGTCAGTGAAACAGAATTTGCGCCGGAGCAGGCAGTTACTTTTCCGCAGGCTGTAAAAATGATTATGGTAGCGTTAGGCTATCGTGTCGCAGCTGAGGAGGATGGCGGATATCCCGGCGGGTATCTTTCCTGGGCAAACCAGACAGATGTAACCAAGGGACTGACAGTCAGTGATGAACCCATCTCCCGCGGGATGATGGCAAAGCTTGTGGTCAATGCTCTGGATGCACCACTCCTTTCTCATTTATATTACGGTGAAAATAAAGCGCAGGCCGTAGATGAAACAAAGAATCTTTTAAATACTTATTTAAAAATTTATAAAATGGAAGGCACAGTTGATGCTACCGGCATGACGAATGTTCAGGCCGGCAAGGTAAAGAAGGGACAGATTCTGCTGGGCGGAAAAGCTTTAAACGTCGGAGAAAGTGATGCAGAACGTTTCCTTGGTCATATTGTAACTTTGTATGCAAGACTGGATGAAAGCGGCACATACACCGTTCTCCATATTGAAGATAAAAGCAGTACACGCACGCTTACCGTTGATGTGGACAGCATTTTACCGGAATCCAGCGCTACCGTTCTGTATTATGAGGAAAATGACAAGGTGGTCAATAAATCGATTTCTGCATCTGCCCGCTGGATAGTCAACGGCCAGGAGACAGCAGCCTCCGCAACCCTTTTAGACTTTGAAATGGGTAGTGTTACCTTGGTTGGACAAGGCAACGACTCTTTCCACACGGTGATTATTGAAAGCTACAAGAATTATATTGTTGACAGCTTGCGCCTTGCAACTGACGAAGTGATTTTTAAGAATAGCAGTGAGGGCATGGCAAGCCTAACTCTTAAGCTTGATGCACAAAGTCCAAGAGTTGAGATTTTGAATGCAGACGGCACCAAGGCAAGTCTTGACACCTTAATGGAATGGGATGTTCTTTCCATTTTTGAAAGTGCAGACCATAAGCTCTATCGTATCATCCGCTGCGGCGATCAGATTATGGGCAAGGTGGAGGAGATAAGAAAGCAGGACGGTAATAACAAATATAGCATTGACGGCGCTCTGTACGAAGCAGCTGCAAATCTTGTCAGAAACACAGAATTTACCACACCGGGTATAGGCATGGAGGCTGTTTTCATGCTGGACTATACCGGCAAACTGGCAGCTCTTGACACCGATAGCTTCCGTACTTATCGCTACGGCTGGCTGGTCAACTTCCAAAAGGAGAAGGGACTTGAGGCAGAATACCAGGTACGCATCTTCAATGAAGATGGTGAAATGAAGATTTTTGGCCTCTCCGATAGATTTGTGCTCAATGGTGTCAAAAAGAATGATTTGTCCGAAGCACAGGCACCGGTGCTGTATGAAGGCGGCGAGGTAAAATCCCAACTGGTGCGTTATGAGGCAAATGGCGAAAAGCTCACTTCGATTAAGACGGCAGAGTATATTTCCTCCAGTATGCCGGCAAGCGAGCGCATCACCCGGTTTACAGCACTTCCCAGCAGCAGTGACGATCACTCTGCAACACTGTATGGGGCACCGCTCCGCACCTATGAATTTAAATATTTGGTACAGAATAGAACAAAGATTTTCTCTGTTCCGGACACCTATACAAAGGATGCAGACTATAAGCTGCTTAATCCTTTAAGCCTTACGCATCTTCAGTCACTGCCCAATGTAACCTTCTATGATGTTTTAGAGGACTGCGGTATATCCGCTATGACCTCCGTAGGTATTTCAGATGTCTGTGAAAGTGTGGGTATCATCACAGATGTCGGTGTTGGCCTGGATGCGGATGGCCTGGAGGTTACCCGAATCACAGTAGAAAACCAGAATGGCAAGACAGAACTTTTCATGGAAAACGGCCAGCAGGTCGTACTGATTGAAAAATCCAGCAATGTAAAGATAGATGATGTGGACGGTCTTGTAGATAAGGCGAAGGAAACCCAGATCGACGGCTCCGGCAATTTGAATTTGACAATGCCGGCAAGCGCCCTTGTAAAAGGTGATATCATTATGTATGGTAGCGCCAATAGTCAAGGGATTACCTCCAGTGTTCGCGTTGTTTGCAGAAGTCATGCACTCCGGTACGCCAGATGGAGCTACTCCTCCGGTGATCTGCACGGGGTTGGCAAGGGTTCGGACTACGAACCGTATGTATTCACAGTGGGTAAGATCATGCATACCTCGGAATATGCGACTGTTTTAGAGACAAGAACCTACCAGTACGTAAACTACGCATGGGATTGGTTTACTGCGCAGAAGCCATCATCTTTAGAAGGCTTAACCTACATTATGGAATACGATGCAGAACGGGATGAACTTCGTCCTATCACAACTGCAGAGTTTTATGACGGAGATGTTCTTTTCACCTATCGGGCCAATCTTCGCGAATGTATGATGATTGTATACAGAAACTTAGACTATACTGTAGAACTAGCAAAAAATTAACAGGAGAGCAACCGTTAACTAAACATGCTCTTTCTGAGCCTGTATGAAAAGGAGTTATACTATGCTTAAAAGAATTGCGGCAATTCTCCTTGCAACTTTTACCCTTTGCGGCATTCGCATACCTGCCCTTGCGGAGCAGTATAATTGGCAGCAGGAAATTGTGCAGGAGCCTACGCTGATTGCCGGCGTGAATGGCACTGAAATGCTGAAAAATGGCAACTTAGAAACAACAGTGGAGGACGGCAAACAGTTTTATAAATGGGGAATTCTAGCCCCGGCGCAGGGGGAGAGTGCTCCGCAGAACTTCCTTGGAGGTACGGTTGCTAAGCTTTGTGATAAGCGCTCCGGCACCGGAAACAGCGCCATTGTGAATGGCGGAAACCGGGCATTGATGTTTACAACAAATAACGAAAATCCCTCAGGCTATGATGCTGCGCTGATTCAAGGCTTTAGCCTAAACGGCACCGAGGAAGGTGTCTTATGCGAGGCGTCTGCATCCGTGTATCCCGTTACTTCCGGTGCAAATGCTTATATCAGGATGGACATCCTGGGAACAAACAATACCCGGCTTGCCATTTTAACTTTACCTTTTTCCGATTGCCCTGCAGGGCAATGGAGCAGAAAAACAATGCGGCTTGTCTTGGGACCGGATGTAAAGAGTATTACCTACTATGTTATGATGGATGGTGTGGCATCTGCCATTTTCGATGACATATCCTTTGTGGCAGATATAGAGCCTGCAGAAATTGAGCGTCCTATGCCGGAAAAAAAGGATCCCTTGCCCGGCACTCCGGCAAACCTTCTTAGGAATGGAGATTTTGAGGTATGGGAGGATACGTCGGTTCGGACGGCAAATTGGAGAAACACCAGAAACAGCGGTTATTCCACCAATTATAACAGAACACCCGGCGGAATGTACAGCTATCTTTTGGAGCCACAGGAAACGCCCGGTATAGGCTTTGATGCCCTTGGGCAGCAGGCGGTATATTTCACAAGAAAGGATGAGGCCAAAGGACAGGGATTGCCACTTCCGGAAATCAATGAGCCCATCTTAGAGCCCGGCGCCACCTATCAGGCTGCTATGTATGTGCTGTCACCTACGGAAAACGAAATGAACTTTTCCTTTGAGTTCTTTTGGTACAGCGCACCCTCGCCCACTGTGAATAAGGAAATGCACTACTCCACAAAGGGACATAAGTATTATACTTCCTCGGAGGATTGGCAACTGTTTGTATTTGAATTTGTTGCACCGGAAATCCCGGCGGGTGATATAGGTCTTTCCGGGCTTTTCCGGATTCGCTGTATGACAGAAACAGGCCAGCTATATGTAGACGATGTTTCCCTTTACATGGTAAAGGAAGCAGATGCCATGTTTGATACGGACGAGGCAATCTACTATACCGAGTGGGAAACCGGCATAGCCAACCTATCCATTAAAGAAAAGTATCTGACAAAGAACGCGGATTTAATAGGTGGTACGGCCCGCTTCCGTCTGATGGACGGCACAAGAGAGCTACATCGGGAGGATAAAACCATTACCGGCACCGAGCCCATGGAATACGTTTTCCCTACAAACCTGATGACGGCGAATAAATGGGACCAGACCTACCGGGTGGAGGTACAACTGATTACATCTGCCGGTCAGGTGATTCAAACCAATGAAAAGCCTATTTATCGTTTTGATCGACCCACCTATCAGGGAGAGGATGGCATTTTCCGAAAAAATGGAAAGGAATATTATCTGCATCTTGGAAACGGTGTGAATATGGAGCGCCTTGCAATGCATCCGAAGTATGGCGGCGTTACTATCGTCCAGATTGTAGCGGATTCCAATATTCCTATTCTTGAAAAGTTAGACAGAGTCTTGGCGGAAGGCAATCTTGCCATGATTTCTCTATATAGCGGTCAGCTTTGTGCCGGAAGTACTTCCCGGCTGGATATGACCGTTGATATTGTTAACACTGTGAAAGCCCACCCAGCACTCTGGGGGTACAAGGTGCAGGATGAACCCACACAAAAAGGGAATACGGATGAAGAACTTTTACGTGCTTACGTAACTATCCGGCAGCTTGACCCCCACCATCCCATATACTTGGATGACTCGCCCTACGGCAAGTACAAAAAGCTTGCAAGATACGCTGATGTTATTGATATTGACTATTATCCCAATGATTCTGCCAATCAGGGAAAGCTTATATCGAATGTCTTGTCCCATGCCTATGAGGCAACACGGGGCAGAAAGCCATTTATGCTTTTGCAGCAGGCTTTTGTATTCGGCGGCAGCACATACCTTCCCGATGTAAACGCCTACCGGCACTTTGCATACCAGACCTTGTTTGAAGGGGGTGCCGGCTGGGGTTATCATTCTCTTGGCAGTGATGATGGGGCCCAGCAGATCTTTATGTCAAGACCTGTCTGGCAGGATATATGTGCTTGGAAACAAAGTGGTGAAATGGATTTGATGATGGATGCCTTCGTTGGCGGCAAGTATCCTCTGTTAAATGCCTATGAGGATGATAGCGTGATGTGGCGTACCTTCGTCCGGAATGGCAAGATAGTAGCCTTCGTCATAAACCGTCGGGGTAATTATAAAAGCACAGATTCTTTGCAAGTCCATATTCCCCTTTGCGATTTTGATGGGGTAAGCCGGGTTGCAGGATTTTCCGCATCGTGTCTATACGGCGGTACCGGCAGCATCGCGGGCAGTGTCACCCTTTCCATAACAGTTGAGGACTTTACGGCCACGGTGTGGGAAATTACGCCGACCGGCAGCGCAGATTTTTCTAAGCTTTATTCCGTCAAATATGATGACCTATTGGATACACCTTGGGCATACCAGTCAATCGCCTGTTTAAAAAATGAGGGAATTATAAACGAGAAAACAACAACACGGTATGCACCAAAGGAAAATGTGACACGAGGAGACTATGCAATGTTTTTGGTGAAAACATTGGGACTTACTTCCTCCGGCGGTAGCAATTTTTCTGATGTACCGTCCACAGCGCCCTATGCGGAAGCGATTAAAATCGGGAAAAACCTCGGTATTTTGCAAGGCACAGGGAATAATCTCTTTCAGCCGGAGACGCCAATCACTCGTCAGGAGCTTATGACGATTACTGCACGTGGTATGAAGGCGGCAGGTCTTTTGGAGGAAGAAGGAGAAATTCCGCTCACCTTCACCGATAGCCACGCGATTTCTGATTGGGCAGTTGCCAGCATTGCCGCTATGGTGCGCCTGGGTGTCATCCGGGGGAACGCAGATGGGACAGTCAATCCCCTTGGCAATACCACAAGGGCTGAAGCGGCCGTGATTGCAGCAAGAGTCCGTGCCTGGCATGGCGGAGAACCGTGAAAGGGACTTTCGCTTTTTCAATGTGAGACCAATGAAAATATGCATGGGGAGGAAGCCCGTGTACTGGTTACACTTCTAACCCAGAATGGTGAGGATACGGACGGCCTTTATGAAGCCACCTACCAGGGGGCGGAAGGAGATTACTTTCTATGTATCAATGGGGGCGAGGAAACAAAGCCATTTGCCTTTGTAACGAATAAAGCCTATGCCGAGGTTTTGGCGCAGCCGGAGGATGCGAATATCACCTTTTCCGGTGGCCGGGTTTTCGGCACAGTTTCACCGGGCGGCATGGTGTATTTTCGTACAAGGAATACCAAAGCCCAGGGCGTATACAGCGGGAATCTGTGCTTGGCAAGACCACAAATAGGCAGCACATTTTTTCTGGATGGCTCCTATGCAGGGCTGCTTAAACAGATCAATGGCATTTGGGAACTGATTAAGGTTTATCGAAACGGCGATACGTTTTCCGAATTTTTCGGAGAGGGACGATACCGTCTTGTCATCATTCGTTCCACCTTATCGCCTCAAATAGAATACCCCACAGAATGGACAGTTTTGAGGAAGTAAACCAAAATAATTATTGAAAGGAAGGATTCAATTCATGAAAAGAAAACTGTTTTCACTCTTGTGCACAATTTTGATGATGGCGTTTTTTGCGCCGATTGCTGTACCGACATTTGCAGCACCCGATTATCGCATGGGCGAGAATCTAATTATCAATGGTGATTTTGAAGAGGGCTTAAATGGTTCACAAGTG
>JAQXGO010000092.1 GCA_029006755.1 Clostridia bacterium | reverse complement strand
AGATAGGCTGTGCACGTTATTAGAATCTGTTTCTGATATTGAGCGGGTTACAGGGCGTATTGTAATGGGCACTGCCGGCGCAAGGGAATTGTTGAAGCTGGCCGGTTCGCTTTCCGTGATTCCGGCTATAAAGGCGGCCATTGGCGTGGCAAAGGCACCGCTTTTGCAGCAGGAGAATGCAGGGATAGACAGTCTTTCGGAGCTTTGTGACCTTTTAAGCCGCGCAATTACAGATGAACCGCCGATTTCCGTGCGGGATGGCGGGATGATCCGAGAAGGTTTTTCAGAGGAACTGGAAGAACTGCGCGAGGCAAGAGACAGTGGCGGCGCAGTGATCGCAACGATTGAGGCAGAGGAACGCGAAAGAACAGGCATCAAAAATTTAAAGGTGCGATATAATAAGGTTTTTGGCTATTATATTGAAATATCACGTTCCAATCTGGATAAAGTGCCGGAGGAGTATATTCGAAAGCAAACCATCGTAAACGGAGAACGATTTATAACCGATAAGCTAAAAAAAATAGAAAGCGTTATTCTGGGCGCTTCGGAAAAAATGATTGCGCTCGAATATGAAATATTCCAGTCGCTCCGTGCACGCGTGATGGAAGAAACCGGGAAGTTGCAAAGAACAGCGCATGCGTTAGGGGAAATAGATACCTTGTGTTCCTTGGCAACTGTGGCAGCAAAGAATGGATATGTACGGCCTACGATAGATATGTCGGAAGAAATCGTCATTCGGGAAGGCCGTCATCCGGTAGTAGAGTGCGCCTTGCGAGATACAATGTTTGTGCCGAACGACACAACGATTGATACGGATAGAAACAGATTGGCGATTATTACAGGGCCAAATATGGCAGGAAAGTCTACCTATATGCGGCAAATTGCCTTGATTGCCATTATGGCGCAAATGGGTAGCTTTGTGCCGGCAAAAAGCTGCCGTATGGGCGTTGTGGATAAGATTTTCACACGCATCGGGGCGTCGGATGATTTATCGACCGGGCGCAGTACCTTCATGGTAGAAATGAGCGAAGTGGCTTCCATTTTACATGGTGCAACTTCCAAAAGCCTCTTGATTTTGGATGAAATCGGTCGTGGCACCAGCACCTATGATGGACTTTCTATCGCTTGGGCTGTATTAGAACATTGCGCAATGAAGCTAAAAGCAAAGACCATGTTTGCGACCCATTATCACGAACTGACACAGCTCGAAGAAAAAATGGAGGGCGTTATCAATTATAATATTGCGGTAAAAAAGAGGGGCGAGGACATTATTTTTCTGCGGAAGATTCTGCGCGGTGGCACAGACGATAGCTATGGAATTGAAGTGGCGCGTCTTGCAGGCGTGCCGGAGGCGGTGATTCGCCGTGCAAAGCAGATTCTGCATGATATTGAGGACGGCAGCGAAGGGGTTCGGATTCGCGGCGGCGTTAAAAAAGCGGAGGAAACCGGGCAAATTGGATTGGAGACTTTAGCCGGTAATGAAATCACAGAGGAACTCCGCCGACTGGATGTGAATACGCTTTCACCGATTGAGGCATTAGGCATTTTGTTTACGCTGACGCAAAAAGCAAAAGAAACTGATAACGGCATGTGAAAAGGAGTACAGATATGTGGAAGAAAAATAAGATTGTACATGCAGCGATTATTGCGGCAGTCTATGCGGTCCTGACGCTTGCTTTAGCGCCGGTTTCCTTTGGACCCGTGCAATGTCGCGTGTCGGAGGCACTTTGTATTCTGCCGATGTTTTTTGCAGAGGCAGTACCGGGTTTAGCCATAGGGTGCCTGATTGCGAATCTCTGCATTGGCTCTATCTATGATATTATTTTTGGGACAATTGCAACACTGGTTGCGGCTTTCGGAATACGGCTTTGCAGAAAAAACAAATGGATTGCCATGCTTTTTCCGGTGGTGTTAAATGCTGTGGTTGTGGGTGGCTATATTGGTCTATTTACGGGTACCAATATGGCCGTTTGGCTATGCATGTGCTCGGTAGGGGCAGGGGAAGCAGTGGCATGTTATGGGATTGGCATGCCGCTGTGCGGTTTGGCAGAAAAACTAAAGGAGTCTTTACAGGAGGACAGAAAATGAGAACGCAAGAACTGTGCGGGGAGAAAATGTTGCATTTTATGATGCGGAAAAGCAACGCTTACACAATAGTGGAAATACTTTACCTGCGAGGGGCGGTGCGGTGATGGATACACAGTTTTACGGACTCACCATTCTGGCAGCAGTTTCTCTTGCATTTCCAATCTATTTTTTGCCGGCTTATATTGCGGCCAAAAGGCAGCACCCGGACAGAAAAAAGCTGCTCTTATGGAATTTGTTGACTGGTTGGACACTGGTTGGATGGATTGCAGTGTTTATCTTGGCTGTTCAAAAAAAGGAGTCATAAAAAGAAGTATCGCCGAAAAGGCGCTTCACCACAAGCAAAACTTTAAAATTGTATGTTTTGCAGGGTTTGGCGAGTTTCGGCGAATTTTTATTCTATCTTCAAACCTAAAGCAACGCCCTAAAAACCGTGGTTTTTAGGGCGTGTTCGGAAGATTTGTTTTCCTTTTCCCGGATCCGGCGTGCTGATAAACCAATCGGCGCGCCGGAAGTATCGACGAGGCAATACTCTTCTGGGAAATCTTTACTTTACGCTATCCTTTAGAGCCTTACCAGCCTTAAAGACAGGCACCTTTGCTGCAGGGATCATAACTTCTGCACCAGTCTGCGGGTTTTTACCCTTTCTGGCTGCACGCTGACGTGTTTCAAATGTACCAAAACCGACCAGCTGTACCTTGTTGCCACCTGCGAGTTCATCAGTGATGATGCTGATTGCGCTTACAAGCGCCTTTTCAGCGTCCTTCTTAGAAAGCTCAGCATTGGCTGCAATTGCGGTAACGAGTTCTGCTTTGTTCATCTTATTCCCTCCTTCCGACTTATACTACGAGTATTCTACCATGATAAATGCATAAAATCAACAGTTTTTGAGAAAAAATTGAAATTTATGCAATATTTTGGTTTTACTATAGAAAAACTATCTCTTGGAGAACTGCGGAGCACGACGAGCTGCTTTGAGGCCGTACTTCTTTCTTTCCTTCATTCTCGGGTCACGAGTCAGGAAGCCGGCTTTCTTCAAGGCCGTACGATTATTTTCGTCAACCAGAAGCAGTGCTCTTGCAATGCCATGACGGATAGCACCGGCCTGACCGGTAACACCGCCGCCACCTACTCTGCATACAATATCCATTTTGCCTAACTGACCAACCAGGTCAAGAGGCTGACGAACGATTGTCTTTAAAGTTTCAAGACCAAAGTAATCGTCAATGTCTCTTCCGTTTATCGTGATGCTGCCTGTACCGGGGAAAAGGCGCACGCGGGCAACGGACTTCTTTCTTCTACCTGTACCATAGAACTCTGTTTTTTCTGCCATTATGTGTTACCTCCTTATTCCCAAATTTCAGGCTTTTGAGCCGCATGCTTGTGTTCTGCGTTGTTATAAACGCGAAGACGTGTCAGTGCGCTTCTGCCGATTGTTGTGTCCGGCACCATACCGCGGATTGCGATTTCAACGATTTTAGAAGGATCTTTCCGCATTAAATCACGTGCCTTAACCTCTTTCAAACCACCGACATAACCGCTGTGTCTGTAATAAGATTTCTGGTCCAACTTCTTGCCGGTCAGCACAATGTTTTCGCAGTTGATCACAATAACATGATCACCGCAATCAACATTAGGCGTAAAAGTAGGCTTATGCTTACCACGCAAAAGGGATGCTGCCAATGCCGCAACACGGCCGGCGGATTTCCCGGAAGCATCAATAATATACCAGTTCCTCTTCACATCAGACGGCTTTTCTAAAAAACTACTCATGTGCGCATACCTCCGTTTCTATTCGATGGTTGCTATTATAAACTTTTTTTAAAAGAAAGTCAAGCTTTTTTTCAAAAAAATAATTATAAAAGTATCGTTCTCTCATTTTCTCGTGTTTTCTCCAAAATACTCTGTTTTTCAAGCTTGAAAATTCTGTTTTTTTGCATGCATAATTGCGGCATTGCTTGACGAAAATGGTGTCTTATGATATAATTTCTATACTTTTTAGGAAAGAATGTGTGATCATATGCCCATGGATGCAACTTGCATTTCCTGCATGGTACAAGAGCTTTCGGCGACGATACTGGATGCCCGGATAGAAAAAGTTTCCCAGCCGGAGAGAGATGAAATTGTACTTCTTGTGCGTACGGCGGATGGAAATAAGCGCTTAATTATCAGTGCGAATCCGCAAAATCCGCGTATGCATCTTACAGAGAAGAGAAAAAAGAATCCTGATGAAGCCCCTATGTTTTGCATGCTGCTCAGAAAACATTTGAGTGGAGGACGAATTACGTCTATTTCGCAGCCGACAGCAGAAAGAGTGATTCAGATCCATGTAACGGCGAGAAATGAGATGGGGGATATAACGGAACGGACTTTATCCGCAGAATTTGCCGGACGGAATACAAACATTATTTTATTGGATGCGGATGGGAAAATTATTGATGCGGTACATCATACAGATCTTTCCGCCGGTCGGGGGATTTTGCCCGGTCTTCTTTATACGCCGATGAAGCCGCAGGACAAGGCAAATGCATTAGCATTAGGACGGGAAGGCGTTATCGAGGCACTCTCTACATTATCATCCGAGTCACAAGCGCATCGTGCCATCGTTCGTCTATTTGCAGGCATCGGTCCTTTGGCAGCAAAATGCATTGCTAAAAATGCCACGGGAAATGAGGATTGCCTTTTGAATGGCAATTTGGAAAAAGTATCGGATGCTTTGCTTTCTTTTTTGGATGATGCAGAGGCGGGGCGGTTTTCTCCTTGTGTTATCATAGACAAGGATGGCCTGCCCGTGGACTATACAGCCTATGCGCCCAGTATTTATAAGAATATTCTGCAGGTTTATCCGCGTGCATCACTTTCAGCAGCCATGGAGGATTTTTTTTCGGTACGGGACACCGCGGCACGTATGCAGCATAAAAGTGCAGCACTCAGAAAACGCATAGGGCATATTTTGGATCGCCTGCATAAAAAAATTAGTATTCATACGGAAACGCTTGCAGAAGCTGCGGAAATGGAGCGATTTAAGATTTATGGCGAACTGATTTGCGCCAATTTGTATAAGATTCCGCAAGGGGCAACACAGGTGACGGTAGAGAATTTCTATAACCAAATGGAACCCATAAATATTCCGCTGGATAAAGCAAAGTCGCCCTCTCAGAATGCGCAGGTCTACTTTAAAAAATACCGCAAGATGAAAACGGCCATTGCTGTCGTGGGACGGGAGCTGGAAAAAAGCCGCAGAGAGGCGGCATACATGGAAACGGTAGAAGAGGCGTTGCAACGGGCGGAGGATGAAACTGCGCTCGCAGAAATTCAGAGCGAACTTTGTGAAGGCGGTTATATTAAGGAAGAAACAAAGGGAAAACGAAAAAAGGAAAAGCCATCTGCACCGCTTGAGATGACTATTGATGGGTTCTCTGTACTGATCGGACGGACCGGACGGCAAAATGATTTGGTTACATTCAAGTTATCCCGTGCGGAGGATATTTGGCTACACGTAAAGAATATGCCCGGCGCACATACGCTGATTCGTGCCAATCGACAAGATGTGCCGGATGCAGTAGTGCGGCAGGCGGCAGAATATGCCGCATATTACAGTGCGGGACGTGGCAGTGCACAAGTGCCGGTGGACTATACAGCGGTAAAAAATGTATGGAAACCATCGGGCGCGGCACCGGGGATGGTTCTATACAAAGGACAGAAGACAGTATACGTTACACCATATACACCACAGATAGTAGAATAGAAGAAAAGATTCTTTCATATTTGGTGTGCAATAGAAATAATCTATATTTTTACGGAAAAACCTTGATTTTTTTTGTATAAGCATGTATAATATACAAAGTATTACTTTATTGGAGGTTTTTAGCATGAAGAAATTTGTAAAAGTAACTGCTCTGCTTATGGCCCTTTGCATGGTTTTGGCATTGGGTGCATGTGCAGGCAAAAAGACAGAGGAACCGGCAGAGAAGAAGACGCTTACTATGGCAACAAACGCTGAATTTAAGCCCTTCGAGTATCTGGAAGGTGAAGAAATTGTTGGCGCTGATATCGACATGGCAAAGGCTATTGCAGAAAAGCTTGGCTGCGAGCTCGAAATCACAAACATTGATTTTGATGCAGCACTGACAGGGGCCTCTACCGGCAAGTACGACATGGCTGTTGCCGGTATTACCGCAAACGATGAAAGAAGACTCAGCATGGGATTCTCCGAGGACTACTACACGGCTTCTCAGGCAATCATCGTTGTAAAAGACAGCGAAATTCAGGGCAAAGATGGTCTTGAAGGCAAAACAATTGCTTGCCAGGAAGGCACAACAGGCGAACAGTTCCTGATAGATGGCAATTACAAGACACAGTCTTTCAAGACAGCTCCGGAAGCGGTCAGCGCTTTAACAACCGGGAAAGTAGATGCAGTTGTTGTTGATGATGCAGTTGCAAGAGCACTTTCTAAGGAGCAGGAAGGCGCAACAGTTGTTCTTGACGAACCGCTGACACAGGAAGCTTATGCGATTGCAACAAAGCTTGGCAATGACGAGTTTCTTACTAAGATCAATGATGCATTGAAAGCACTGAAGGCTGACGGCACTTTAAAGAAAATCTTTGAAAAGTACGAACTGCCTTTTGATGCAGAGTAATACTATTTAGAAACAAAGGGGAGTCGGCCGAGAGCGGCTCGACTCCCTTGTTTATGCTTGAAAGGGAACGATTATGAATTGGTTTGAGAGATTACATCAAACGTTTATTGTCGGCGAAAGATACAAAACAATCATAAGCGGCTTGGAGAAAACGCTGATTATTACAATCGGTGCGCTTTTGTTGGGCGTAATGATTGGCTCCATTATTGCTGTGATTAAAGTCTTCGCAAAAGATAATAAAAAACTTAAGCCCCTTGATATATTGTGTAATATTTATTTGTCTGTTATAAGAGGAACTCCGGTTGTTGTACAGTTGCTCATCGCTTTCTTCATTATTTTTGTATGGGCAAAGGATGGTACGTGGGTGGCGATTGTTACCTTTGGTATTAACTCCGGTGCATACGTGGCAGAGGTCATTCGTTCCGGAATTCTGGCTGTTGATAAAGGGCAGATGGAAGCCGGCCGTTCGTTAGGTCTGAACCAAATGCAGACCATGAAAAGTATTATTTTTCCCCAGGCACTCAAGAACATATTGCCAGCCATTGGAAATGAAATGATTGCATTACTAAAGGAAACCTCTGTTGCCGGTTATGTGGCAGTTTGCGACTTAACCAAGGCCGGCAATCAAATTAAGAATACAACCTATGACCAAACAAATCCAATTCTGCTGGTTGCACTGATTTATCTTGTTATTGTCATACTTATGGAAAAGTTTCTGGGCATGATGGAAAGGAGGCTTCGTAAGAGTGAGCGATAATACGATTATTCGTACAGAAAATCTGTGCGTGCACTATGATGGTGGAAGAATTAAGGCGTTAAATGGTGTATCTACGTCGGTGGAAAAGGGTGAAGTTTGCGTAGTGATCGGTCCTTCCGGCTCTGGAAAATCTACGTTCTTACGCTCCTTGAATTTGCTGGAACCCGCTACAAGCGGCAAGGTGTTTTTTGAGGGTATAGATATTACAGATCCGAAGGTGAATATTAATCTGCATAGACAAAAGATGGGCATGGTATTTCAGCAGTTCAATCTGTTCCCGCATTTTAATGTTTTGCAGAATATGACGCTGGCACCCATGAAGCTTTTAAAGATTTCGCGTGAGGAAGCAGAAGAAAAGGCATTAAAGCTTCTGGAACGTGTAGGATTGCAGGATCGTGCATCGGCATTTCCATCACAGCTTTCCGGCGGACAAAAGCAGCGTGTTGCCATTGTACGCGCACTTTGCATGAATCCGGACGTTATTTTGTTTGATGAACCCACGAGTGCGCTTGACCCCGAAATGGTCGGCGAGGTACTGGATGTTATGAAGCAGTTGGCAGAGGAAGGGATGACGATGGTCATCGTTACGCACGAAATGGGTTTTGCCAGAGAAGTGGCGCATACTGTCATCTTTATGGATGAAGGCGTCATTGCGGAAAAGGGCACGCCGGAACAAGTATTCGGCAACCCGCAAAATCCGCGTACACAGTCATTTTTAAGAAAAGTATTATAATAATTATAATAATAAATGAATAAAGAAAGAAGGATTTTCTAATGGAACTCAAAAAGAATTGCGCATGGTCACTGGTTGTTCCCACAAGCATGGGTGTACGTATTACACCGGATAATGGGCAGCCAACACATGCAAGCGAGCATTTTACAATGCAGGCAACCAGTGCTGAAACAAACGTAGCAAGCATTGCTTCCTACCTTGGCTTGCCGGTAAAGGTATTAACTACTTTTGTAAAGGGTAGCCCGATTGCACACTTTATTAAAGGCAATCTGGCTGCACGCCGTATGGCCTATGAGGGTAAGGAAGTTGAGCAGGGCGGCCCTTGGGGCTATCGTCACCAGTTCAACATTGCTGACAGCGGTTACGGCTCCCGTGGCCCGCGCGTACAGAATGACCGCGCCGGTGAAGTGGGTAGAACACTGAATATTGCTGATTTTGATTTGGAACGTATTTTCGGACAGGAAGGCGTACAAGTTTTGCACCTTTCCGGTTTGATTGCAGCACTTTCTCCGGAAACAACAAAATTCTGCTTGGAACTTGCACGTGCTGCTAAAAAGTATGGCACACTCATTTCCTTTGACTTAAACTACCGCGCTTCCTTTTGGAAGGACAGAGAAGAAGAATTGGCAGCAAGCTTTAAAGAGATTGCAAGCGTTTCTGATATTCTTGTTGGGAATGAAGAAGACTTCCAGCTTTGCTTAGGCATGAAGGGCCCGGAAGCAGGCGGCAAGGATATTGCTTCTAAGATCGAAAGCTTTAAGCGCATGATTGGCGAGGTGAAAAAGGCGTATCCGCATACTTCTGTATATGCAACTACATTGCGTCAGGTGGTCAATACAAACTGTCATTTGTGGGGTGCTATCATGCTGGAAGGCGACAACTGGCATGTAGTTGAACCGCGTGAAATCCATGTTCTTGACCGTATCGGCGGTGGCGACGGCTTTGTCGGCGGTCTCCTCTATGCAATTCTGCGTGGCTGGGAAGCAGAGAAGTGGGTACAGTTTGGCTGGGCAAGCGGCGCACTGGCAACTACATTCCTCACAGACTATGCACAGCCGGCAGACGAAGAGCAGGTTTGGAGCGTATGGGAAGGCAATGCACGCGTAAAACGGTAAACGAAACACAGTTTTAAACATAAAAGAAGCCATAGCAAAATGATTTGTATCAGTCTTTTTGCTATGGCTCTTTTTTGGAACTGTAGAAAAATAGTGGAGAATGGACAAACTGCACATAAGCCGCAGACTTTGGGTTCTTGGAAGGCGTATGCATTTTGCTACAGCTTTTACATAAGGAGTGCGGCGCAAAGGGAAGTAATGCCGGCCTCCGGGGTTACAAGCCCAATTTTTATTTTATAGTCTGTTTCCCGAATTTGATGAATTGCATTGGAAAGCGAATCAGCATTCTGCTTGCGGGCGGTTTCCACCATTTTCTTTGCAAGAAAGGCAGAGGGCAGCTTTAAAGCTGTTGCTACCGCGGCCGCAGGCTGGCCGCTATCCAATAGTGCACGTGCGCGCATCACGGAAAGATAATTGGAGGCAATGACTGTAAGAATGCGAATGGGGTCCGTCCTGAGCATGCGGAGATCCTGCAAAGCGGCATAGGCCTCACTGCTCTTTTTTGCAAAGAGCGCATCTGTCAGCACATATTCCTTTGTCATGATCGAACGGACAAGCAGCTGATTGACATCTTCGTCTGTAATTTCCTCCCGTTGCCCGACGTAGGCGATTAATTTTTCTAAATGCGCATCAATTCCATACATTTCCACGCCTGCCGCATCTAAAAAATTCTCTAAAGTAACACGGGACATGGTTTTGCCGCTTTTCCCCAATTTTTTTGTTACCCACGCCTTTAAATCGCCGCGCGGACGATAGGCAAACTCCACTGGCAAGCAGATAGAAGAAAAGGCCTTATACACAGCACTTCTTTTATCAAAGGTATCCTCAACGGCCACAAGGCAGGCATAGGATGGCCAATCTGTAAATAGCCGTTGCCAAATGGCTTTTCCGGCGGCGGCAGGAGAAAAGAGACCGGTTTCTTTTAAAATAATCAGCCTTTTTTCCGCCATCATGGGCGGTGTTTCTGCCGCGGTAGATACAGCATTGGCATCTGCGTTGCCTTCAAACACTGTCAGATTAAATGCAGAAAAGGCCTCATCCACAATCGTTGATTGCAGAAGATGCAAATAGTAATGCTTTAAATATTGCTCCGGACCAAAAAAATGATAGGCAGGGGAAAAATCGCCGCTTTTGATCTGTTCCTTCAGTTTTTGATAGCTCATAATACACTCCGTAAAGAAAGAGGGTGTGACAAAACAGAAGTTTTGCTACACCCACCTTACAGGACTGCGAAATCGGCAATCCGTTATTTACACAACATAGGTAGAAGCAGAAGTGTTACCGCCGTGACCTGTCCAGTTGGTGTGGAAGAACTCGCCTCTTGGCTTATCAAGACGCTCGTAGGTATGCGCACCAAAGTAGTCACGCTGTGCCTGCAAAAGGTTTGCCGGCAGCTTCTCACAGCGATAGCCGTCATAGTAATTGAGAGCAGTTGTCATCGCCGGAGCCGGGATGCCATTTAGCATTGCAGCGGCACAAACACGACGCCAGCCGGCCTGTGCATTATCTATAATGCCCTTAAAGTATGGGTCAAGAAGCAGATTGGTGAGCTCGGGATTCTTGTCAAATGCTTCTTTGATTTTGCCAAGGAATACGCTGCGAATGATACAACCGCCGCGCCACATCAATGCAATGCCACCGTAGTTTAAGTTCCACCCATAGGTTTTGGCAGCAGCACGCATCAGTGTGTAACCCTGCGCATAGGAAACAATCTTTGCTGCAAACAGTGCATTGCGGATATCGTTAATAAAAGCATCACGATCGCCTTCAAACTTCGGTGCAGGACCTGTCAGCACTTTAGATGCAGCAACGCGTTCTTCCTTGATTGCACTGAGGCAACGAGCAAATACTGCTTCACCGATTAAGGTAAGCGGTACGCCTTCGTCCAGAGCAGCAATACCTGTCCATTTACCGGTACCCTTCTGTCCGGCTGTATCTAAGATTTTGTCTACAATCGGCGCACCGTCTGTGTCCTTGTAAGCCAAAATATCTCTTGTAATTTCGATCAGATAGCTATCCAGCTCAACTTTATTCCATTCGGCAAAAACCGCATGCATTTCGTCTGCACTCATGCCAAGGTAGTCACGCATAAGCTGATAAGCTTCGCAGATAAGCTGCATATCACCATATTCGATACCATTGTGTACCATCTTTACAAAGTGACCGGCACCGCCTTCGCCAACCCAATCACAGCAAGGAGAACCGTCCTCAACTTTTGCGCAGATGGACTGGAAAATAGGCTTTACATATTCCCATGCAGCCGGGGAGCCGCCGGGCATCATGCTGGGGCCTTTTAAAGCGCCCTCTTCACCGCCGGAAACGCCGGTGCCTACATACAAAAGACCTTTGCTTTCTATATATTCACAACGGCGAATGGTATCCGGGAAGTGAGAGTTTCCGCCATCAATAATGATGTCGCCCTCTTCCAAATAGGGGATAAGCTGTTCAATAATCGTATCAACAGCCTGTC
>JAQXGO010000091.1 GCA_029006755.1 Clostridia bacterium | reverse complement strand
TGGAGTTTTTTGTGTCCTACTATGACTATTATCAGCCGGAGGCATACATTCCGCAATCGGACACTTATATTGAAAAAGATGCGCAGATCAACGATGAAATTGATAAGCTGCGGCATAGCGCAACTGCAGCTCTTTTTGAACGCAAGGATGTTATCATTGTTTCGAGTGTATCGTGCATTTATAGCTTGGGGGACCCCGTGGATTATGCAAAAATGATTGTATCCCTGCGCCCCGGTATGCGCCGAGATCGGGACGAGGTCATCCGGAAACTGGTGGATATTCAGTATACAAGAAATGATATGAACTTTACTCGTGGGAAGTTTCGCGTGCGCGGTGATGTTTTAGAGATTTTTCCGGCCGGCGCAGGAGATAAGGCAGTGCGGGTTGAGTTTTTTGGAGATGAAATTGAGAGGATTACGGAAATCGACGTTTTAACCGGAGAGATTCTCATGCGCCGTAACCATGTGGCGATCTATCCGGCGTCTCACTATGTAACCACCCGAGAACGGCTCGAGGAGGCGATTGTGCAAATTCGGAAAGAGGCCGAAGAGCGGGCAGCCTTCTTCCATGCCAATGGGAAGCTTTTAGAGGCGCAGCGCATATTGCAGAGAACCAACTATGATATTGAAATGATGCAGGAAATCGGCTTTTGTCAGGGTATTGAGAACTACTCCCGCTATATCAGCGGAAGAGCGCCCGGCAGTGCGCCGTTTACACTGATGGATTATTTTCCGGAGGACTATCTTTTGGTGGTGGATGAAAGCCACGTTACGATTCCGCAGGTACGTGCGATGTACGCCGGCGACCGTGCAAGAAAGGATTCGTTGGTAGAATACGGCTTCCGCTTACCGTCGGCGTATGATAACCGCCCTTTGAATTTTCAGGAGTTTGAGGAGAGAATCCATCAGGCGATATACGTGAGCGCGACGCCGGCCGAATATGAAAGAGAAAAATCCGGCGCAGTGGTAGAGCAGGTCATTCGCCCCACAGGGCTTTTAGATCCAAAGGTAGAAGTACGGCCGGTGACCGGACAGATCGATGATCTTTTAGGCGAAATTTATACGCGTGCAGATAAAAAAGAACGTGTTTTAGTCACTACACTCACCAAAAAGATGGCAGAGGATCTGACGGATTATCTGCGAGAAATGGGTGTATCGGTAAAATATATGCATCATGGTGTGGAAACCATTGAGAGAATGGAGATTATTCGTGATTTACGCATGGGCGTGTTTGATGTTTTGGTCGGCATCAACTTGCTGCGGGAAGGATTGGATCTGCCCGAGGTATCTTTAGTTGCCATTCTGGATGCAGATAAAGAAGGCTTTTTGCGAAGCGAAACCTCTTTAATCCAGACCATTGGCCGCGCGGCAAGAAATGCGGAGGGAATGGTCATTATGTACGCCGATCATATGACCGGGTCTATGGAGCGTGCGATCGGGGAAACCAATCGTCGCCGCGCGTTGCAGGATGCGTACAATAAAGCGCATGGCATTGTACCGAAAACAATTAAAAAGGCGGTACATGAAGTGATCGAGGCCGGCGTTCGAGAAACAGAGGAGCCTGCGGAAGATACAGAGGCACTCAAAAAACGGCTCACAGAGGAAATGAACCGTGCAGCAAAAGAACTGCGGTTTGAAGACGCAGCTAAAATCCGAGATAAACTAAAAAGAATGGAATAGCGTTTTGGCCAAATGCAGATCATATGCATTTTCACATAGCAACATTCATTGGCACGGCGTAGGTTGAAAATTTCACACCATGCGAAGTGTCAAAATTATCAATGGCTTTCATAAGTCCAATACAGCCAACTTGAAAAAGATCGTCTACATGTTCGCCACGGTTGGAAAAACGCTGGATTACGCTGAGAACAAGCCGAAGATTTCCCTCTATAAAAAGACGGCGAGCTTCCTTATCGCCATTTTGAATGCGAAGGAAAAGAGCATTCTTTTCTTCTTCTTTTAAAACCGGCAGTTTTGCTGTGTTTACGCCGCAGATTTCAACCTTATTTATAGACATTGTTTTGACATTCCTTTCCAGTTTTAATTCAAAGGGCTCCATTCACACGAAAAATGGAGATGAAAAAACACCCTTTGGAGTCCTACAAATAGTATCACTCCAAAAGGTGTTTTTTATAACGTGTTCCCGGAATTTTTTAACATTCCGAGAAAACTTTTAGTTACATTCTGCTTCCAACGGACCGGCTAATTCTTTCAGGAAGAAAAGCTTACCTGCCAGGGTCGGTACGAAGGAGGAGGGCACCCATTTATCCGGGGTGTACCGCAGTGTCATCCAAAGGCTCATGCCTTGCCACTGCATCCCGCGGGAAAGTGCACCGTCGCAGCCGCCGATGCTGTAATCTGCCTGCAAAAAGAGGCCGGGGCCAATGGTGTTTGCACGGCAGGGCACCAAAGTTGTTCTGGATTTAAAGCTTGTAATGGCGTTCTGCTCAATGGTTAACGGATGCAGCTTTGCACCGATGCGGTGTGTCTGCTTTTTCCAATCTTCTACGCTGTCAAATTCTGCAGCAAAGTGCGGTTCCCAGAAAGCGATATGGCACATTCTGCCAACGCCGTATACCAAAACGAGTTTTGCTCCTTCTGCCTTTAAGGCAGCAATCTTTTCTGCATATTGCGGCAGATTGTCCGGTGTTGCAAAGTTGCGCTGGCTTTCCGGCACAGTCAATTCGCCAAGAGGATTGTAGAAGGCTTCTTTCATTGCGTTTGTGAAAGCTGCCGGGTCATTGGCAGACAGGGTGTTGCCATTGGCATCTGCCCATTCATCCATATTGAAGCAATGGATATGGTCACATTTTACCTGCCATTCCTTCAGGAAATACACAGCCCACTTATACATACCCATCGGGCCTACCGGCAGGATAAAGATTAATTTTTCGCCTGCATCGCGTGCTTTTTTAATTTGCAGTGCAATTTCATGACCCATATAGGTGTCAAACTCCGCCAAGGAGTCACATTGTACCGGTGTGAAATCCGGATGCCAGAAAGACTGTCGTTCCGTAATTTCCTCCGGTTTATGCTGGCAGCAGGCATCAATTTTTGCCATATCCCAGCCTGCAGGATAGAAGCCTTCTAAAAGGGAACCTTTCACGGTGTCAATAAAATTCATGATTTTCTTCCTTTCTTATGGTAATAGATTTTTTGTGGTAATTTTCGGCCATGCGTAGCATTTGCAGAATGCTTCCGCATAAGGAACGCCGGACTGCAGACCACGGAATTTTGCACAGGTTCTGACAAAGTCTGCAAAATCAATGTGATCATGGTCGCGCATCCACTTCATCTGACTTTCGTGACATTCGAGCATTTCCAGCTTTAATTCAAACGTATCAGAAATGTCCACATATTCCGTGGGCATAAAGTTTACGCCTGCGAGTGTGTCCATATAGTAAATCGGCGTTAACTCTGCTGCTCCCGCAACACCGGTTTGATAGTGTGGAACGCTGGCGGCAAAGGAAGCATCAAAAACCAGTTTGCTTACCGCTGTATGGTCAGGCATGTAGTCATTCGGTGAATGTGTAAAAATAACATCCGGCTGTTCCGCACGAATGACATCTACCACCTTATCACGCTGTGCCTTATCCTCTGCATAAAGCAGAACATCACCAATATCACAGGTGATTACCTTAATACCGGCCAAAGAACCGGCCCGTCTTGCTTCTTCGCGGCGCATATCCCGCAGCTCATCCGGCGGGATAATGGCATGGCCGAGATTTCCGTTCGCGACATGGCATACTGTAACGGAATGTCCTTCCTTCACATATTTTGCCATTGTACCGGCGCAGGCCACTTCAATATCGTCCGGATGACAACCGATTGCAAGTACCTTCATTTTTTCATCCCTTTCTATATATGGATACGATTATGCATCTATTATAGCACAACAAATAGGAAATTGGAATATTTTTTTCAAAAATTCCTGGATATCCCATAGGAATATTTTCTGAAAGACCCACATACAGTGAAAAAGCGGAGGTGTTTTTCATTGATGATTATTTTAAAGCGTGGGGCAATTCTGTTTATAACAATCATGCTTGTTGTAACATTTCTGGTATTTACGTTGCGGGGAAGAGAGAACGCCGATGCAGTAGCGACAAACGGGATCGTAATCGATGCAGGGCATGGGACGCCGGACGGAGGCACAGTAGGAAATAAAAGCGGCGTTTTGGAAAAGGACATCAATCTTGCCATTGCTAAGTTACTTGCAGAAAAGCTTACAGAACAGGGAAAAGAAACTGTTTTGACAAGAAGTGCGGACGAAGGGTTATTTGGAGAAAAGGAAAGGACCATTCGAGAGAAAAAGATTGCGGATATGAAGGCGCGCGTATCCATCGTGAATCAGGAAGGAAATAGTCTTCTTGTCAGTATCCATATGAATCATTTTAAGGATGCCTCCTGTGCAGGGCCACAGATTTTTTATGCAGCGAAAACGCCGGGCAGTCAAGAACTTGCCGAGACAATCCGGCAGGCTTTCATTGAAAAAATAGGAGAGCACTGCACGCGGGAGATAAAACCGGTCACGGATTCATTGTACTTATTGCGGCAGGTCAATGTACCATCTGTCTTGGTGGAGTGCGGATTTTTATCGAATCCAAAAGAGGAAGCCCTCTTACAAACCCCGGAATACCAAGCACAGATTGCGGAAGCGATCTGTGCAGGGATTCTACAGTTTCAATCCAACCGATAGAGGGAAATGGGCATATGCAGATAGCAAGGAGCCGGAGCAAAATGATGATTCAAAATCTTTTTGCTACGGCTCCTTGGGGCTGGAGAAAAATAGTGCAGAATGGACAAACTGCGCCAAAGCCGCAGGCTTTGGGTCCCCCCGAAGGCGTACACAGGTACGTCGAGAGGCGAAGTTTGTTCATAGCATAAAGCATTTTTATTTTAAGAAATGCATGGTTTAGCGAATTTCCACCCTAACTTTTTGACTCTTATAAGGCTGATCCGCATCCTCTCCAAAACGTATGCTTTATGCGGTCTGTGCAGTTTGCTACGGCACCTTTTAAAAGTTTAATTGAATATGCGCCTTGCGGTTACAAACGTGGTGGCATAATAGCCACTGTCCAGGGAAGAAATTTTCACAACATCCCCGGTTTGCGGCGCATGAATAAACTGACCGTTTCCTACATAAATACCTACATGGTTAATGCGGGTGTAGCGGCTGGTGTTGTGGAAAAAGACAATGTCGCCGGGCAGAAGATTTTCGCGACCAACCGGGGTCCCGTGCGCAGTTTGGTCAGCAGCAACACGGTTGATGGAAACGCCTAACTCGCGGAAAACATATTGTACAAGACCGCTGCAATCAAACCCGGCAGGGGAAGAGCCGCCGTAGACATACGGAATGCCTAAATACTTTTTGGCGGTGGCAACAACAAGCTGGCCTTTTTCACTGCCGGTGGCAGATTGAATCGACATGTCGGCCGTCTTGTCATAGACAACGGGAGTGCCGTTTCGGCTGGCGGCGACATAACTGGCATGCACATAGCCGACCTTGTCCCCAAGGTCAACCTTAAACCAGGTACCGCCGGTTTTCGTGATGATATTTATGTTTTGTCCGTTGGAGAGCATAGCAACCACAGAAGCATCCATGGAGGGGGCACTGCGTACATTCAAGGAGGTTGCATCCACAACGCCAACGGCATTGGTATCCGCTGATGCGACAGTGGAAATGCATAAAAGCAGGCCACAGAGAAGAATTGGCAGTCTTTTCATTGGTATCGCTCCTTTACACCTCGTATATAGCACGGCAGCCGCCAATATATTTGGGGCGCGTTTTTGCATAGGTTACATGGGCACAGCCGATTTCGTGAATCGGCAGACGGACGGGCACGGCCACATGGCGCAGATGCATGCCGATAAAGGTGTCACCAATATCCATGCCGGCATGGCAACGTGCAAATTCAACCATACAAGGGTTATCCATGTATTTATATGCGGCTGTGGCGGCACTGCCCCCGGCGTGAATCGCGGGCAGGACGGAAACAATTTCAAAACCATATTTTTCTGCAGCCTCACGCGGCATGCATACAGCGCGGTTTAAATGTTCACAACACCCGACAGCCAAATAAATTCCGCGTGGAGAGAGGACGGATAATGCGGCACGGATAATAGTTTCACCGATTTCATAAACAGAGCCTTTTCCGATTTTAGAACCGGCCACCTCACTGGTACTGCAACCCAATATCATAATCTGCTTTTCTGTTAGTGCAGCAGCATCCACTAACGCTTCAACAGCCTCACATACTGCTTTTCTGATTTCTTCCATTGTATCTCGGCCTTTCCTAAAAAATAGTCTTTTCTTCATTATATATTGTTCGCGAAAAATTGTCAAGCCTTTTCCAGGAGGACGAGGAAAATAAGATACGTTTCGGGGATGAGGGGGAATTCAAAAGGCTTAAGTTTTTCTGCATACTACCGATGGAAAAGAATCTGATCAACAATTGGATAGAATAAAAAGGAACGCAAAGTTTTGCAAAACAAGAAACATGGAATAGGGAGAAAAACGGAATAAACTTTGTACCTTCTCCCAAAATACAAACCAGAAGCAGCCGGTGCAAGAACAGCCTTTCGTGTGGCAAAAAGGCAGAATTTGTGCATGATACACAAAAGTAAAAAAAAAATTAAAAAAAGCTTGCAAAACTCCCTATATGGCGTTATAATAATATCGTATAGATGTAAAGGCCGTAATTGACTTTAGGCGACGTGGCCACAATATGATTTGCGAAAGGAGAGTGTAGGTTTTATTTTCGGTGGGTTATAGCAAGAGCTATAACGTTAAAATCTGCGGTAATTCGCAAACCATAACAAACATTTCATATTAAGGAAAGGGGTAAGAAAATGATGAAAGGAAAGAAGAAAGTGTGGAAGATAGTTGTTGCTTCTGTATTGGCACTGTCTATGCTTCCCATGGTCGCACTTGGAGAGGGCAGTGCAAATACTGTCGCACTGACAAGTGTAGACTACAATGATGAAACCGAAGTAATGACGGTTACAGGTACAATTACTGCGGGCGCAGATGCAGTAGTTGAGGATTTGAATGTTACAATTTTGGCTGTTCGTGGGACACAGGCTGAAGGCGAATCTGAGACTGCTTTAGCAGACTTTGTGAACAGCGAAGTTGAAGGCAAAACATTACAAGATCGTGTTGTTTACATTGACCAAGTAGGTCAAGAAGATGGCAACATTGTTTTTAATGAAGGCGTTGGTACCTTTACTTTTAACTTCAAGCCGAAGGTAGATGCAAAGGGCGGTCAGTTTATTACTGTTTTCGCCGGTGGTACTGATGTAACAGAAGTGCAAAAGTATAGACCTGTTGAGGCTGCTCCGGCCAGTCCGCACCTTAAGCTGCAAGGCACATGGTACAAAGGCGAAGATTTAGTCTTTGATCTTGTAAAAGATGCAACCAATGCATTCCCTGAAATTCCTGCAGATTACACAAGTGATATTGATAAGATTATCATCAATAAAGGTGCATCTCAGGTAGAACTTACAGCTGACAAGTTTGTAGTAGATGCAGAAAACAAGACAGCGACAATTGCATGGACTGTAGTTAGCGGAATAGAAACCATTTCTTCCGTTGATGTTGAAATGAAAGCAACTTATGCAAACGGTAAAATGCTTGGCGAAGCTTTCTCCGCAAGCATGAAGGCATCCGGTACAGTTACAATTGCAGATCAGGTTGCTGATGGTGAAGTTGAGTTCTCCATTAATGCTGAAGGTGCTTATGCGGATTGGGCAACGGATATAGCGCTTCCCAATGCAATTAAGATTTCGTACATGGATGGCGAAACACCGGTTGAAGAAACCGCAACTGCTGCATTGGTAGAAGGGAATAACTACAAGTTTGCATATCTCTTTGGCAATGCAGTTGAAGAAAGAACCTTTACGATTACAATTCAGCCGGATGAATACTATACGGCAACAGAAGTGAAGAGCTTTAAGCTGACTGCACCTACAAAGATTGCAGCAGATGCGGCCGTCTTTGATGTTGTGTATGGTGGCGAAGCCGGTTACTATGATGCACCGGCTGAAGGTTACCCGGAAAATGCGGATGAGAAAGATGCACAGTATGGTAAAGCAGTTGTTGATTTGAAAGATACATGGGGAGAAGACGGCGTTTCAATTGTTTGGGCATGGACCAGCCCGAGCATGGAAGGGGCCTCAGCTGTAGGTAAGGTTGAGTTGGCTCGTCCGGCTGTGGATGCGGAAGAAGATACCGCAACATATAGTGCAACCGCTACATTCAAAAAAGATGGCTACGCAGATTCTGTAAAAACCTTTGATTTTGTTGTGAATAAGATTGGCTTAGCCGGCGTTGATGTAGAAGTAAATGCAGGATTCATTAGTTCTCTTGCTAAGGCAGCAAATGTGGCTACAGTGAAGCTTTATAAAGAAAGCGAAGAGATAGATGCTTTTGCACAGGTTGCAGAAAATGGCGTTGCATTTAAGAGCACGAAGAAAATTGCATTAGGCGATTATATCATTGAAATTGCAAGACCCGGTTACTTCACAGAAACTGTAGAAGTGACAGTGACCAAAGAAGGCGTTACAATGAGAGATGGTTCTGCATTGGCAATGCCCGCCATGCGTGCAGGTGACATAGACGCTAATGATACAGTTAACATTCTGGATATTTCTGCATTGGGAAGTGCATGGAATGCAGTTCCCGGCAATGCAAAATACAATGTAGCAGCAGACCTGAATGGAGATGGCATAGTAAACGTACTTGACTATTCTACATTAGGATCTAACTGGAACGCAAGCAAATAATGTTTGTACCATTCGAGGGTGATATTGCTTGTCACATTATCACCCTCGTTGGAAGATAAAAAAAATGGAGGTTTTTAGCATGACAAAGAAATTAATAGCGGTGCTTGCAGCACTTGTAATGCTTCTTTCTGTTGTAAGCATTTCAGTATATGCTGCAGTTCCTGCGAACGTAACTGTAGAGCTGAAGCTCTCTAAGGATGCCTACAAGGACGATGTGTTCGAGGTTGAGGTACACGTTGGTACCACAGAAACAACAATGCGTGCAGCTGAAATTACCTTTGCATATGATGCAGCAAAAATTCAGCCGGTAAAGAAGGATGGCACAACAGCCGTTACTAAGGCATCTGAACTTGTAGTCACAACAAATGAAAAGTACGTTGTAGATGAAGCAAACACATTTGTACAGGGTGGACGTAGTTGGAGCGCAGGTTCCATTAACTACGCTGCAGTTGCAGATTTTCAGAATGGTGTAACGGATGTTCCGGCTCCGTTGGAAACCGAAGCACTCTTCAGCTTTAAATTTAAGGCACTCGAAGTTGGCGCAACTGGTCTTGCAGTAACCAACTTCATTTATCAGGCAGTAGAAGGCGGCGATGATGCACAAAAAGCAAATGCAACCGTCACAGATAAAACAGGCACAATTAAGATTTCCGCAATGCCTGTTGCACCTGTAGCATCTGACCTGACATTGACAATTGCTGACGAGGCAACCTATGCTGTTCCCAATGGCAAACTGGTAGCAGGTTATGCATTTAATAACGGTAATACAGATCCTGAAGTATTAGACAAGACAACAGGTGACGTATCTGTTATCACTTGGTATGCAGACGGTGCTGTGATCGAAGGTGCAACAACCAAAGAGCTTCCGATTACTAAAGATTTGGTTGAAAAGAAGATTTCCTTTGATGTATTAGCAAAGGCAGACAGAAGTGTTGAGCCGAACGTTGCAGCAAGCGCTGTAGCTTTAGCTGATGAGAGTGCAATCTTTGTATATCCGGCAGAAGACTACAAGCCTGTACCTGTAATTCCGGAAGGCGAAGAGATTAAAAAGATTACTGCTGGCAAAGACGTAGAAGCTGTCGTTGAAGTGAACGATTACAAGGCTGGCGAATACACATTTGCATATCAGTGGTATGTAGCAGATGATGCTGAAGGCACAAATGAACAAGCAATTGAAGGTGCAACAACAGCTACTTATAAATTTGACAAAGAGAATATCGGTAAGTTCGGTTATGTGAAAGTAACTGCAACATACACAGTTGAAGGTCATCCTGCATATGTTGGCGATGCAAAAGCATTCGATGCAGTTGAAATTAAGAAAGCTTCTACCAGCGCTCCGTCTATTTCTACTGGTGCAAACCTGACAGATAAGCCTGTTGAAGACGACAAGAAAGAAGATCCGAAGGAAGATCCGAAGGAAGATAATAAGCCTGTTGTAGAAGATCCGACTAAAGGCGACATTGCCGGTGAAGCTTCCGATAAGGGTATCGAAAAGTTTAATGATGTTGACAAGGTTGCATATGCATGGGCGGCCGACTCCATCGATAAGCTTACTAAGGCCGGCGTAATTAAGGGTATGTCCGATGATTCCTTTGCTCCGGAAGGCAAGACAACCATTGCACAGCTCGTTGCATTAGCTTCTCGTGTTCTGAAGGTAGAAGGCGATGCTAAGGATGTTGTGGGAACAGATGCAAAGCACTGGGCAGCAGCAGAAATTGCAGCAGCAGAAAAGCTCGGCGCATTGAAGTTCCTTGGTGAGAAATTTGATGCTGATAGAGACATCACACGTGAAGAAGTTGCTACAGTATTCTACAACATGGGCAAAGAAATTGGCTTATTCGAGAAAATGACACAGGGCGAAGAAATCACATTCACAGATGCTGCAAGCATTAGCGATTATGCTAAGGAAGCAGTTTCTGAACTGACAAAAGTTGGTATTCTGAATGGCATGGGCGATGGCACATTTGCTCCTGGTGCTCCTGTAACAAGAGCACAGGTTGCTAAGATTGTGGGCCTGTTCTATGACGCAGTAAATGCAATGTAATTGTTCGTTCTTTACAAGCGCCGACAGTAATGTCGGCGCTTTTTCATGAACAAAATAAAGGGCGTATATACAACAATCTAAGAATGACCATACACATGAATATAATAAAGGTTGCTTAAATTTCAAATAGTAGGATATGAAGCAGACATTTCTTATATATAGAGATAGTAAAAAAGCCTCAGCAAAAGATTGATATAAATCATTTGCTGAGGCGCCTTTTTGATCTGAAGAAAAGGTACAAAGAATATGGAGAAACTGGCTAAAGCCATAGGCTTTGGGTTAATCGACGCGTAAAGCATATATGTCGACAGGAACAGTGTTTTCAAATCCTCATAATGTCAGCAATTCATTGTATAACGAAATACCGCCCTTCCTTCTTCCATATATATGCTATAGTGTATATTCATATAGACACGAGGTTTTCATGCTTCATGTGGTATACACATTTTGCAATATTTACTGTAATGAACTTGCGTTAGCGATGTAGTTTCTTCTTAAACTCTGCGGCAAAGGGCTTTCTATAAAGAATTGCAGTAACAATGACGACTGCGAGAGAGTAAGCGAACAAAACAATTATCGGCCAATGAATCTCCATAAAGCCTAACCAAGCAAAGAGCATAGCACAGATTGCACATGCAATGATTTGCAGGGGTGCGGCGAAATGATTGCGTTGCGTATCAAACCAAAAAAGATAAATTACCGAGCCGCTAAGAAGGACACCAAATAAAAGACAAGGAATCACAATATGCGTTGCCCATCTACCGGAATCCGTCACACGTTCAACCACAAATAAAAGAATGGAAATAGAAATTCCGGTGGAAGTCATTGGTTGGATAAAACCGGTATCCACAAGGCGAGACGATAAAAAAGCTGTATAACAGACAAAAGCGCCGCAGAGAACATATAAGCACCAGGGTACACCCCCAACGCAAAGATTACAGATTACTGAAGCTATGCATCCAAGCCAAAGTGCGCATACGCTAATGCGATACAGGCTGCCGCTTCGTTGTTTTTTTGTGATGGGATAAAGTGCGTTTGTCCTGTCTGCAGTATGTTCTATGCCACATAGTGGACAGTGCGAAAAGCTATCACTGATTATTGCCTGACAGGCATCGCATGTTTTCATATTGCAGTCCCCTCCACAAGGGCTTTGATACCCTCTTTTTCTAAAATACGATATAAACTATCCTCGAAGCAGACATTTCGAAGTGATGAGGCAATACTGAGGACAGCTGTTCCCTGGTAGGAAATCAATCCGCATTTAAAATTTGTAGGCCACGAGGTCCCAATGATGGCATCAAACATTTCCACCTTCCCACCGAAATCCTCATGTACAACGCCAATGTTTGATAACGTAGCCGAAAGGGTTTTTTCACCTAAAATGCCGTATATTTTACGGCAAATCATGTTCTTGAGTCCTAAGGGGACAAAACGCAGAATCGGGTTGTGTGCCATGGAAACGGCGCTGGCAAGCATACCGTCTAAAAAAGTCTTTTCCGTATAGGTTGCAAGCTGCTCACGTACGGCAGTAAAAATATCATCCATACATACGGCTTTTTCATACGGCAGGCGCAGGACAGCATACAGAGAGAAGTTGCGCAATGTCTTTCTTCCATAGCGTGATCTAAGATTTATCGGCACTTGAATTTGCAAAGGTTCGTTCGGCTTTGCATAAGCAACGGCCGGATAAAGTGCTGCAAACATACATGCGGTGAGAAAACCCGTTACGGAAATATCTCTTTTATGGGCAGCACGGATAAGCGCATCTGCAGGCATAATAAACTGCAAAATCCGTCCGGTACGGTCCTTTCGGCGTTTTTCGCCCGGCTGCACCGCAAACGGTTGCATAAAGCCTCCCTTGCCTTTTGAAGATATTACATGCAGAAAGCTGTCCTCCTGCTCTTCCAAAGAAGGAGAAGATTGTACATCCAAAATGCCCGCTCCGTACTGAGGCGAAACGCCTAAAAGCCGTAAATACTCGGCAATCAGTGTTTTGAGAAAGACCATGGCACCGCCACCGTCCGTCAGAACATGAAACACTTCCAGTGCAATGCGCTTTTTATAATAAAGTACCTCAAAACAAGGCGTCCGCCTTCTGCTTTGCGACAAGTAACTGCAAGGCGGCCTGGATTCTTCATGGACCTCAAAGCGACAGCGCAGGGCATCTAAATAATGCCAGAAAAAACCGCGCCGCAAATTGGTCGCGAAAACCGGGAATCGTTTGATAGTTGACAGTAACGCCACCTGCAAAACACAAGGTTCTACCGGATCCTTTAGATAGGCAGATACTCGAAACTTGGTCATCCGTCTACTTGTCAGTGCCAGCGGATATATTTTTGCAGCACTGTCTAAAGGATACCAAAGTGCAGGACTTGGCCGCGTATAGAAGCTGCCGAAAATATCGCCCCCCACGCGATTTTCAATCTCTGCCGGAGAAAGCCCTTGTGCCTCATAATAAGAGAAAAGGCGCAATAAATCTTCCTTCATTTGGTTCTTCTCTTTTTTGGGTAAATCCACTCGATACATTAGCCTATGTAGGAATGCGTGCAGGGCACGTCCCAACATAGGATCTTTTTCGTTATTTATCATACTTTTGTTCCGTCTTTGTGAAACAGCGGCAATTCCTCCAAATACTGAATATCATGACGCCTTGCAGCATCCCCTTCTGCGAGCACTGCCATTTTACCGACAATGTTCGCATTGATCTTTTGCAGTAAGGTTTCAACAGCAAGCAAAGAGGCACCGGTGCTGATAACATCGTCTACAATCAAAATGCGCTTCCCTTGCATAACAGAAACCTCGTCACTGCCTAGGCACAACGTTTGCAACTTCTGCGTAGTAATAGATTGTACATCGATCGAAATACAGTCACGCATGTAGAGCTTTTCGCCCTTTCTTGCAACAATATAGGGTTTGCCGGATTGCCGTGCCATTTCGTATGCCAACGGAATCCCCTTTGACTCTGCAGTTACAATGACATCAAAAGCGGGGGCTTTTTTAAGAAGCTCTGCCGCTGCTGCAATGGTAAGTTCCGTGTCCCCAAACATGACAAACGCGCCAATATATAAATCTTCACCGATTGGACAAAGGGGGAGAGCCCTTGTCAATCCTGCAATTTTCATTGTATATTCCATAGTGAATCTGCACTCCTTTTATCCTTCTATCGTAATGATGCGCCTAATTCCTTTTCCAGCATCCGTACAATTTTATCTAATGCACGGCTGACATCCTGTTCGCTCAGTGTCTTATCCTGTGCACGGAAAGTGATTTTATAGGCCATGCTTTTTTTACCCATCGGCACCTGTTTCCCTTTGTATATATCAAAGAGAACAATCTCCTCTGCACGGCCGCCTGCGTACTTTTTAATCACTTCATATACTTTGCCTGCCTGTACAGTATCGTCAATTAGAAACGCAAGGTCACGCGTGACAGCCGGGAAGCGTGCCAGGGTTTTATAGGTTTTGTTTTCCGCTGCATTGGCAAGGATTGCATCCAATGCAATTTCCGCAGCAAATACTTCTGTTTCAAGGCCATAGCGACCTGCAATTTCCGGATGAATTGCACCAAAGATACCGGCTTCCTCCTCGCCGATAAAGATGGCTGCAGTTTTACCGGGATGGAAGGTTGCATTTTCCGGCGCTGTTTCAAAACGGACGGACGATACACCCAAGGAAGCAAAAAGTGCTTCCAAATCGCCCTTGACGGCATAAAAATCCGTGTGATAGCCACCGATAAAGAGCATCTTGGGTTCCTTTGCCAAGGTTTTTTCGTCTAAATCCTTATAAATCTTGCCGATTTCGAAGGTGCGCACATTGGCAATGCGCTGGTTTGCGTTATGCGCCAAAACTTCCAGGTTTGTATGGAGCAAAGTGTTACGCATGGCAGCATTTTCTTCTCCTAAGGGGTTTTTGATGAAGATACAGCCTTCACTGCTTCTGCCTAACTTCTCTGCCGCGCCGCGCTCTGTGAAGGAGGAGGTCATTACCTCATAATAACCCATCACAGAAAGCATGTCAGCAATTCTTTCCTCCATGGCCTGACTTTTTGAACGGCCGCCAATACCCGCGCTGCTGCTGAGAGCAGTTGCAGGTATTTCTGTATATCCGTAAAAACGGGCAATCTCCTCAGCTACATCTGCAAATTCTTCCACATCGGCGCGGAAGGTGGGAACAGATATTTGATCACCCTTTACGGTGAATCCGATTGCTGTCAGAATTTCTTCCATACGCTCGCGGGGAATAGAGGTGCCTAAGAAATGATTGATTTTATCCGCATCAAGAGGCAGGACGCGCTCGCAAGAAGGCGTGGGATAAATATCTACCATACCGCCGATTACGGTACCGGCATCCAAAAGCTCTACGAGCTCGCAAGCACGGTTGACAGCGGCAAGAGAAAGTGTGCTGTCCAGCCCCTTCTCAAAACGAGCAGAGGACTCTGTCCGTAAGCCTAAGCGTTTTGCAGCACGGCGCACGGAAGGACCATGGAACATCGCCGATTCAAAAATAACTTCCGTAGTATCCGACTGAATTTCCGAGTTTTCGCCGCCCATAACACCGGCAACGGCCACTGCACGCGTGGCATCTGCAATCACAAGCATATCTGAATCCAGCTTACGCGAAACACCGTCTAAGGTAGTAATGGTTTCGTCTGCTGCGGCACAGCGCACGATAATCTCGCCGCCCTTTAAATAGCGTCTGTCAAAGGCGTGCATGGGCTGACCATATTCCAACATCACATAGTTTGTAATATCGACAATATTGTTAATCGGCCGGATGCCGCTGGCAGTGAGCCTGTCACGCATCCAACGGGGAGAAGGCGCAATGCGGATATTCTTTACTCCGCGCGCAATATAACGGGTACACTTTTCCGGTGCCTGCACTTGCACTTTAATAAAGTCATTTATATTTTCATCATTGCCGGTCATTTTCGGAGTGTGGGTAACAAACGGCTTGCCAAAGGTGGCGGCAGTTTCACGGCCAAGACCAATGGCACTGAGGCAATCCGGGCGGTTGGAAGTGATTTCAAAATCCACCACGACATCATCGAGCCCTACAACCTTTTTCACATTCGTGCCGGGGGCATATGCCTTGGGAAAAACAATAATGCCATCTTCTGCTGCACCGGGAATATCAGAGAGGGAAAGCCCCAGCTCTTCGTGGGAGCAGAACATTCCTTGCGATACCACACCGCGAAGCTTGCCGGTTTTAATAGTGATACCGCCCGGTAAAGTGGCACCATGCAGGGCAACGGCAACCGTATCGCCGGCTTCCATATTTTGCGCGGCTGTCACAATTTGCAACGTTTCACTCGTACCGACATCGACCTTACATATCCAGAGTCTATCTGCATCCGGGTGTTTTTCCTTTTCGAGAATTTTGCCTATCACTACGTTCTGCACGGCTTCACCGACTTCGGCAAAGCCCTCTACCTTAGACCCGGACAATGTCATAGCTTCCGCATAGTCCTTTGGGGAGATGCCTGCAATATCTGCATATTCTTGTATCCAATTTAATGATATCTTCACTTTACACCCTCCTAAAACTGTTTTAGAAAACGGACGTCGTTTTCTAAGAACAACCGAATATCATCAATACCATAGCGGCGCATGGCAATACGTTCAAGACCCACACCAAAGGCAAAGCCGCTGTATATCTCAGGGTCAATGCCGCAGCCACGCAGCACCTTGGGGTGTACCATGCCGGCGCCTAAAATTTCAATCCAGCCTTCGCCTTTGCAAATGCGGCAACCCTCGCCGCCACAGACGAAGCAGGAAATATCGACTTCTGCGCTCGGTTCCGTAAACGGGAAGTGGTGGGGACGGAACCGGACCCGCACATCTTCGCCATAGAGCTTTTTCAAAAAGGCTTCGAGCGTACCTTTTAAGTCGCCCATGGTGATTCCCTTATCGACAACCAACCCTTCCATCTGGTGAAAAACAGGGGAGTGGGTTGCATCCAGCGCATCCGAACGATAAACACGGCCGGGAGAAACCATTTTAAATGGCGGTTTTTGATTTTCCATAACGTGAATCTGCACCGAAGATGTTTGCGTACGAAGCAGTACATTCTCTGTAATATAAAAGGTGTCCTGTGTGTCTCTTGCCGGGTGATCCGGTGGGAGATTCAATGCTTCGAAATTATAATATTCACTTTCAATATCCGGCCCTTCTGCGATGGAAAAGCCCATGCCGATAAAGATATCGCAAACCTCACGCTCTAACTGCTTAAGCGGATGGCGCGAGGCGAGGGCACGCCTTGTGCCCGGCACAGTAACATCCAGCCGTTCGCCGGCAAGACGAGCCGCCTGCTCCTTTTCCATAAGTGCTTTTTTCTTTGCTTCAATTAAATCTTCAATAGAGGCACGTACGTTGTTGGCAAGCTGCCCGATTTTCGGGCGCTCCTCCGCGCTGAGCGCACCCATACCTCGCAAAACGGCGGTCAATTCGCCTTTTTTGCCTAAATATTTAATGCGCACATCTTCCAGTGCCTGCAAAGCCTCCGATTCTTTTAAGGCCTGCACGGCAGCGGCTTTAATTCTTTCCAGTTGCTCCTGCATATTTCATTTCCTCCTTGCAAAAAATAAACGCCCCTTACAAAAAGGGACGAACATTCCGCGGTACCACCCTATTTCCCGCCAATGGCGAGCACTCATTCACGCGTGACGTGCGCCAACGGCACCCCCTACTGCTATTTCAAAGGTGCGGCTCCCGGGTGAACTTCAGCAAGACCGTAATAAAGGCGCTTTCAGCCGATGACGCCTTCTCTCTTAAAAACAAGCCAGTGCTTACTCTCCCATTCATAGCCTTTTCATTTATATAGTGTAGCCATTATATCATAAAATACCAGTATTTTCAAGCTTTTTTTTATTTTTACAATAATTTTCGATTTTGCACGGAGCGGGCATAGGCTGTGGGCGTCATACCTGTATGAGCCTTGAAGGTCCTGGAAAAATAATGCACACTGGAAAAACCGCAAGCCTCTGCAATTTGGCTGCAGGTCATCTCTCCGTCGCCAATCATGCATTTTGCGGCTTTAATCTTCATGTGAATGAAATATTGGATAATGCCCATGCCCATTCTTTTTTTAAACAATGCTTTCAAATAGGTCTTGCTAAAGCAAAGCATTGCGCAAATGTCATCAAGCGTCACTTCACGTGTTAAATCTGCAGCCAGATAGTCACGAATGGCCTGTACGATTTTATCCTCATTTTCATCTGCTGCCGCTTCGGAAATCCTTTCCGCATGGGGGACAGCGGAGTTTTTCCGCGCAAGACCAATCAGAAGCGCCTCCGTATAAATCCGCACAAGCTGGCTGCCGCCTGCCGGGGCATCGGTCCGTTCGCTTACGCAGGGCAGATCTACAATATCAAGCGGTTCCACAAATGTACGACGGGCTTCCTCGATAATCTTCTGCAAAAGCCGCTTATCTTCTTGGTCGAGTGTTAAAATCTTGTTTTTAAAAAAGGCCATGAGCGGACTTTTCGAGGAAAAGGACAGTATCAGAACATGCGCGTACCGCCCATTTGCCCATATATTATGGTACTCCATAGGCTTATGAAAAATAGCTTCTCCTTGTCGCAGTGTGTAACCGGTCGTGTCCGCCATCACGCCAACATCGCCATTATCCACATACGCCATTTCCCAGAAATCGTGTCTTTCGCCGGTAAAGACAAAGTTTTTGGCATACGCAAAATAGTGGATGCTGAAAAAGCTGTCCACAGATAAAACATTTTTAGGGGTGAAAGCTCGATAATTCATATCTCTGTCCTTTTGTGCAAAATTTATGTCCTGCTATATAAAGACTTTTTCAATGAAAACTATTATAATTCATTATAAACGAAAAATAAAATAATTGCAAGGGGCTGAATGTAAAAATGCAGACAGAAATTCGCGTATCCACACCAAGCCGGCTATGCCTGTTCGGTGAGCATTTAGATTATTTAGGACTTGAGGTGATTGCGGTTGCCATAAACCTGCGTTTTAGCGCGAAAGTATCGCGCCGGGATGATTCTTTCATTCGTATCCGTATACGGGATTCCTCTATTGATACCTTAAATGCAACGAATGACCGGGGATTATATTCCTTGTATGAATTTGATATTACTAAACCGATTACATACGAGAATAACCGCGACTATCTGCGGAGTACCGTCAATGTATTACTGCGCGCCGGGTATCCCCTTTGCGGCTTTGATATTCAGATGGATTCAGATATTCCAATTGGTAAGGGCATGTGTTCTTCCAGCACCATGATTGTGGTGCTGACCCGTGCACTTTTAGAGGGCATCGGGCATCCGGATGCAGAAAATCCTGAAAAAATAGCGTTGCTTGCGTTCCAAGCCGAGGTGGCAGAGTTTGGAGAGCCGGGCGGCATGATGGATCAGTATGCCTCTGCTTTGGGCGGCCTTGTCAACTTGTCCTTCTCCGAAGGAGAAACCCATGTAAAACGCATGGACGGAAAGCTGGGCGGCAAATTCATTCTGTTTGATTCCTTGCAGCAAAAGGATACCACCCGCGTTCTCGGAAACGCCAAAAAGCCGGCACTCATGGCCATTGAAAAGCTGGCACCCTATGGCATTCGGAGCGTAAAGGATTTTACCGATGATGCAAAGCTTGCGCTGATTGAAAAACTGGAAGATCCCTACCGCAAGGTGCTGGCCGCAGCAGCAGATAATTATAGAATCTTATTAGAAGCGAAAGAACTTTTAAACCAGCCGGTGATTGATGATGCGGCAATAGGTCGTCTCATCACAAAGCATCATGCCAATCTGCGTGACGGCCTGGATATTTCCACACCGCGCATAGAAGAAATTTTAAACACAGCAATCGAGAATGGCGCATTGGGCGGCAAAATCAACGGTAGCGGTGGTGGCGGTTGCGGCTATGTATATGCTATGGAAAAGGATTGTAAGCGCATTATGGAAGCCATTGAAAAGCTTGGCTATCCAACCAAATTATTAAGTCAGGATACAGGGGTAAGAAAGGAGAACTAACATGCGTGCAATTGTCTTAGCAGCGGGAAAAGGTACCCGCCTTATGTCAGAACAATTTAATCTACCCAAGGTGCTGCGTGAACTGGGCGGCCGGCCGATTATTCGTCACGTTTTGGACAACATTGGTTTTATTGCACCGGAGGATATTACACTCGTAGTAGGTTATAAAGCAGAAATGGTCAAAGAGTTTTTAGGCGATGCATATCACTATGCTTTGCAGACCGAGCAAAAGGGGACAGGGCATGCGGTGTTAGCGGCAGAATCCCTTTTTGCAGACTATGACGGGGATGTAATGATTCTCTTTGGGGATATGCCTATGTTTTGTGCAGAAATCTACCGGGGCATTATGCAAAAGCATCAGGAAAGTGGTGCCGATCAGACCATATTAACAGCGGTTTCGGAATCTCCCTTGCCGTATGGCCGTATTCTGCGGGATGCAGACGGCAAGATTTGCGGCATTGTAGAGCAAAAGGATGCAACACCGGAGCAACTTGCCATTCGGGAGCTCAATGTTGGTATCTGTGTAGCCAAGAGTCGTGCACTCTACGATGCACTGCATCAAATCGGAAATAACAATGCACAGGGTGAATACTATTTGACAGATGTGCCGAAGATTTTATATCAAAACGGGAAAAAGGTAGAAAGCTATATCATTCATGATGATGTTGCCATTGTTGGTGTAAACACGCCGGAAGATTTGGCTTTCTGTGAAAAGCATTTAAAAGAAAGAAGGAATAGAGAATGATTCGATTTGGGACAGGTGGCTGGCGTGCCATTATCGGGGATGAATTTATTAAGGCAAATATTGTGCAGCTTGCTCAGGCAATTGCAGACGATATGAACGAAAACAAGTATGACAAAATTGTAATCGGCTATGACCGCCGCTTCCTTTCCGATACAGCGGCCATATGGGCTTCTGAAGTCTTTGCCGGAAACGGCATCAAGGTCTATTTCATTGACTTTTATGCACCAACGCCGATGATTATGTATGGCGTGAAAACCCTGGGGGCGAAATATGGCATGGCAGTAACAGCCAGCCATAACCCGGCTTCTTATAACGGTATTAAGGTTTTTACAGAGGGCGGAAGAGATGCCTCCGTAGAGTTTACAAAAACGTTTGAGGCACGCATTGAAAAAGGCGTTTTGGTAAAGACCATGAATTTTGCAGAGGCAAAGGAAAAGGGGCTTATCATTCCCTACAACCTTTCCAATGAATATATTGACAGCATTTTGCAAATGGTGGATACAGAGGCGATTAAAAAGAGCCACATGAAGGTACTGCTGGATCCGATGTTTGGCGTATCGAAAACCTCCTTGCAGACGATTTTAATGACAGCACGCTGTGATGTAGATACAATTCATGACAGACATGACACATTGTTTGGCGGCCGTCTGCCTTCTCCAAACGCAAAAACCTTAACCCGTCTGCGTGACATGGTGCTTGAAGGCGGTTATGATATTGGGATTGCAACCGATGGAGATGCGGACCGTATCGGTATTATTGATGATAAGGGAAACTTTATTCATCCAAACCAGATTTTGTCCATTCTTTACTATTATCTTGTCAAGTATAAAGGCTGGGAAGGCGATGTAGTCAGAAACATTGCAACGACGCATTTATTAGACCGGATTGCGGATTCCTTTGGCCGCACCTGCTACGAGGTACCGGTTGGATTTAAGCATATCAGCGCGAAAATGGAGGAGAGTGATGCCTTAATCGGCGGCGAATCCAGCGGCGGCCTGACCATTCGCGGTCATATTCGCGGTAAGGACGGGATCTTTGCTTCTGCATTGCTTGTAGAACTGATCTGCAAGACCGGCAAAAAGCTGAGTGAGGTTCTGGATGAAATATATGCACTGTACGGCAAGCGTGAAATGCACGAAACAGACTTTTCCTTCTCTGCTAAAAAGAAAGAGGAATTACAGAAAAAGCTGTTTGAAGAGAAAGCATTGCCGGAGCTGGGTGTGCCTGTGGCAAAGGTCAGCTATATGGATGGCCTTAAGATTTACTTTGAAAATGACGGTTGGATTATCGCTCGTTTCTCCGGTACAGAGCCGCTGATTCGAATTTTCTGCGAAATGGAAACAGAAGAGAAGGCAGCGGAAATTTGTGATAAGATGCGCGTGTTCTTAGGGTTATAAAAACGGTTTACAAAAAAAGGGGCCATAGCAAATGCGTATAAAATCTTTTTGCTATGGCCCCTTTTGATATCAAAATCTTCCTGATAGGACTATACAAGCACGTCTGTCAAATCCACCAGCCGATAGGAGGCGGCCTTTTCGGCACATGCTGCAAAGCCAAAACACAAGGTGTCCCGGCTATGGCTGTCGCTGGACAAAATGAAACTGCCGCCTTTTTGATGAATATATGCCTGCATCGCCTCGTTTGGATAGGGTACGCTTCTCAGCCCGCGAGAGATGGCCCCGGTATTCAGTTCAAAAGGCACCCGATATGGCACAAGCGCATCTATGGCTCGCTGATAGGCTGCAACATACCGCGCATTCCCTTCATCAAACAGCGCGTTGTCTGCATTGAATTTTGCAATTAAATCCAAATGTCCGATGATTTGGGCATTTGTTTTTTCGATTACATGACTTACAGTTTCAAAATAGACCTCTGCCAGTGCGTAAAAATCCCCGCCGAAATACTGCTTGGCAATGCGGCAGAAAATGGCACGGCTTTCATCTATCGGCTCGTACTTGCCTCCTAACAAAAGATAATGCACCGAGCCAATGGCATAGTCATAGGGCACCTGCGGCGGCGCCGCATAATAGCCCTGTTCAATGCCGCAGAAAATAGTGATTTGATCAGCAAATTCTTTTTGTAATGCAACAATTTCTGCGCGGTATGCATGGGTGCGCGCCTTGGGCATACAATAGCTTTCATCAAATGCGGTATAGGAATGAGAGGAAAAGCCAATGCGTTTCATCCCTTTTTGTATGGCCGACAGAACAATCTCCCGCGGCGAATCTATGCCGTCGCAATATGTAGAATGAACGTGATAATCAGACAGCATCATTTTGTCATTTTCTCCTGCTTGACCTTATGGTCTATCACATGTCTGGAAGCAAGCTCGTTCTTTATGTCGTCCAACGAAATGCCCATTTCAATCATCAGTACCATGACATGATACACAAGATCAGATATTTCGTAAATGGTTTCCTTTTTGTCATTGGCTTTGCCGGCAATAATCACCTCGGTGCTTTCCTCGCCGACCTTTTTCAGAATTTTATCTATACCCTTTTCAAACAGATAGGTGGTGTAAGACCCCTCTTTCTTTTCAGCTTTTCTGCCGGCAATTAGCTGCATTAAGCCTTCAATGGAAAAGGTTTCCTCCTCCTTATCCAGCACAAGATTATGGAAGCAGGAATCCTCACCGGTATGGCAGGCAGGGCCATCCTTTTTTACGCGAATCCAAAGCGCATCCTTATCACAGTCCGCTGTGATGGAAACGATGTGCTGATAGTTGCCGCTGGTTTCGCCTTTCAACCAAAGCGTCTGCCTGGAACGGCTCCAAAAGCAGGTCAGTCCCTTCTCCATAGAAATGGCAAGGCTTTCCCGATTCATGTAGGCAAGGGTTAATACCTTGTTGGTGTCTACATCCGTAACAATGGCTGGAATTAAGCCTTTTTCGTCAAATTTGAGTTCTTCAATTTGCAACATGGTTTTCTCCTTTCAAATGCGCACCGGGATATTATTTTCTTTGAGTTTTGCTTTCAAATCCGGGATTTTGACCTCTCCAAAATGAAAAATGGAGGCCGCAAGGCCGGCATCTACCTTCGGTAATGTCCGGAATAAATCTACAAAGTCCTCTATTTTGCCTGCCCCGCCGGAGGCAATGACCGGCACCTGCACGGCTTCCGAAACCGCGCGGAGCATTTCCATATCAAAGCCTTTTTTTACGCCGTCCGTGTCAATAGAGTTTAACACCACCTCGCCGGCACCAAGTGCAACACATTGGCAAATCCATGAAATCGCTTCCAGGCCTGTGTTTTCTCTGCCGCCCTTAGCAAAAACGCGAAAGACGCCGTCAACACGCTTTACGTCGGCAGAAATAACAACACACTGGCTGCCATAGCGCCTGGCCGCCTCGGCAATGAGCTGTGGATTTTGAATTGCACCGGAATTGACACTGACTTTATCGGCGCCGCATTTTAATACTCGGTCAAAGTCTGCAACGCTTTGAATCCCGCCGCCTACGGTCAGCGGAATAAATACGGATTTTGCCGCTTCCCTCAAAATATCTGTAAAGATAGCTCTCCCTTCACTGGAGGCAGTAATGTCATAAAAAACAAGCTCATCTGCGCCGTTATCACTATAGTATTTAGCAAGCTCTACGGGACTGGAAACGTCGGACAGGCCGGAAAAATTAACGCCCTTTACAACGCGGCCGTCCCGTACGTCCAAACAAGGAATAATTCTTTTTGTAATCATTTTGCCACCTCAATTGCCTTTTTCAAATCAATTGCACCTGTATAATATGCCTTGCCGATAATGGCACCGTGAATTTGCATGGCACGAAGGCGCTCTACATCGGAAAGGGAGGAAACGCCGCCCGAAGCTATAATCTGAAGAGAAAAACTTTCTGCAAGGCTTTGGTATAAATCGAGGTTGGTGCCTTGCATGGCGCCGTCCTTTGCAATATCCGTACAAATAATTGTTTGAACGCCGTACGCTTCCATGCGTGCACAGAAGGTATGGCACGGAATTTTTGTGGTTTCCGTCCAGCCGTGTATGGCGACAAAGCCTTCCTTACAATCAATTCCTACCGCAATTTTATCGCCAAAATTCCGAACGGCTTCTAAAATCAGCGATTCGTTTTGCACCGCTGCAGTGCCTAATATCACACGGCTTGCACCCGCGGCAATGTACTTTTCTATTGTGGCAAGGCTGCGGATGCCGCCGCCGACTTCTGCAAACAAGTCTGTGCTTTGAATGATTTTTTCAACGGTGGAGAGGTTAGGCGTAAGCCCGCTTTTTGCACCCTCTAAATCCACAAGGTGAATGTGCGTTGCGCCTTGTTTTTTAAAGTCTGCGGCAATCTCCGCGGGGTTATCGCTGTATACGGTCATATTGGCATAATCGCCTTTATACAGCCGCACCGCTTTCTGCGCAAAAAGATCAATCGCAGGATAAATAATCATGCTCTTTCGCCTCCCATTTTGCAAAAGGCTTTTAAAATGGCTAAGCCGGTTTTCCCGCTTTTTTCCGGATGAAATTGGCATCCCAAAATATTGCCCTGTGCAACCGCCGCCGTAAGCGGTGCGCCATATTCCGTAACAGCGATGGTGCTTTCTGCGCAATCCACGCCATAGTAGGAATGCACGAAATACACAAAGTCACCGGATTGAATCGATTGAAAAAGCGGATTTTTTTCGCCCGGAAACTGCAGTTGATTCCATCCGATATGCGGAATTTTATAGTCTTTGGGAATCACATCGGCAATGGGACGAATTTCGCCGTGTATAAGCCCTAAGCCTGCATAAACGCCGTCCTCATAGCTGCGATCAAAAAGAAGCTGCATGCCAAGGCATATCCCTAAAATCGGCTTGCCGATTCCGGCAAGCTCTTTGACAAGTTCCGCCATGCCACTTTCCTCCAGTTTTTTTGCCGCATCGCCAAACGCGCCTACCCCGGGAAGAATAATGCGGTCTGCACGGCGGATTTCCGCCGCATCACGGCTCACAAAGCATGATTCTCCAATCGCATCCAGGGAGCTTTTTAAGGAAAATAGGTTTCCTACACCATAATCAATGATGGCCAGCATCTTAAAGCACCCCTTTTGTGGACATAATTTCGTCGGCAAAGCATGCATCGATCGCGACGGCTTCCTTCAGGCTTCTGGCAACGGATTTGAACGCCCCTTCAATAATATGGTGCGTATTGCTTCCGGCAAGCGCCTGAATGTGCAGCGTGCAGTTTGCGTTTCTTGTAAAGCCGAGCCAAAATTCTTCTACCAGTTCTGTATCAAAATCTCCTACTTTTTCTGTGGGCATGGCCACGTCAAAGGAAAGATGGGCGCGGCCGGAAAGGTCAACAGCAGAGAGGAGTAAAGCTTCATCCATCGGTAAGGTCATGCTACCGTATCGAACGACACCTCGTTTGTCCCCTAAAGCTTCGGCAAAGGCCTGCCCTAAAGCGATGCCGATATCTTCCGCAGTGTGATGATAGTCAACATCCGTGTCACCCGTGCAGGTGACCGATAAATCAAACCGCCCGTGCTTTGCAAAAAGCACTAACATGTGGTTTAAAAATCCACAGCCGGTCGAGATTGTGTTTTCACCTTTCCCATCTAAACATAAGGAAAGCTGAATTTGCGTTTCCGCGGTGTTTCTTGTAATAACTGCGTTTCTCATATCTCTTCCTCCAATATCTCTTGGATTGCGGACAAAAATGCATCCATTTGTGCCTTAGTTCCAATGGTAATGCGGTTATATGCCGTAATTTCCGGTGTATCAAAATGCCGCACCAGGATGTTTTTTTCTTTCAAACGCGAATAGATGGTTTGCCCGCTGATTTGCGGATGCTTTGCAAATACAAAGTTTGTGCAGGATGGTGTGACGACAAAGCCCAATGCTGTCAGTGCCTCCGTTGTATAGAGACGGTTTTGGATAATTTCTGCACAATTCTTTTTTGTATAATCCGCATCCGCAAGAGCGCCCATGCCAGCGGCCATCGTCATGCGGTTAATATTATATGGATTTACGGAGTATTTAATGGTGTTTAAATCCTGAATCAATGCCTTTGAACCAATGCCCATGCCCAGCCGTGCCCCTGCCATGGAACGGGACTTGGAAAAGGTTTGCACGACAAGCAGGTTTTCATATTGATGAATGAGCGGCACACAGCTTTCGCCGCCAAAATCGACATACGCTTCATCAATGACCACAACATGCGCCGGATTATTCTTTAAAATGGTTTCAATCTCTGCCCTTTGCAGCGCAATGCCGGTCGGGGCGTTGGGATTGGCAATAAAAATCGTTTTTGCCAGGCCGATATAGTTCTGCGGACAGATGGTAAAATCCTCCCGCAGAGGAATTTTTGTATAAGGCACCTTGCAAAGCTCTGCAAACACGGAATAAAAGCTATATGTAATGCTCGGAAAAACAGCACCGCAGTTTGCGTCGCAAAATGCCGAAAAGGCAAAAAACAATATTTCGTCCGACCCGTTTCCTAAAATCACTTCATCGGTCGAAACGCCGAGTGCCTCCGCCATCGAAGCCGAGAGCGCGGCGCATGTCGGGTCGGGATAAAGATGCAATGTATCGAGTGCCTCTTTCGCCGCTGCCTTGGCTTTTTCGGAGGGCGGAAAAGGTGATTCATTGGTGTTTAGCTTTATATACTGCCTGCCGCGTGGCTGCTCGCCCGGCGTATAGGGCACAAGCTTTTTGTTCGTTAAGAATTTACTCATTTTTTCCCTCCGTTCGGATGGTTGCACTTTTCGCATGTGCAGAAAGGCCTTCTTTTTCCGCGAATAGCGCCACATCTTCTGCCGCTTCACAAAGTGCCTCTTTGGGAAAGTAGGTAAACTGTGTTTTCTTAATAAAATCATCTACGGACAGAGGACTTGCGAATTTTGCACTGCCGCTGGTAGGCAACGTGTGATTGGGGCCTGCCAGATAATCGCCCAACGCCTCCGGACAGTGATAGCCCATAAATACAGAACCTGCGTGGCGTACCTGCCCTAAATAGGCAAAGGGGTCCTGCACGCAAAGCTCTAAATGCTCCGGTGCGATTTCATTGGCAATTTCTACTGCAACCTCTAAGCTGTCCGCTACAATTATTTTGCCGTTTGTATCAATCGAAACGCGGGCAAACGCTTCCCGCGGCAGACAGACAATCTGCTTTTCAATCTCTGCCTGTACGGACAATGCTAACGCTTCGGAATCGGTGACAAGCACGGCACTTGCCATTTTGTCGTGCTCAGCTTGCGATAAAAGATCGGCCGCAACATGCGCGGGGTTTGCCTTTTCATCTGCAACAATGAGTATTTCGCTGGGCCCGGCAATCATGTCAATCGATACCGCCCCATACACCTGCCTTTTCGCTTCGGCAACATAAGCATTGCCCGGGCCGACAATTTTGTCGACCTTCGCAATGGTTTCAGTACCGTAGGCAAGCGCGGCAATGGCTTGCGCACCGCCAACCTTATAGATTCTGTCCACCCCGGCAATATGCGCCGCAGCAAGGATGGCAGGATTGATTTTTCCTTCTTTATTCGGCGGCGTTGTCATCACAACATCTTTGCATCCTGCGATTTTAGCCGGAATTGCATCCATCAAAACCGTGGAAGGATACGCGGCTGTACCGCCAGGGACATATAAACCGGCACGATCGACCGGTGTGATTTTTTGCCCCATCACAACGCCGTTTTCTTCGCGCAGGATAAAGCCTTCTCTTTTCTGCTTTTCATGAAAACGACGGATGTTTGCTTCTGCTTTTTTCAGGACGGCGAGAAATTCGGCTTCCACCAGCGTGAGCGCCTCTTCAATTTCTTCCGGGGAGACCTGGAGAGAGGAAAGCATAGCACCGTCAAACTTTGCAGCATATTGATACAGTGCTTTATCGCCATTTTCCCGCACATCTGCAAGAATGGAGGCGACAACATCCTGCACATTCGCCATCGGCATGGTACGGGCAAAAATATCTTGATTGTCTACTTCGCCGTATTTTAAAATCTGAATCATTTTTCTGCCTCCGTAATTGCCGCGAGTTTTGCGGCGATGGACTCAATCTGTTCGCCTTTAAATTTAAAGGCGGATTTATTGGCAATCAGCCTTGCACTGATAGGTACCACTGTTTCCATCACCGCTAAATCATTTTCTTGCAAGGTTTTGCCTGTTTCCACAATATCCACAATAACATCGGAAAGCCCCAGAATCGGCGCAATCTCAATGGAACCATTTAAGTGAATAATATCAATATCTCGCCCCTTAGCATTATAATACTGCTGGGCAATATGGGAAAACTTTGTCGCAATTTTCAGCGTTCGCTGCGGATTATCAATAAAGCCTGTCTTCGCCGCAACCGCCATGATGCATTTCCCCATCTTAAGGTCTAAAAGCTCATACACGTCCGGTTCGTATTCCAACAGAATATCTTTGCCGCACACGCCAATATCAGCCGCACCGCGCTCTACATAAATTGCAACATCAGATGGCTTTACCCAAAAATAACGAAGAAGGAGGGCATGGTTTTCAAAAATCAGCTTACGGCTTTCCTCCAGGATTTCCGGGCAAGGGAATCCGGCTGTTTCAAACATTGCATACACCTTTTCTCCCAATCTGCCTTTGGGAAGTGCAATATTAAGCATTTTCTTCAATGGTAAAAGCCCCCTTTTCATTCAGATGCACAAGCTGTCTGTATCTGATTTTATCATGTATGGATTCTCGGACCAAAACGCTTTTTCCGTTCTCCGTAAACACCCGGGTTGCGTGATAAATGTCGGAAAGCGAAGCACCGGCATCATACAAAATCACGGTATCCACATCATAGGCTCGGTTGGTTTCGTTTAACTGTTCCAGCATATCGAGATACACGGCAAATCCGATAGCGTTGGCCTTTCTGTTCATTTTACGCATTAAGTAATCATACTGCCCGCCGGAAAGAATACTCGAGGGAATACCGCTGACAAATCCCTTGAACACAATACCGCTATAATAACTCATATCATTTAAAACTGAAAAATCAATCCGTACGGCAAAGCCTTCTTTTTCAAGCGCGGATACGGTGGAAATCAAAAGCTTGGCCGAGGGGGACAGGCCCTCCGGGTAAAGCTCTTCTAAAACCGGCAGTACCTTTTCGGTAGAACCATAGGCGGAAATCAGCTTTTGCAGTTTTTCGCCGCCTGCAATTTTAGCAATGTCATGCGTGTTTTTTTCGCCGATGCATTTGATGATTTCAGCGCGTTCGCTGTCGGTAATGGAAAGCGAATTTAAAAGCTCCGCAATGACACCCATGTGAGAAACATCCAACACATACTCCGAGGCAATGCCGGCCAGGCTTTTCGCGGCAAGCGAAAGAACTTCAAAGACACAATATGCATCAATATCGCCGATACATTCAAGACCGGTTTGCATAATTTCCTTGAAAGCATGCGTACCTTTCGGCACACGATAAATATTTTCGTTGTAATAGACCTTTTGCAGGCCGCCTTTCTCGTCACTGCCGTTTTTTATAATAGAAAGCGTAACATCCGGCTTTAAAGCCATCAGTTTTCTGTCCGCATCTGTAAAGGTTATGATGTTTTCAGAAACAAGAAAATCCTTGTTGCGCACATATAAATCATATTCCTCAAATTTATTCATTTTGTATTGCACGTAGCCGTACATCTCGTATAAAGCACGCAAAGCAAAAATCGCTTTTTCATCATTTTTGATGACAGTAGTGTCCACTTGCATCCTGATAACTCCTTCCTTAAACCAATGTTTACTTTATCAGTATATCACGCTAAAGCGATAAAGTCAATGCTTTTTGTCATATTTATGGATAAAATGCAAAAAGCGAAACGTAAACCCTTAAAAAGTGGCGTTGTTTCACTTTATTTCGCATCTATTCTGTTTGTGTTTCCTTCTCGGCAAGCATTTTTTCCAGCTTTTCCAATCGAATTTGCAGTTTGCAAAGCTCTTGCGCAACCGGGTCGGGGATATGCACCTGATCCAGGTTTTCTATGCGCGCATTATTGCGCTTTACAACGCGAGCCGGCACGCCAACACAGGTACAGTTTGGCGGCACTTCGCTTAGAACGACCGCATTGGCGGCGATCTTCGAATTGTCCCCCACACGAAAGGGACCAAGCACCTTTGCACCGGCGCCAATCAGCACATTGTTGCCAATTGTAGGATGGCGCTTACCGATATCTTTACCGGTACCCCCTAAGGTGACACACTGGTAAAGCGTGACATTATCGCCAATTTCGGCAGTTTCACCGATCACAATACCCATACCGTGATCAATCACAAGTCCGCGCCCAATGGTGGCACCGGGATGAATTTCTATTCCGGTAGCTCTGCGGCTGATATTGGAAATCATCCGCGCTAAAAAAAAGTGGCGATGCTTATATAAAAAATGACTAAGCCGATGATAGATGACAGCCCAAAGGCCGGGATACAGGAAAAAAACCTGCAGGGGACTTCTGGCTGCCGGATCTCGATCCATAATAGCATGAATATCATACCGAAGATTTTTAAACATAATTGCCCTCATTTTCTATCAGAGAATAAAACGGATTTTATCAACATTATATACATTTTTACAGCTTTTGTCAATCTCTTTCTGCACTGTTTTTTTGCATTAGGATTTTTTTTACAAAAAAGCTTGATTTTTGGAAAATTATGTAGTATGATATAAATAGGAAAGTTTGGCATGTTTTCATGATTCGTTGCAGGGGACTCGTAATCAGCGAAAAAGGAGGGGCGCGGTGAGGCGTACGTTTCTTTTGTGACATAAAACATAAATATTTTGCAAAGGAATGAGAGGTAAGACAAAATGAGTAGTAGTATTTTAGGAATCATTTTGGCTGTTGTCGTTCTGGCGCTTGCGTATGTTTTGTTTAACTTTTTACGCATTCGCAAGATGAAGGAAGGAACGGCCGAAATGGCAGAGATGGCAGGAATCATCCGCAGCGGTGCCACAACCTTTTTGAAGACAGAGTTTCGAGTTATTTTTATTGTTGTGATTGCAGTTGCCGCAATTTTCAGCTTGTTTGTTGAAAAGACAAGCGGTATCACGCTTATCTTTGGTGCTTGCATGAGCAGCATAGTTTGCGTTCTTGGTATGAGAAGTGCAACCTATGCAAATGTTCGTACTGCAAATAAAGCAAGAGAAACGCTTTCTATCGGAGAAACCGTAAAGGTTGCACTTTGCGGTGGCAGCATTAGCGGTATCAGCGTACAGGCGTTTGGTATGCTGGGCCTTATTGCTGTTTTGCTGATTTGGGGTCTTGACCCGGAAGCAAGCAGTACCGGCTTCTTAGCCAATATGAGCTGCAATCCCTCTGTTATGAGAATTACAACCTATTCACTGGGCTGCTCCTTGGTTGCAATGTTCAACCGTGTTGCCGGCGGTAACTATACAAAGGCAGCAGATATTTCTTCCGACATTCTGGCAAAAGTTCGTCATGATATGCCGGAAGATGACAGCCGTGTACCGAACGTAATTGCAGACTTTATCGGCGACAATGTCAATGATATTGCAGGGAACTGTTCTGACCTTTTGGAAAGCTTTGTTGCTACCATGGCAGCAGGGATCATGATTGCAATGAGCATATTTAAAGACATGCCTATTTTCCACTCTGCATGGCTCTTCCCGGTTGTGCTGGCAGGCTGTGGCCTTCTCAGCTGTATTTTAGGCCTTGGCTTTGCAGCAGTGCGCAAGATGGGAGATAATCCCTCCAGAGAACTGAACCTTGCAACTTGGATTTCTGCAGGCCTTACGATCTTGGTTGGTCTTGGCGCTGCCTATTACTTCTTTGCAGGCCAGGATTTAGCCAATACAGGCTTTAACGTAGGCTGGATTTCTCCTTGGCTTTGCAGTGTTTTGGGTATTCTCAGCGGTATCGCAATCGGTACCATCACAGAGTACTATACAAGCGCTGACTTTAAACCGACCAGAAAATTGGCTGAAATTGCACCGGAAGGGGAGGCCTTTATCGTCACAAAGGGTGACGCAGTTGGCTCTCGTTCCTGCTTACTGCCTATTTTAATTATCGGTATTGCATTGTTTGCTGCCGGTAAACTCTGCGGTACATACGGTATTGCATTGAGTGCTTTGGGCATGCTGGCTTTCGTTGGCGCAACCGTTTCGATTGATGCTTTTGGTCCTATTGCAGATAATGCAGGCGGGTTGGCAGAATCTTGCCACCTCCCGGCACAGGTTCGTACCATTACCGATAAGCTCGACTCTGTGGGAAATACCACAGCAGCTATCGGCAAGGGTTTTGCAATCGGTTCTGCCGCTTTTGCGACGGTGGCCTTGATTGTTGCTTACGTACAGAACTATACAGCAGCAGGCGCTGAGCCTGTATTGAACATGGCTTCCTTCATTGTTGTTGCCGGCGGTATCATCGGCGGTGCTTTAATTGAGTACTTCTCCGCACTTCTTACCGACAACACCATTGACGCTGCACAAGGGATGGCAGAGGAAGGCGACAAACAGCTTTCTGTTCCCGGCGTTTTGGAAGGCACAGTGAAACCGAACTACAATGCACTGATTGAAATGGCAGCAAAGCAGGCACTGAAGAAGATGCTCCTGCCTTCTGTATTGGCGCTTTTAATCCCGATTGTCGGCGGTATTATTTTTGGGGTAGAATTTGTTGGCGGTATCCTGGTAGGTGCGACCATCTGTGCAATTCCGCGTGCACTCTTTATGGGTAACTCCGGCGGTGCTTTCGATAATGCAAAGAAATATATTGAAAGCGGCGCGTTGCAGGGTCACGGCAAGGGTAGCGCAGCACATAAGGCTGCGGTTACCGGTGATACAATCGGTGATACCCGTAAGGATGTTGTCGGCGTTGCGCTCGATATCTTTATTAAGATGATGTCTACAGTGGCCAACACGCTGGGCAGTGTATTCTCCCATATTACATTGATTAAATAAGCAGTACATTTTGAAGGAGCCGTAGCAAAAAAATCATTTTGCTACGGCTCCTTTTATTTCAAGCAAAACCAATAAGTATAAGATAAAACAATTCCGCATGTGTATTGACTTTTTTTTCTTCCTATGTTAGAATAGAGAAAAGAGAATTGGAAGGATGGATGAATATGAAAATTCGTTGGGGCGTGATCGGATGCGGAGGCATTGCACGTCGCAGAACAATACCCGGTCTTTGTCATGCAGAAAACGCAGAACTGATTGCGGTTATGGATACAAATGCAGCCTTTGCAGAGGAGGTCAAAACAGAATTTGGCGCAAAATATGCCTTTTCTGATTTGGAATCGCTTCTGCAGGTGGAAGAGATTGATGCCGTGTATATTGCAACGCCGGTTTTTTGTCATAAAGAACAGGCAATGGCAGCCGCAAGGGCAGGCAAGCACGTGCTTTTGGAGAAGCCTATGGGCATTACCAGCGCAGAGGCAGAAGAGATTAAAGCATCTTGTGATACGGCGGGGGTACGCCTTAGTATTGGGCTTATGATGCGTTTCCACGCCTATCATGAAGAAATCAAGCGTCTTTTGGCAGAAAAGGCCATAGGCGATATTGTATCCATTCGTGCACAGTTTGCATGCTGGTACCCCGATATGGAGGGCGTATGGCGGCAGAACAAAGCACTCTCCGGCGGCGGTGCGTTGGTTGACCTGGGCGTACATTGCATTGACTTAATTCAATATGTAACCGGGCTTCGTCCGGTAGAGGTGGCGGCCTTTGCAGATACCCAAACCTTCCACTACAATGTGGACGATTCCACAGCACTGATGATGCGCATGGAAAACGGTGCGATGGCATACGTGGAGTCAAACTTTAACATTCCCGATGATGCGGTCACCGGCAAGATTGAAATATACGGTACAGGTGGCAGCATTGTGGCCGACGGCACGCTGGCGCAGGAAGAAGTCGGTACAGTGCGCATGTTTAAGAGTAATATGACGGATTATGATGCGGCACAGACCCGTAGCGGTATAAAAGCCAGCAACATTACTGTACCTACCGGCAATATGTACACAAAAGAGGTTGAAAGGTTTGGCGCAGCAATCCTGACCGGTGGTCAGGTACCCGTACCGGCAGAAGAAGCTATCTTTACGCAGAAAGTCGTAGAAGCAGCATATCGTTCCAGTGCGGAAAAGCGCTTTATCACTTTATAAAATGAAAAACATTCGGTCCTTTTTAAAATATTATAAACCCTACTGGTGGATCTTGGCGGCGGATTTATTATGCGCCGCCTTTTGCACCGTTTGTGAGCTTGTTTTCCCGGCAATTGTGCAACGGATTACGGATGCTGCCATAGGCGGAGAACTTGCCATAGTACATGTCCTGCGGTTTGGCGGGATATACATGCTGCTAAGAATTTGCGATACGTTTGCAAACTATTATATGTCCTACGTCGGGCATGTGATGGGAACAAGGCTGGAAACCGATATGCGCCGAGATTTATTCAGCCATTTAGAAAAGCTGTCCTTCCGCTTCTATGACAATGCAAAGGTGGGGCAGATTATGTCCCGCATAACCAATGACCTGTTTGACATTACAGAGTTTGCCCATCATTGCCCGGAGGAGTTCTTTATTGCAGGCATTAAAATCATCGGCTCGTTTTGCATACTGGCTAAGGTGAATATACTGTTAACCTCTATCCTGTTTCTTATCATGCCGCTTATGTTGGTTTCGCGGGTGCTTTTCCGTAAAAAAATGAAGATGGCCTTTAAAAAACAGCGGGAAGAGGTTGGGGAACTGAACGCGGCAATTGAGGATAACCTCCTTGGAATTCGCGTTGTAAAAAGCTTTGCAAATGAGGACATGGAACGCGCAAAGTTTGAAAAGGGAAATATGCGTTTCTTCCACGCCAAACGTACCGCCTATAAGTTTATGGCTTTATTCCATGGCGGCGTGCGGCTTTTTGACGGCATCATGTATATTGCCGTTATTGTTCTCGGTGCGGCTTTTATGGTGCATGGCAAGATCACGCCGGGTGACTTTGTGGCGTATCTTTTATATAACCAAACCCTGATTGCTTCGGTACGGAAATTGGTAGAGTTTACCGAGCAGTTTCAGAAAGGTGTGACTGGCATTGAACGCTTCAGGGAAATTATGGAAGAAGACGTGGAAATGCAGGACAAGCCGGATGCGATTCCGCTTGCAGGGGTACGGGGCGATGTGCGGTTTCATAATGTCAGCTTCCGTTATAGTGAAAAAGATAAGATTGTACTTTCACATATTAACTTACATGTTGCACCCGGAGAAAGCATTGCCATTGTCGGCCCTTCCGGCGGTGGAAAAACAACACTTTGCAGTCTTTTGCCGCGGTTTTATGAAGTACAGGAAGGCAGTATACAAATTGATGGCAAGGATATTCGGGATGTTACTTTGCATTCGCTGCGGCAGAATATCGGCATTGTGCAGCAGGATGTTTATATGTTTAACGGCACGGTGCGGGAAAATATTTTATACGGAAAACCGACAGCCGGTACAGAGGACGTTGAGAAGGCCGCAAAGCTTGCCAATGCACATGATTTTATTATGGAGCTGCCGGACGGGTACGATACCCATATCGGCGAGCGAGGTGTGCGCTTATCCGGCGGGCAAAAGCAGCGGCTTGCCATTGCAAGGCTGTTTTTAAAGAATCCGCCCATTTTGATTTTGGATGAAGCTACCTCTGCCCTGGATAATGAGGGCGAAAGAATTATACAGGCTTCTTTGGATCGTCTGGCAAAGGGCCGCACGACCTTTACCATTGCACATCGGCTGACCACGATAAAAAATGCTGATACGATTTTAGTATTGACAGAAAAGGGGATTGAGGAAACCGGCACACATGAGGCGTTGATGAAAAAGAACGGCATTTATGCCGGTCTATACAGCCTGTACGTATAGAACCATATTTTGTTTTTTTGTCGAACAGTGGCACAACCGGTGGTGCGTTTTCGTGTTTTTCACGGAAATCAGAAAAAAACAAGTAGTCAAAACAGACATTCTATGCTATAATTAGAAGTTGAGAAGGAAGGTGAAGGCGTGGCAAGCTATAAGCTGTCAGAGGCGGCAGGTCTTTCCGCAATTCCTGTGGCCGGTGTTTTTATAGATAAATATATGAAAGAGGCAAACGGTACCTACGTTAAAGTGTATCTTTACGGGCTTAGGCTATGTTATGCCGTGGGGGCTAAGCCGGGAAATGCAGAGATTGCAGAGGCACTGGATATTTTAGAAACGGATGTGGTGCGGGCATGGAAGTACTGGCAAAGCAAGGGAATTGTTTTCATTGATGAGGAGGGGAGCATTGAATTTGCAGACCTGACTATGGAAATGCCTTCCAAAAAGAAAACTGTGACAAAACCGCAGTATAACGCAGAGGAACTTGCAGCAGCCGTTTCGGAGGATAGCCAAATGGCGGTACTGCTTGACTATGCACAGAATATCTTTGGGAGAACGCTAAGCCGTAATGACATATCTAAACTATATGGATTTTATGACTGGCTAAAATTGCCGGTAGAAGTCATTATGATGCTTTTAGAGCACTGCGCGACGCTTGAAAAATGCCATATGAGCTATGCGGAGAAAATTGCAATTGCGTGGGCAGAACAAGGCGTGGATACCATTGAAAAGGCTGAAAGCCATTTGAAAAATGCAGATAAGAAGGCAAAGCTTTCGCGGAAGTATAAGCGCATGTTGGGCATTACGGGACGGGATTTGTCTGAGTCGGAGTATGCGCATATCTTACAATGGACAGAGGAAATGGGATTTATGCCGGAACTGATCAAGATGGCATACGAAAAGGCTGTTTTGGCGACAGGGCATGCATCCTTCCCTTACATAAATGCGATTTTAAAGTCCTGGCATACCCAGAACATTAAAACCGTTGCGGATGTGGCGAAGGATACCGCACCGACGGCGATACCGGCGCCGCGCAAAGCCAAAACCAATAAGTTTTTGAATTATCAGCAGACGGCGGTCTATGATTTTGATGCCATTGAACGCCGTGCGCTGGAAAAAAGGATAAAAGAATATGGATGATAAGCGCATTGCGGAGGTAAACCGCAGCTTTAATGCAAGAAAAAAAGAGAGAGAAGCAAAGGTGGTTGCACGCCGGGCTGAAATCTATGCAAAATTGCCGCGGATAAAGGAGATTGACGATGCAATTTGGGCAGGCGGTCTTGCAATGATGTCCGCTGTTTGGGCAGGGGAGTCACCGGAAAGCGTTGTGGCGCAATATGCTGCGCGGACAGAGGCCGGCGTTTCAGAAAAGCGTGCGCTTCTTGTGCGTGCCGGCTATCCGGCAGACTATTTGGAACCGCCGTATACGTGTGTCCATTGCAAGGATACAGGCAAGGTAGGGGATAAGCTCTGTAGCTGTTATCTTTCTCTCTTGACGGAAGCATTGTATCAGGAATCCAATATGGGGCAGCTTTTGCGGGCACAGACTTTTCAAAAATTTGATTTACGCGTTTATGATACAGAGCCGGTACCCGGAAAGGCCATTTCACCGCGGGAGAATATGAAAACAATTTTTTCGGTATGTAAAAATTATGCAGAACAATTCGGCAAGCACCATGACAGCCTGATTTTGTACGGAAATCCGGGACTGGGTAAGACGTTTTTATCCTCGGCAATTGCCAATACGCTGTTAGAAAAAGGCTTTTCTGTGCTCTACCAAAGCGCAGGGCAGGTTTTTGACACTTTGGCGTCTGTGCGCTTTGGTCGCAATGATGAAGCGGCCGATCATCTTTTGAAACATCAGCTTATGCAAGCAGATCTTTTGATTATCGACGATTTGGGCACGGAGTTTATTAACTCGATGACAGAGGCCGATTTATTTTATGTGATCAACGGCCGTATTTTGGCGGAAAAATGCACAATCATCAGCACAAATATGCATTTGCCGGATATTAGCCGGCAGTATTCCGACCGCATACTTTCCCGCATATTGGGGCATTATACGCCGCTGTATTTCTATGGAACGGATATAAGGAGTCTGGGATAATGTATGAATTCAGAGAGCCGACCGAAATCAAGCTGATTATTCTCTATATTATTAAAAATTATGACGAGCCAATTCATAATGGGCAAATAACGGATGTGTTTATGTCCCATGCATTTGTAGATTATTTTTCCATGCAGCAATATTTGAATGAGCTGGTAGATTGCCGTTTGGTAGAGATTGAGCGCAGGGACGAGGTGCGGTACTATTTTCTTTCCGAAATCGGGGAGGATGCGTACCGGCATTTTATCAACCAAATTCCGCGCACTGTGCGCGAAAAGATTCTTTTAACCATCCGTGCATATAAAAAGAAGCTACAAGATGCCATGGATGTAACGGCCGATTATAAGCCGATCAATGAACTTGAATATGCCATTGACTGTGCGGTTAAGGATGGCGGGTTTCCGCTTTTGGAACTTCGCATGTTTACCGGCTCGAAGGAAACCGCGCGGGAGGCCTGCAAGCGGTTTTGTGAGGCGCCGCAGAAGGTATATGCCGCACTGTTACAGATTTTAATTGACGGCGAAACAGAAAAAAATAATGACGCCACGCAAAATCATGCCTAAATGATGCGCTGGATCAGTATCCTCCTTTGTGGTAAGATGATACCGGAAAGGAGGGATTTTTTTTGCCCAAAAAGAAGATTGCCGACAAAAAAGAGGTACAAAGGTTTTTGACAACAGTGCTTAGAAATGAAGAAGCTGATGTCAAGGACAGACTAAAAGTTTCAGAGTATCTTCTGAAAATGGCCGGGGAAAATGAGGCGACGGCCAACACTTTGTCGGTAGAAGTGAAGGTGGTGGAATAATGCAGATGACACTATCGGTGACCAAAAAGCAGGCAGAGTTTATGCAGGCATCTGCAGATGAGGTGTTATACGGTGGTGCGGCAGGCGGCGGAAAGTCCTACGGGCAGGTGGTGGATGCCTTTTTGTTTGGACTGCGCTACAAAGGCTCTCGCCAACTGCTTTTGCGAAGTTCCTTCCCGGCACTGGAACGTTCGCTCATTTTAACTGCACTGACAATTTTACCAAAGGCGTTTTATGTGTATAGCAGTACAAAGCATATCATTAAGCTGAAAAACGGCTCTGTGTTGGAGTTTGGTTATCTGGCAAGCGATGCGGACGTCACCATCTACCAATCGGCAGAATATGATGTGATTCGTTTTGACGAGCTGACACATTTTACAGCTTACCAGTATATTTATATGCTGAGCCGTCTGCGCGGTGCGAACACGTTCCCGAAACAGATGAAAAGCACAACCAACCCGGGTAGCCGCGGACATACGTGGGTAAAAAGCCGCTTTATTGACCCTGCACCGCCCGGAGAAGTCTTTGGGGAGGATACAACAAGGGTATTTATTCCGGCCAAAATACAAGATAACAAATTTTTAATGGAAAAGGATAAGGATTACATCAAAAGACTGCGCGCCTTGCCGGAGAACGAAAAAAAGGCGCTCCTATATGGCGAATGGGATATTTTTGAGGGACAGTTTTTCGGAGAGTTTGACCGCGGCCGGCATGTGGTTGCCCCTTCTGAGATTCCGGCGTATCACAAGCGATTTCGCAGCATGGATTACGGACTGGATATGACGGCCTGCCACTGGTGGGCGGTCGATGGCGAGGGAAATCTTACGGTTTATCGGGAATTCTATCAAAGCGGCCTCACTTTATCGGAGGCGGCCAAGGAAATTGTACGCCTGTCACCGCCGGAGGAAACAATCGCCTATACGGTTGCATCACCGGATTTATGGAACCGACGGCAGGATACCGGCAAAAGCGGTATAGAGATTATGGCAGCGGCAGGGCTTGTCGGTTTAGTGCGCGCGGATAACCGACGTGTTGCCGGTTGGCGCGTGCTGCGAGAATATCTGCGGCAGGGTAAAATTTGCTTTTTCTCACATTGCCTGCATATTATCAGAACCCTGCCGGCTCTTTTGTATGACAAAAGATGCCCGGAGGATGCGCAGGACAGTCCACACGAAATTACGCATGCGCCGGAATCTATCCGGTACGGCGTCATGTCCCGGCCACCGCTTGTGGTGGAACAAAAAAAGCTTGGCGGGAAATTCACCCCCGGAGAGCTTGCAGACATAGCGGATGCAAAAAAAGACAGTATTAGAAGAAGAGAGTAGAAAGGAGAATATATGGCAGAGGTAGTCATTGAAAAGGATTTACAAGGGTTTTCGGGCAATATGGAAGCACTGGAGGCGGCAATGATCAAGATGCAAAAGAATCTTTCTTGGATTCTGGAGCATTTGGATAGTCAGAACGTGCAGTCCATCAATACCAACCAGACCGCCGTGGAAAGCGAGGATGGTGCAACAAAATTAGATGGCGGACAAATTCTCATGCGCGATGAGGAAGGCCGATTGCGTGCGGTTTTGGGAAAAGGGGAGGACGGTGTTTTTAGCTTCCGACTTTATGATATCAATGGCCGGGAGGCAATTTATCTGAATGAAGAAGGAAATGCCGTTTTTGCAGGAGATATTTGCGGTGCAAACATTGAAGGCACCAATATGCGTATTGCACCGAATCAGTTTCGGGACTATATTGCACTCGAAAACGATGGCACAGAGGATACGATAGGGTTTTACTATGGCGGCACGCGTACGGCGGTGATGCGTCTTTTGGATACAGGCGGACTTGAAATTCAAAGTCATTATATCTCCCTTGGCGCGTCCGACGGCACGGTATCCGTTGCCAGCGGTGCCTCCGGGAGTTTTCGATCATCGGACGGCAAAACTGTGACCGTGAAAAAAGGAATTATTACGCAGATTTTGTAAAAAACACTTGATTTATTGGCGGGGAAATGATAAAATGTACCCAAATTCATTTGGAAGGATGGTTACGAGTATGAAATTTTCCCACGAGGTGCAAGAAATGCAGTGCGTGGCAAAAGGTGTTTGCCATGAGCCTGCTCCCATTCCCGAAGAAGGCAAGTGGGTCAAAGCAAAACAAATTAGTGACATTTCCGGCCTGACACATGGTATCGGATGGTGTGCACCGCAGCAGGGCACATGTAAGCTGACGTTGAATGTTAAGGAAGGCATTATCGAGGAAGCTTTGGTGGAAACTTGCGGCTGCTCCGGTATGACGCATTCTGCAGCGATGGCAGCAGAGATTTTAACAGGGAAAACACTCCTGGAAGCTTTAAACAGCGATTTGGTTTGTGATGCGATTAATACAGCAATGCGTGAATTGTTCTTACAGATTGTATACGGCAGAACGCAGACAGCCTTCTCCGAAGGCGGCTTGCCGATCGGCGCTGGTTTAGAGGATTTAGGCAAGGGCCTTCGCAGCCAGGTGGGTACCGTTTTTGCTACAAAGGCAAAGGGCCCACGTTATCTGGAACTGGCAGAAGGGTATATTACGAAGATTGCATTGGATGATGAGGATCACATTATTGGCTACAAGTTCGTACATCTTGGTAAGATGATGGAAATGGTTGCAAAGGGCATGGATGCCAACGAAGCTTTGGAAAAGGCTTCCGGTCAGTATGGCAGATTTGACGATGCAGCAAAAGTCATCAATCCGCGTGAGCAGTAAGAAAGGAGTAAGAACATGGCATTATTTGAAAGCTATGAAAGAAGAATCAACCAGATCAATGCAAAGCTTGCAGAATATGGCATTGGTTCTATTGAGGAAGCAAAGGCAATTTGCGACGAAAAGGGAATTGACGTATATAATCTGGTAAAATCTATTCAGCCCATTTGCTTTGAAAATGCATGTTGGGCATATATTGTTGGTGCTGCAATTGCAATTAAGAAGGGATATAAAAACGCAAGCGAAGCAGCAGAAATTGTTGGGGAAGGATTACAGTCTTTCTGTATCCCCGGTTCTGTGGCAGACGATCGTAAGGTTGGTCTTGGCCATGGCAATCTGGCAGCCATGCTTCTCCGTGAGGAAACAAAGTGCTTTGCTTTCTTAGCAGGTCACGAATCCTTCGCAGCAGCAGAAGGCGCAATCGGCATTGCAAGATCTGCAAATAAAGTCAGAAAAGAGCCGCTGCAGGTTATCTTAAACGGTCTTGGGAAAGATGCTGCACAGATTATTTCCAGAATCAACGGCTTTACCTTTGTAGAAACAGAGTTTGACTATTTTACAGGCGAACTCAAGATTGTATACGAGAAGGCCTATTCCAACGGCGAACGTGCAAAGGTTCGCTGCTTTGGTGCAGACGATGTTCGTGAAGGCGTTGCGATTATGCATCATGAAAAAGTGGACGTTTCTATCACAGGTAATTCCACGAACCCGACACGCTTCCAGCATCCTGTTGCCGGTACATATAAGAAAGAATGTATCGAACAGGGCAAAAAGTACTTCTCTGTTGCATCCGGCGGCGGTACAGGCCGTACCTTACATCCGGATAACATGGCAGCCGGCCCGGCTTCTTATGGTATGACAGATACAATGGGCAGAATGCATTCGGATGCACAGTTTGCAGGTTCTTCTTCTGTTCCGGCACACGTTGAAATGATGGGACTTATCGGTGCAGGGAACAACCCAATGGTTGGTATGACCGTTGCGGTTGCTGTGGCACTTGCCGAGCTTCTGTAAATAGCGAAATAACGCAAAAAGCACATTCTGCGATGTGAGCAGGATGTGCTTTTTTTGAAGAAATATAAAAAACATCCGTTTTGTCATTCAAAATTTTTTGTGGGTGTCACAAGTTCAAGTGACCATTAAAATACTGATGACAGAATATTTTTCCTTGCTCCATCATCAAAGGACTCCATTTTCTATTAACATAGTGGCATGTGTAATACGAAGAGCATGCATATCGAAATCCGGAAAACCCAATTGGTAATGTGTTACGGAAGACGTATGTTGCATGGAATTTGGAACGGTAGAATCACTGAATCATTCCATTTACTACAGTTTTCTTTTTATGATTTCTAATGGGGATAAACCGGTTTCTTTTTTAATAAAGCTGCTGAAGTAATAGACATTTTGAAAATTACATATATCCGATACTTCGGTAACGGTATAATAACCGGATTTTAAAAGCTCAATGGCATATTTGAGTTTAAGATTTTTTATATAGTCATGGGGAGTGGTATTATATGTTTTGAAAAACAGTTTGCGAAAATATGTACTGGACATATAACATAAACCGGCAAGATATTCAATAGTTATTTTTTCGGATAGATAACGCTCGTGTATATAATCAATGGCTTCGCTTATTTTTTCACTATATGTAGTATTCTTTTTCATGGCATACGATTCTTCTATTTTAGTTACGATTTTATAAAAAATTATTTTGCATTCATGCTCGTAACTCGTCTCCTTTTTTTGCCATATTTCATATAATTCCATGAACTTTTTCTTTAAATATTCGTTGTTTTGAAGTGAATAGGGGAGCTTTTTGATTGTGCTTGGAAGAATACTGTCGGATGTGAAGTGCAGAACAAATAAATGTTCATGCCCGGCAATAAGTTTATATGAATGATAGGCCGGAACAAAAACAATATCGCCTGAGGATACGGGGGTTTGTTGATCTTCAGTCTCAAAAACAGCATCACCGACGACTCTGAATGATAGTGCATGATAAGGACGCAAGTCTGAAATATTATTTTGATTTTTCCATTCTAATTCGAGCATGGTAACAATGGATACGTTAATATCACTCGATTCAAAAAACATAATATCACCTAATATAATTATATCCTGTTTTATTCATAAATGTCAAGAATTGTTTCGAAAATTATAAAAAATGTTTCGAAAACAATATTGTGTTTCTATGCGGTACATGTTATACTCAATATAAAAGTGGAGGTATATTTGTAAATGACGGTTAGATGAGTCCATTACATTATACCAGGAATCAACCAATGGCGATTTCACACATTCTTTCCGTGATTACTTTAAAGGACTTTGTCTAAAGTACTTATCAAAAAATATATGGGAAGAGTAAAGCATTTGAAGGAGAGATATAAGATGAATTTTGAAGGTGTTCAATATATAGTTTCCACTCCGTCTGATTTTAATGAGAAACAGGACTATCCAACAGTTATATTTATGCACGGAGCAGGGACACGGGGTGACAACTTAGACAGAGTTTCCGCCAATCCTTTTTTTGAAGAAAATCATATTTTGTTGAAGAAGGCAATCATATACGCTCCTTTATGTGACAAAAATACCTGGTTTGATATGTTTGAAAGTATTCGCCACTTTGCACGTTTCGTCTACGAGCATAAAAATACTGATCAATCAAGGTTATATCTGGTTGGGGCGAGTATGGGCGGATATGCAGTATGGCAGATGCTGATGTCAGATCCACAGCTTTATGCAGGTGCAATCCCTATCTGCGGAGGCGGAATGTACTGGAACGCACCAAGAATAAAAGATTTAAACATATGGGCGTTTCACGGAAAAAAAGACCCCACTGTATTATGCGATGAGAGTGTAAAAATGGTGGAAAGAATAAACAAATTTGGAGGTCATGCGAAGCTTACCATTCTTGATGAATATGCACATAATGCATGGACATATGTATATAAGAATTCGGAGCCGTTTAAATGGCTATTAAATTGCAGAAAAGAAGTAGTAAGTGAACAAGGGCAGAATGCGTACAATTCATCTGAATTATTCGGTTGAAGGGAGTGTTGTAATGCCAAAGATTTCAGTTATAGGAATATGCGGAAATTCTTTCTTTATGTATGCAGACCATTTTCACGAAAACGGTGAAACACTTGTTGCAGACTCGGTTTTTGAAGAAATCGGAGGAAAAGGCATTAATCAAGCGATTGCAGCAAAAAAAATGGGGGCTGAGGTTTCGTTCCTGTGTGCAATCGGTGATGATGCAAATGGTGAAAAATCTATAGTGGTGGCAAAGGAAAACGAAATTGATGCGCACTTTAAAATTAAAAAGGGCAAAGCTACCCCTTTTGCTTTTATCCTGACCGATAAAAACGGAGAAAACCGTGTGACAGAGTATAAGAGCGCAGAGCTTGAAATGGATGATGTGATTTCCTTTGAAGAAGAAATTTCAAAGAGTGATATTCTTCTTCTTCAGCAGGAAGTCCCATCTGCCGTTAATGAAAAAGCGGTAGAAATTGCCGATCAATACGGTGTAAAAGTGATTTTAAATCCTGCACCGATGAGAGAAATCCCTGATAAAATGGCAGAAAAAGTGTTTATGGTAACACCGAATGAGCAGGAAATGCAGGCAATAGACAGGAGGCGTTTTAAAAACTGCATTACAACGCTTGGAAAAAAAGGTTGCCTCATTAACGGCAATGAAAGTGTTTCGGGGATTTCAGTGAAGGCAGTTGATACAACGGGCGCAGGTGATACCTTTAACGGAACTCTTGCAGTTTGTATTGCAGAAGGGATGAATTTGAAAGAAGCGTGTGCATACGCTGTGACTGCTTCGGGCATAAGCGTAGGCAGAAAATATGTATTAAACGCAATGCCCAATCGAAATGAAATAGAAAGGAAGCTTAAAAATGAATGATTTTGGTTATTTTGACAACCTAATGGAAAATTTCAAACAAGTAAATAACACGCAGAGCGAAAACATCCAAAAAGCTGCAGAGCTTATGTGCGATGCAATTGCGAATGACCGTTTGATCAATGTCTACGGAGGCGGTGGACATACAACGCTTTGTATGGGTGAAATGTTTTTCAGAGCAGGTGGTCTTTCCTGCATCAACCCCATTATGGAAACGGGGCTTTCAGTATTCAATCAAGCGCTTAAATATCTTGAGCTTGAAAGAACTGTCAATTATGGTAGTGCAATAATGAAATATTATGACTTGAAGAAAGATGATGTTCTTATTATTTTCCATAACATCGGTATTAATCCGGCAACCATTGACGCTGCTATGGAAGCAAAGAAGAACGGTGTTAAAATTATTGCTGTATCAAGCGAAGCGTGGCAGACAGAAATGCCCGAGGATCACTTTATCCGTCATCCCAACAAAACAAATCTTTTTGACTATGCGGATGTATGTATTGAGGACTTTAATCCCGTAGGAGATGCGGTGGTGAATGTCCCCGGACTTGATACACCTATTGCGCCGGTATCCAATATTATTGATTTTTATATTGCGCACCTTTTGGAAATTGAATGTGTAAAGCAGTGTATCGACAGAGGGATCACTCCTCCTGTATGGTCAAGTGCCAATACACCCGGTGGAGACGAGAAGAATGCCGCATATCTTGAAAAATATAAACCAAGAATCAAAATGCTTTAAAAGGAGTAAATCAAAATGAATAAGTTGCAAGAAAAGCTTGACTTTCTTCTTGAAAAATATTCTGTAGAAAGCAAAGCTATATTAAAAAATAGTAAATATGTGATGATTGACGGAAAAGAAATTCCGATACTTTCCCATAGAAGCGAAAGAAGATTTGTTGAACTTAAAAACATTGTGAACAACGGAACACTTGTTGGAATAAGTGTAATGCGTGTTGCAAGAATCGTTGAAGCAGAAAAGGATATTTACGAAGAACTTTACCGTGAATTTGACATTTGTCAGTACATATTACAAAGAAAAATTAAATCAGTAACAGTTATGGAAAATGACAATGTTTTGAATGCCATTGCAACAACCGAAGATGGTATTGTATGTACGATCGAAATTTCCGCCACCCTCAAAAAGGGCGAAATCGCAAAAGACAAACACGAAATTATTTCGCAGCGCGGCATTGCATGTGATATTGTGGTGGATGCCCAGCTAAAACAGGATTCCATTTATGTTTTTGGAAATGAAAATAAGAAATACACGGATGTTGATTTTGAACTTTACGGTCTTTCGATTGAAGAGATTGCAATGATCAGAGCAGCATTTTCAGTTGCGCAGAAAAACAATTTCGATGAGATGACGCATGCACATGAAAATCTTATCAAGCTTGTTGAAATGGCGAAGAAATCTGCAAAAAGTGGCGAAAGAGAGGTACTATAATCATGAAGCCTATAAAAATTGCTATGATGAGTATGACGCACGGTCATACAAGAAAATATTATCAGGTTTTAAAAGAAAATCCTAAACTTGATTGGGTTGCTGTTTCAACCGCAAATGAAGATGTTAAGCAAATCTTTTTAAATAGTGTTGATGGAATTCCTTGCTATGACAGTGAACTTGAGATGCTGAATGCACATCCTGAAATCGAGGCAGTTGTTTTGGCAAGTGAAAATAGTGACCATCTTCGTCAGATGAAGCTTTGCGTAGAAAGAGGTATTCATATGCTTTCTATGAAGATTCCCACCTTTGATATGAAAGAATATGACGAAATGATTGAGCTTGTTGAAAAATCAGGACTTGTTTGCCAGATAGAGCTTGAAATGCACTATAACCCTGTTATTGTAAGACTTAAGGAGCTTATTGAAAACGGTGAAATCGGCAAACTCAAGTCTTTTAATGCAACCAATATTACACTTTCTCCCGTATGGGCATTTCCATGGCAGGGAGTTCCTGAAAAGAGTTATGGCAAGCGTGTTCCGATCAAAGATGGTGATAGCCGTTTCAGAGGTGGTGCACTTTGTGACCATCCTCATATTTTCGATATGATAAGACATATGACGGGAAGCGAATTTGAAAGTATTTATGCAGAAGTTGCACCGAATATTCGCCCTGATCTTGAGGAAGAGGATATGCTTTCAGTAATAGGCAGAATGAAGGATGGCACGGTATTTTCTTTGGACCCCTCTTGGTCTAAGATGGAGGAGAGAATTCCCGTACCCGGCCCCGGTTGGGAGGTTTTTCCCAAGAGAATGGAAGTGAATATCACACTGAACGGGGAAAAAGGAAGTGTGATGGCAGATTGCTTCGGGCCCAACGTATACCATAACGGATGCCCGAATGATCGTTATACGGTTCAGTACACATATTTTGATGAATGGGTTGGCCTTATTGACGAATTTGTTGACAATATAAGAAACAAAAAGACACCGCTGATCAATCTAAAGTGGCACAAAAAGACAATAGAGGCCATGAATGCTTGCTATGAAAGTATACGGACAGGTGCGACAGTTCAGCTGAAGTAAAAATTACAATTGAAAATCGGAAAAGACGAGGAACAATCAACATAAACGGAGATGTTTGCGATGAAAATTTTGAGACCGGCAGGCGGTCATGCAGCATATCAGCGTGCCGCAGAGATTTTTTGCGAAATCTATGCGGAAATTACGGGTATAACACTGGAAATTATAACAGAGGATGACGGAGACGATGTGGTTGTAATCGGAAGCGATGCGGTCAACCGGCTGGCGGCAGATATCTATCTGGAAGGGAGAATAAGCTTTTCTCTCCGCCAGGGCAGTGATGATTATGATATTTTCTCCGTTATGGACGGCGGCAGAAAGCTCCTGATTCTGGCCGGCGGGAGGGGCCGATCCACCGTCTATGCCGTATATAGATATTTTGAACTTTTCTGCGGGTGCAGATGGTTCTGGGACGGGGACATAATACCGAAGGCCGACAGTGTTCCCATGGAGAACATCTCTGTTTCAGAGAGCCCGCGGTTTTTCTACAGAGGCACTCGGTACTTCGCACATAGAAGCCTGCACCGCTTTCAGGCAGAGCATTGGGGCTTAGAGGATTGGAAAAGGGAACTGGACTGGCTGATGAAAAAACGGCTGAATATGTTCATGCTCCGCATAGGGGACGATGACCTTTTTCAAAGAGCGTTTCCCGATGTGGTGGAGTATCCTCCGGAAGAGGGGAAACAGCGCAGTGATGCCGGCGGATATAACGACCGTACAACGGCGTGGCCCCTCCGGTATCGCGGCGAGCTACGGAAGAAGGTGCTGGAGTATGCATTTTCTCTCGACCTAATGCATCCGGAAGATTGCGGTACGATGACTCACTGGTATTCTAGAACTCCCTTATCTTTTCTGGAAGCCAAAAAGCCTAAGCTTCTTTCGCAGGCGACACGGGGCTACAGCGAGCAAAGCGGACTTGTGTGGGACGTGCGGGAGGATGAAAACCTAAACAATTATTTTCATCTTACCGAAACCCATATCCGAGAGTTTGGAAGGCCTGAGCTTTTTCATACCATCGGCCTTGCCGAAAGAGCATATTCTGATGACAAGGAAGCAAACTTCCGCATGAAACGGTATGTATACCATCGGATTGCGGAGCGGATTGCTGCCGAATATCCCAATGCGCCCCTCCTGATTGCTAGCTGGGATTTATGGGCGAAGTACGCGCCGGAAGAGGCAGCACAGCTTTTGAAATCCTTCGATCCCCACCGGACGGTTCTTCTCGATTATACCTCGGATTCCCTCAGGGAGAATACGTTCCCCAAATGGGATGTGGTGGGAAAATTTCCATGGATTTTCGGTATTTTTCATGCGTATCAGGCGGATACAGAGATTCGGGGGCATTACCCGTCCATTGAAGCGCGGCTACGTATGGCGGCAGAGGATGAGAAATGCTGTGGCTTCATTCTTTGGCCGGAGCATTCGCACGGCGATACATTCATGACGGAGTACATGGCAGCAAACGCTTGGTCCCCGCTGGAACTTTCGGTGGAGGAAAGACTGGAGAAATTCTGTGCAGACCGGTATGCAGATAAGAAAGAGGAAATGCACCGTATCTGGAAACAGTTCTGGCCCTTTGTAACCATGGCGGCCTGGGATTTGGAGAATCCGGAGGAAAAGATTCGGATATTTGCCCATAAAGACATTTGCGGTGACGTACTTTTTTATTTGAAGTTTCAGCCACAGTCCCAGTATATTGAGGAAACAGCGGAAAAGTGCAGGGCATGGGCCGAGGATGCGGCGGCGGTGGTCCGCGGATTGATTCCCTTTGCAGATACGCAAAATCCATTTTTACGGCGGGATCTTTTCGACATTGTCCGCACAGTGGTAAAGCGGTATAAGCAGAACGGACTTCGGAAAGTGGAAAGGGCATATCTGGAAGGGACGGACCCGGAGCCTTTTTGTCAGCGTTGCCTGCGGCTTACGGATCTTTTTGCAGATCTTCTTGGACAAAGCGAGGATTTCTCCCTGGCAGAATCCTACCGGCGGCTGGAAAAAGTACATCCGGTGAATCCCGCATTTGAAAACACTCTGAAAGAAAATGCATCTGACCAGTATTGCAGAGGGCACATTTATGAAAACGTACGGTATCTGTACCGGTATGAAGAGGAACTTTGCTTTGAGATGTTGCGCCGAAGCCGAAGAGAAGGCGTACATCCGGATGCAATCCGGGCAGAGTACGTGGAAAAGGCGCTGGAAAATCAAAAGGCGTTTATTGCAGCACCCTTTGCATCCATGGAAACGCCGGAGCGTTCAACGGAGACACTGGTAAAAACATTGGAAAAAATTGCAGAATTTCTGGACGAAGAAGCATAGAATGGCTTTGAATATATTTGATCATATCGGATGCCTGGCAATCCATTCGTGTGTAGAACCGGTCATATATAATGGGTATAAAATTGTTTCTATACAGAACAGACATAAGTTGTTATAATTAA
>JAQXGO010000090.1 GCA_029006755.1 Clostridia bacterium | reverse complement strand
ACATCAAAGCGTTCTCTATCTTCTGCTGCATCAATTCCATCGGCGGAAGTGCCCAATATCTTTATACCCTGTTCGGTTAAGAATTGTGTCAGTTTAATGGCTGTGCCGCCGCCAAAGGCAACCACTGCACCCTCCGGCTTTTCAGTTTCAATTACATGCATTACATCTTCGGTGGTCAGCGGTTCAAAGTAAAGCCGATCAGCGGTGTCAAAGTCCGTGGAAACGGTTTCCGGATTGTTATTGATGATCACCACTTCATACCCGGCCTTCCGAAGTGCCCAAACGCAGTGGACAGAGGCATAGTCAAATTCAATGCCCTGCCCGATACGGATTGGACCGGATCCGATAACCAAAATGGTTTTTCGCTTACGCCCGGCGAGGAAGGTCTCTGCTTCGTTTTCTTCCTCAAAGGTTGCGTAAAAGTAAGGCGTTTTGGCAGCAAATTCCGCGGCACAGGTATCCACCATTTTGTAGGAGGCAGAAAGCTTATTCGGAATGGTTTGGCCGGACAGACTTTCAATGGTGCTGTCCAGGTAGCCTTTTTTCTTCGCATCCTTATACAGGGCATCCGTTAACGGTTCTGTGGCAAGCGTTTTTTCCATAGCCACCAAATGCAATAATTTATAGGAGAACCATTTATCAATTTTGGTAATGGAATAAATCTCTTCCGGCGAAATTCCGCGGCATAGTGCTTCGTATAAAACAAATAAACGTTCGTTATCACAAACGGCAAGCTGCTGTCGCACCGCCTCATCTGTCCAATCTGCATATTTTGGACTGCGCAAGGTGTTCTGAGAGATCTCAGCACCGCGCACCGCCTTCATGACGGCGGCTTCAAAGCATGGGGCAATGGCCATCACTTCGCCGGTGGCCTTCATCTGCGTGCCCAGATTCTTTTTGGCGTAGACAAACTTATCAAAAGGCCATTTCGGGAACTTGAGTGCCACGTAGTCAACGGCAGGTTCAAAGCAAGCAAAGGTGTTACCGGTTACAGCGTTTACGATTTCGTCCAACCGATAGCCGATTGCAATTTTGGTTGCAACCTTTGCAATGGGGTAGCCGGTGGCCTTGGAGGCCAAGGCGGAGGAACGTGAAACGCGCGGGTTTACCTCGATTACTGCATATTCAAAGCTATCCGGGTTCAATGCAAATTGACAGTTACAGCCGCCTTCCACGCCTAAGGCTTCTACGATGTCGAGTGCCGCAGAGCGCAGCATGCCGTATTCCTTCGTGGATAAGGTTACCGCCGGTGCAACAACGATACTATCGCCGGTATGCACGCCTACGGGGTCAAAGTTTTCCATGCTACAGACCGTGATGGCATTGCTTGCGCTATCTCGAATCACTTCAAACTCTATTTCCTTCCATCCGGAAACGCAACGCTCTATCAAAACCTGATGAATAGGGGAAAGGGAAAGACCGTTTTGTGCAATCTCGGTTAACTCCTCCGGGGTATTGACAATACCGCCGCCCGTACCGCCTAAGGTAAAGGCCGGGCGAACAATCACCGGGTAGCCGATTTCGTCCGCAAACGCCAATGCGGCTTTTACGTCATGCACTACCGTAGAGGGAATACACGGCTGACCGATGCGTAGCATGGTATCCTTAAACATCTGTCTGTCTTCTGCGCGGTCAATGGTTTCCGGCTTTGCGCCTAAAAGCTGTACATGATGTTTTTTCAGAAAGCCTTCTTTCGCAAGCTGCATAGATAGGGTAAGACCTGTTTGGCCGCCCAGGGTGGATAAAAGGCTATCCGGCTTTTCTTTTTGAATAATACGTTTTACGGTTGTCAGTGTTAACGGTTCTATGTAAATTTTATCGGCCATTGCCTTATCCGTCATGATAGTTGCCGGATTTGAGTTTACAAGCACAACCTCAAGCCCATCCTCTTTTAAGGCGCGACAAGCCTGTGTACCTGCATAGTCAAACTCTGCAGCCTGTCCGATGACAATAGGACCGGAACCGATCACCATTACTTTTTTGATACTTGGATTTAGCGGCATGATTTACCCTCCTTCGCCATTTCTATAAACCGGTCATAAAGACCGTCTGCATTTGTTGGATAAAACTGTACGGAAAAGGCCGGCATATTCTGATATACAATGCCTTCGCAGCTTCCGTCATTTCCATTCATATAGCTTAGCTGTGCTGTAGGCGGCAAATCAACCACGGTATAGCCATGATTTTGCTCAGTGATCAGCATACGTTCGTCCGCTTGCCGTTTGACCGGCTGGCTGGCGCCGCGATGCCCATAAGGCAGTTTTTCAATTTTCGCGCCCTGTGCCAGCGCTAAAAGCTGGTGCCCAAGGCCAATGCCGAATAGGGGTGTGTTTGTTTTTAACACCGCTTGTATTTCAGAAATAATCGAATCATTCTCTGCAGGGTTCCCCGGACCGCCGGACAGCAAAATGCCATCGGGAGAAAGCGCAGCAATTTCGGCAGCGGTGGTGTTGTGCGGCACGGTAATGACCTCTGCACCGCGACAAAGAAGATTTTCTTTCATATTTGCCATTGCGCCAAAATCCCAAAGCACAACCTTCACTTTCGGGGTTGCAGGCGCTTCCCGGCTGATGGATTTACAGCTCACTGCCGCCACAGCATCCCGGATTGAATATGCGGCAAGATCGGAAGCCTCTTCCTTCGTAAAGCAAATTTTCGCATTCATGACACCATTTTCGCGGATAATTCTTGTAAGCTGTCTGGTATCTATATCACAAATGGCCGGAATTTTATGCGATGTTAGAAATCCCTGTAAACTTCCCTCTGCACGGAAATTAGAAGGATGCTCACAGGGTTCTCGTAAAATATACGCAGAAAGTGCAGGCTTTTCACGCTGTAAATCTGCAGGAATTACACCATAGTTCCCGATAAGGGGAAAGGTTTGAACAACAATTTGCCCATAGTATGCAGGGTCTGTCAGGGTTTCCAAATAGCCGACCATACCGGTTGTAAAAACAAGCTCTCCTGTGACCGTAGCTTCATAGCCGTAGCTGCGACCGGCAAAACACATGCCGTTTTCCAGCACAAGATATGCATTTTTTTGCATAAAATTCCACCTCGCCTTTATTTTTACTTCTATTCTATCATACACAATGCCATTTGTCAACAATAATTCAAATCTTTCCCTTATTCATTTATGCATAAATATTCCGCATAAATTAATAAAGAAAAAAGAAACCCCCCGGCAGGCACCGGCCTGTCGCAAGACTTCTCTTCAAGGTAGTATACACGAAATAGAAACCGCTGTCAAGCCTTTTTTGACAGATTCTTTTATCAATGAAGGGGAATCAGGTAATTATCTAAAAAAATATGAAAAAAAAGGTTGTAAAATCATCAAAAATATACTATAATGATAGAATATAGATGAAGAATTTGCGTTAGAGGAACATATGCATGTATAAAACAGTTATTTTTGATATGGACGGCGTAGTTACCTCCGAGGAAGGCTATTGGGATGCAGCTGCCCTTTCTGTAGCGGAGTTTCTTGGCTATCCATTGGATGTGCCGGCACAGCTTCGCAAAGAGTTTTTTTATGACAATCGTATCATCAAGCTTTTAAAGGAAAGAGGCATAAATTCAAACTGGGATTTAGCGTACATAGTGATTGCACTTTGGAACAAAGATGCGCAAAAACTATATGCGGAATTGAAAGCATCAGAAATGCGCGAGGATGACCTTTATGAACGATCCGCAAAACGGCTGGCAGAAAAAATGCCGTTGTCGGAGGCGGTACGCGGCGGTGCTTATTGGCAGGCAATTGCGGATTCTTTTCAGGAATGGTATAATGGTAGCCATGCTTTTGAAAAGGCATATCATAAGCCGGCACATGGCGGGCGGGAAGGGCTATGCAAAAAGGAAGTACCAATTGTCGGAATTCCGGCGTTGACGGAAACGCTTTTTGCTTTAAAAGAGAAGGGCGTTTCCCTTCGCATTGCAACGGCACGTCCGGATAGAGAGGCAAGGCAGCCGCTTGTGCAGTGGGGGCTCATTGACCTAATGGAAAAGGGCGGCATCATTTCCTACGACATGGTGGAGAAGGCGCAGAACGATACGGGCGCAACCAATTTGGCAAAACCGAATCCTTATGTGTTTATTAAAGCATATTTTGGGGAAACCTTTCAAGATGAGAGGATTATTTCCGGGGACTTTCCGAAAGACTTTTCGGATTGCCTGGTGGTAGGAGATGCCGGAGCAGATCTTTTTGCGGCACAAAAGATGGGTGCAGATTTTGCCGCTGTTTTAACGGGGGCGGCCGGAGAGGAAGCCAGGGAGTATTTTGAGAAAAACCATGCAAATTACATAGTCTCGGATATTACCTGTTTGCCGGCACTCTGGTCATAAAAGTGAGGATGTGAATATATGAATTTGCCGAATAGTTTAACATTCCTTCGAATATTGATGATACCGATTGTGGCGGTGCTTTTCAGCCGCGGCGCATACACGGCTGCAGCTTTAGTTTTTTTGCTGGCATGCCTTACAGATATTCTGGATGGATATTTGGCGCGGCATTTACAAAAGATCACAGAGATGGGAAAGCTCTTAGATCCGCTTGCAGATAAGGGTATGCAGCTTACGGTGCTTGTTTCTTTAGCGTGGTGCGGCAGGATGCCTTATTTGTCTGTCTGGATTGTTTTGGGCAAAGAGCTGCTCATGTTTTTAGGCGGGCTGTACCTATTCCGGCAGCAAGTGGTTGTGTCGGCAAACTGGTACGGAAAGGCAGCTACGGTGCTGATCTCAGCCTGTGTCATGGCGGTCATTCTTTTGTATGATTTTATACCACCTATACTATTGCAGATAGTACAATGGACACCGCCGGTTGCGGCGATCTTTGCTTTTGTATTATATTTTGTTGCGTTTTTGCAGCAGATACGAAAGGAAAGCTGATATGAAAGAGCATATTTATACCATTCCCTTAGGGGAAGCCTTACAGGCGGGGGAACCATGCTTTCTTTGTAAAATAGAGAGAGATTTAGAAGAACGGGCACTGGATTATTTTATGGGGGCGGCCGTAATGGAGCCGGACGTGCGCCTTGTGACCAATGCACTTGGGTTTTGCAGGCAGCATCATGCGGCAATGTATCAAATGTCGCGCAAGCTACCGCTGGCACTGGCAATGCAAAGCCGGCTTGCAGAGATACAAAAAGCGCTGCATAAACATAAAAAGCCGCCGGTACCAAAGCCTGCCTACGGTTGCGCTGTTTGCAGCCGGGTGGAAGGGCAGATGGAAAACTGTCTGGAGAATTGCGTTTGGCTTCTTCGTACTGACGAAGATTTTTTGCGTAAATATTTAGCATCCCCCGGTGTTTGTGTGCATCATTTTTATACTATCACCGCGCAGCTTCGGCGCGGTGAGGGAGAGCTCTACAAAACCTTACAGCAGCACCTGGCGGGACAGCTTGCGCAATTAGAGGCGGATGTAGAACGATTTTGCAGAATGTTTGATTACAAAAGTGAGGATACAGAGTGGCAGGAGGCAGGCGAGGTATTACCGCTTGCGATTGCCAAGCTATCTTCGGGAAGGAAAAAGTAATGGCTGGATTTTTCGGCATGTTTGATTATAGTAGACCCGGGCGGGGAGTAGATAAGGACGCTCCGCAAAAGCGCGGGTTCTTCCTTTTCTTCGATATATTATTTCGAAAGTTCTGGCGCATTGTAACCCTAAGCTGTGCGCACTCATTAGTCAGTCTGCCTTCTATGGTGATTTATTTCTTTCTGGCCATGCTTTGGCAAAGTCTGTTTAGGGTATGGGACAATGATAGGCTGACGGTTTACGTGAGTATTTATGCGACATTATTGTTAACGAGTTTTATAAGTGCCGGCCCTGCCGGTGCGGGCCTTTGCTATGTCTTGCGCAATTTTTCCCGTGAAAGCCATGCCTGGGTATGGGATGATTATTGGACTCATGTAAAAGAAAATCTGGGCAATGGCCTGGTTGTTTTCCTGTTGGATATCATTATCATCGTGGGCCTGGCATCTGCGGCATACCTGTATTTTGTAATGCCTCTTCCGCTGCCGCCGCTGATCGCAGCTTTCTTAGGCTTTTTTACGCTGATTATGTTGGCTGTGTACATTATGATGCACTCTTTCTTATATGTTTTAATGGTCACATACGATATGAAGTTTGGGCAGCTTTTTCGCACAGCAATGCAGCTTACGCTGGCAAAGCTGTTTCCTTGCGCGGTGGTGTATATCCTCGCACTGATCGCTTTTGCGGCATTCCTGACGTTATATTTTATTAATGTTGCATTTTTGACTGCATTTGTCGCATTGGGATTTGCTTTTGTACCTTTTATTTATTTTTACTATGCGACATCGGTTGTAGATGCATATAATAGAGGAGAATAAACTAAAAAATTAGGTAAAATCGGATTGTGGCACAGTCACGATTGCATACAGACAGAAAAAAGTTTTTTTATTTAAAATTTACTATTGCATTTTTCATTTGTTTGTGGTATTATTATACGTGTACCGTAACCAATACAATACACAAAACTTTTTTCATTTTCCCTCCTTTTTAAACAGGCCGCCTCACCAGCGGTCTGTCGCATTTTCGGGGGATTTTTTTTTGGCAAAATTTCATTTGCATGCAGAACGATATTCTGCTATGAAAAAACCGACCCCCAATCGTTAGATGTTTTGGTCTAACTTTTTGGGGGTCAGTGCAGTCGGTCTTCAAACCTTCAAATTTCTCTTGATTTTATTTAGCAGGTTTTATACCTCGAATATACTTACATAGCTGTAATTTTACCGTATGCCGTATTTCTCTATTACGTAATCCATATCCTTATCTCCGCGACCGGAAAGGTTAATCAGGATAGAGCCTTTACCCATTTTCTTTGCAAGCTTCATTGCATATGCAACCGCGTGGGAGCTTTCAATGGCGGGGATGATCCCTTCCAGTTTGGCAAGCGTAAAGAATGCATGAATGGTTTCATCATCATTCACTACATCATATTTTACGCGGCCAAGATCACGGAGAAACGCATGTTCAGGGCCGGAGGAGGGGTAGTCAAGACCGCTTGCGACAGAGTAGACGGGTGCGGGCTCGCCATTTTCATCCTTCAGCATGATGCTGTTAAAGCCATGCATGATGCCCTCTGTCCCATAGGCCAGGCTCGCAGCATGGTCGCCTAACGTTTTGCCGCGTCCTAGTGGCTCTACTCCATATATATCAACCGGGTCATTCAAAAAGCCGCTAAACAAGCCCATAGCATTGGAACCGCCGCCTACACAGGCAACGACTGCGTCCGGCAACTCACCGGTCAGGTTTAGAAATTGCTCTCGGGCTTCAATGCCGACAACACTCTGAAAATCGCGCACCATCATGGGGAAGGGGTGAGGACCGACTGTGGAGCCGATGCAGTAAATGCAGTCCTTATACTCTTTGCAATAGGCCACAAAGGCAGCATCCACAGCTTCTTTTAAGGTTGCAAGACCTTCCGAAACCTCTATCACATTTGCACCTAAGATTTTCATTCTGGCTACATTAGGGGCTTGCTTTTTAATATCCACAGCGCCCATATAAATGTCACATTCCAATCCGAAATAAGCAGCAGCGGTTGCCAGTGCAACACCATGCTGGCCGGCACCTGTTTCCGCAATCACTTTTTTCTTGCCCATATATTTTGCCAGCAGGGCTTCGCCCATGCAGTGATTGAGCTTATGTGCACCGGTGTGGTTTAAATCTTCACGCTTTACATAAAGCTGTACACCGCCCAACTCTGTGGAGAGCCGATCCAGATGGGAAATCGGTGTCGGTCTGCCCTGAAAGTCGCGGCGAATCTGACGGAGTTCGCTGATAAATTTACTGGATTTGCAAATCGTGTAATAGGCCTCTGTGATTTCTTCCATTGCTTTTTTCAAATCGTCGGGAATGTAGGCACCGCCGTATTTGCCAAAGAAGCCGTTCTTGTCCGGATACTGTTTAAAATATGTGTCAAAATCAATGTTTTGTATTTTCATGTTTTCTTCCTCCAATAATTCAATTTATAGTTTTTTGGTTGATGTTTGACAGCTTCGCCATCGTTTCACTAATAAAAACATAAGAAACCTCCAAATAAAAAAGTCCTTGACAGTATAAACTACTATCAAGGACGAATAAAAAACTTATCCGCGGTGCCACCTTGTATTCACGAGTTTCGTGCACTTAGCAGGTACTATCATACCCCGGCTACTAACGTAAGCCAAACGTCAGCGCATTTAACGCTGCCCTCAACAGCCCATATTACGCAGGCAACCTATGTGGAACTCTCACCATAATCCACTCGCTCAGAAAGGTTGTAATCTGCCTTTTTTCTGTTTCAACGGTTTCAAAATTATTTATTTTTTTTAATTATAGCACAAAAAGTGTTTTTTGTCAAGAGAAAAAATAAAAAATTTTATTTCAGTTCTACCAGGACAATATCATCCCCGATTTTTTTAATGGAGTCCCAGGGGATTATGTATTCATTATCCTTGCCAAAGAGACCGAGTACCTTGCCCTGCCCGGGAATGACCAGCGCCTCTACACAGCCGGTATCATCGTTAATAATGGCGTCAAAAACATAGCCGAGCCTTGCGCCGTCTGCAAGATTAATCACTTCTTTTTGCCGAAAATCATAAATACGCATAAAAACCCTCCCATAGCTGATTATGTTGACCGGGCGTATAGTTTATTGTACGCCCGGCTTCGCTAATTATGCCTTCTTTTGCATCTATGGGCTACTCCTTCTTACTCGCTGTTTATAATTTCACGAAGTGCGCGGGCGGCGTAGTCAATTTCGGCTGACGTATTGAAAACGCCGGGCGAAAAGCGCAAACTACCATTTTGCAGGACACCGAAGTGGGCGGCGGCAAGCGGGGCACAATGTAACCCGGCGCGCACAGCAATATTATAGTTTTTATTCAAGATGCCAGCTATGGTACTTGGATCTTTCCCTATAAGTTGTAAGGACAGTACCCCTACGCGCTTTTGCATATCCGCCGGTCCCAAACATTTTACACTCTTGAGGGATTGCAGTTCGCTTGCAAGCTGCGTGCATAATTCCACCTCGTGCCGGCTTATAGCTTCTACGCCATGAGAAAGGACATAGCGCAATCCACCGCATAATCCGGCGATTCCTGGCAGATTTTGCGTGCCGCTTTCCAGACGGTCCGGCAAAAAGTCCGGCTGGGCAGGGCTTTCCGATTCGCTGCCTGTACCGCCACTTGTAAGAGGCTCAACCGAAATGGAAGGTCTTATATAAATGCCGCCGGTACCTTGCGGACCTAAAAGCCCTTTATGCCCTGGAAATGCCAGGATATCAATACAGTCTTTTTCTACGTCGATCGGCACACAACCGGCAGTTTGTGCCGCATCCACCATAAAAAGAATTCCTTTCTCGCGAAGCATTTTCCCGATTTCAGCGATAGGATTTATGCCGCCACCAACATTTGAGGCATGCTGTAGACAGACCATGCGCGTGCGGGGGGTAATCTGTTTTTCAATTGCTTGCGGGGAAAGCATCCCCTCCGCATCGGCTACTGCAAATAAGGTTTTTACACCGTTTTTTGCAAGGGCCATTGCCGGACGATATACGCTGTTATGCTCCATGTCGGAAATGATAAGATCATCTCCGCTTTTCAAAATACCGCGTAGCCCAATATTTAAGCCGGCAGTACAGTTTTCCGTAAAAGCAATTCGTTCCGGCAATGCAATATGAAAAAGCGTAGCTAAAAGCGTTCGCGCCTCCCACATTTTTTCGGCAGCCATCATACTGAGTTTATGCGCGCCGCGTCCGGCATTTGCGGCATAAAAGCGCATGCATCTTTCATATTCTTCGTGAACAATACGTGGCTTTGGAAAGGAAGTTGCACCGTTATCAAGATATATCATACGTCCTCATGAACACCTATAATCCGTATATCCATTTCTCCGGCAATCTTTTTAACCGCCGGTAAATGTTTTCTTTCTATTTGCAGGGAATAACCGCATCCGTTTTTTTGCATTGACTTAGGGCTTTGTACAACCTGGGAGGGTATGCCTTCCCTGATAAGACGGTCTTTCATTCGGAGGGCTACTGTCATCGACTGTAACCTTATTAACATGCGTTCTCCTCCTATCCGAGATACAAGATATCTCCTTAGCAGTATATGCCCGTCCCAAAAAAATGTGCCCATTTCTGGGAAGGATTGCCTTTAAAACGAGATTTGCAGAAGGTAAAAATATTTTCTTTGGAAAAATCTTGACAAATCACTCTATATGTAGTACAATATATTCGAACTAGACAAATAATACACACTATATATTGTATTCTAAGAAAAGGAGTAATGGAGATGATTTCAGGAATTCTAAAGAGAGATGGGCGAGTAGTGCCCTTCGATATTGCGAAAATTGCGCAGGCAATTGAAAAGGCATTTGTCGCTTGCAAATCCGCAAAAGATCAGGAAACATATATGAAGCTTGCGAATCAGGTAGGTTCTATTCTTGAAACAGAAACCGAACCGAATCCGACGGTGGAGCATATACAAGATTTAGTTGAGCAGGTTTTAATGAATAACGGCTATGTGCGCATTGCGAAGGCTTTTATTCTTTACCGCGGAGAGCGTAGCCGCTTACGCGAAATGAATACACGCCTTATGCAAATTTATAAGGAAGTAACTTTTACAGACGCCAAAGATTCTGATATAAAAAGAGAAAATGCCAATGTAGACGGTGACACGGCGATGGGCACCATGCTAAAGTATGGGTCCGAGGGGGCAAAGCAGTTTTATGAAATGTGCGTATTAAAGCCGGAGTTTTCAGAAGCACATCGCAGCGGGGATATTCATATTCATGATATGGACTTCTATTCTTTGACCACAACCTGCTGTCAAATTGACTTAATTAAACTGTTTGACGGTGGTTTTTCTACCGGCCATGGCGTGCTGCGTGAGCCGAACGATATTTCGAGCTATTCTGCGTTGGCTTGTATTGCACTGCAAAGTAACCAGAATGACCAGCATGGCGGACAGTCTATTGTAAACTTTGATTATGCACTTGCTCCCGGTATTTCCAAAACATATGTCAAGAAATACAGAGACAATTTGGTTAAGGCTTTGGAATTGTCTGCAAATATGGCAGAGGCCGATGCGGTAGCAGAGGAATTTCTTGCCGCTGCTAAGAAGAAGGACTTAAAGCCTACTTTAGAACATACAGAAAAGTTTGATGCGTTTGAGAAAAAATATTTTGCAGAAAAGGGCATCAAGAAAGAGCAATATGAGAAGATACATCGTTTTGTTGTGGAAAAAGCAGTGAAGGAGACAGACAAAACAACGTATCAGGCCATGGAAGCCTTGATTCACAACTTAAATACCATGCATTCCCGCGCCGGTGCGCAAACACCGTTTTCTTCCATCAACTATGGGATGGATACATCACCGGAGGCTCGCATGCTGATCAAAAATCTACTGCTCGCTACGGAAGCCGGTTTGGGACATGGTGAAACCCCCATTTTCCCGATTCAGATTTTCCGCGTGAAGGAAGGCGTTAACTATAATCCGGGTGAACCGAACTATGATCTGTTCCGTTTGGCTTGCCGCGTAAGTGCAAAGCGTTTGTTCCCGAACTTCTCGTTCCAGGATGCGCCCTTTAATATTCAATATTATAAAGGCACACCGGAAACGGAAATTGCATACATGGGATGCCGTACACGTGTTATCGGCAACACCTTTGATCCGACAAAGGAAATTTCAAACGGCCGAGGAAATCTGTCCTTTACTTCGATTAACCTGCCGCGTATTGCGATTCGCGCGAAGGGAGATATCGGCTACTTCTTAGAAGAACTGGATAGAAAGATGGATCTTTGCTGTCGCCAGCTTTTGGAACGCTTTGAGATTCAACGCCATAAGCAAGTGAAGAACTATCCTTTCCTGATGGGACAGGGCGTATGGATTGACAGTGACAAGCTGAATTGGAATGACGAAGTGGGTGAGGTTTTAAAACATGGTACACTTTCTGTTGGGTTTATTGGCCTTGCAGAAACCTTAAAGGCATTAATCGGCCAGCACCATGGAGAAAGTGAAACAGCACAAAACCTGGGACTTGAAATTGTTTCGCACATGCGTGAATATTTGGATGCAAAGAGTCGGGAAACGCAGCTGAACTTTACGCTTTTGGCTACACCTGCAGAAGGCCTTTCCGGTCGCTTTGTCCGTCTTGACCAAAAACGCTTTGGAAAAATTGAAGGCGTAACGGACAGAGATTATTATACAAATAGCTTCCATGTACCGGTATACTATCAGACCAGTGCCTTCAATAAAATCAAATTGGAAGCGCCGTATCATGCGCTTACAAACGCAGGCCATATTTCCTATGTGGAATTGGATGGCGACCCGTCGCAAAATATTGATGCGTTTGAAAAGGTCGTACGCGCCATGCATGATGCAGGGATTGGCTATGGGTCCATTAATCACCCGCTGGATCGTGATCCGGTCTGTGGGTACAATGGCATTATTGGGGATGAGTGCCCTGCCTGCGGCCGCAAGGAATATGATGACGGTATCAGATTTGAACGGATTCGTCGCATCACGGGTTACTTGGTAGGTACACTGGACAAGTTTAATAATGCGAAGCTGGCTGAGGTTCATGATAGGGTGAAGCATAATTTATGAGTATCATTCGTCTTTCCGGAACGGTAAATGATTCCATCGTGGATGGGCAGGGCTTGAGATTTACTATTTTTGTACAGGGTTGCCCGCATCGATGTGAAGGTTGTCATAACCCCGAAACGCATGATTTTGAAGGGGGATATGATGCAGATACAGAAGATATTCTAAAAGAAATTGTAGGAAATCCGCTTTTGGATGGGGTTACCTTTTCCGGCGGAGAGCCCATGTGTCAGGCAGAAAAACTGCTGCCTTTGGCAAAAGCATTGCGCCAAAGAGGGTTATCTCTTTGGGCATACACGGGCTATACCTATGAGGCGCTTTTAGAAATGCCGGCAGCGGCAGCGCTCCTGCAGGAGTTAGATGTACTGGTAGACGGACCTTTTGTATTGGAGAAACGCTCTTTGGATTTACAATTTAAAGGATCTTCCAACCAACGGGGGATTGATGTACAGAAAAGTCTTGCAGAGGGCAGAACAATCGTAATATTTTAGAGAAAAAGGGAACTTGTGTTGGCGAGTTCCCTTTTTTGCTGTTTGCAGAAAAAGATTGGGAAAACATTGACAAAGGTTGTTTTCTTAAGTATAATGAAAAAGAATCAAAATTAGATAAGGAGAAGCTTTGATGACAGAGTATAGGCGTTGACCTATGAGGACCGCATACAAAACGGCATACCGGTAAACATCAAAACAGTTGCAGAAATGATAGGTATGTGCCATCATTCAGCATGGGTACAAATATGAACAGCGCCTATCAATAAACCGAAATAGTGCGGGAGGATCCCTTCATACAAGGGTTTGTGCGCACTCTTAGGTATCAGATGAAAGGAGAAAAAATGAAAATCATTGATTTTCACACGCATCCGTATATAGAACAGACGGAAAACATTAAGAATTACCCGGTGATGGAGCAGAATGGATTTTCACTGCAGCGGCAGGAATTAGAAGCATTAGGGCTTACGGCGATTGCCGGCAGTGTGATTTACAGGCGCAGCGAATCAAATCTTGCAAATATGCAGGAGGCAAACCGCATAGCCTTTGCGATACAAGATACGCATCCTGATTTTTATATACCGGGTATTCAAATCAACCCAATATATATGAAGGAATCCTGCGAAACCGTAGAAAAAGCGTATAAAAAAGGCGTTCGCCTCATTGGAGAATTGACACCGTATACATTTGGACAATGGGAGTATCATACCTGTGGCGAGATTTTTGCGCTTGCACAGGATCTGGGCATGGTGGTAAGTTGTCACCCCACGAATGAGGAAGATATGCGAAAAACATTAGCAGCATTTCCGCGGCTTACAATTATCTTTGCGCATCCTGGTGAAAAACCGGCATTTACAGCACATCTGGAAAGGATGAAAGACTACAAAAATATGTATTTGGACATTTCAGGCACAGGCATCTTCCGCTATGGCCTTTTGCGTTATGGCATAGATATGGTCGGAAAAGAAAGATTTCTTTTTGGAAGTGATTTTCCAACCTGCAATCCCGGCGGCTATATTGGAAGTGTACAGTTTGAAAAGATAAAGGAAGATGAACTTGAACATCTCTTCTATAAAAATGCAGAAAGAATTTTAGGGTTATGAATGACAACATCATGGTATGCGTAAATGGTATCGTTCCAATCTTTTTTCTGATTGGATTGGGTATTTTTTTACGACATATGCATATTTTAAATGAGAATTTTTGCGAGCGGGCGACAGCGCTGGTTTTTAAGCTGGTGCTGCCAACAGCGATTTTTAACGATATTATCAGTTCAGATATAAGCACCAATTTTGAACCGAGAGTGCTCATAGTCGCTATGGGGATAACAATCGTAATGTTTGCTGCCGTTTGGGTGATGACAGTACGGGTAACAAAAGATGGCCGAAAACGTGCCGCGTTTTCCCAAGGGGCATTCCGTGCAAACTATGCTATACTTGGTTTACCGCTGACAAAAGCGCTTTTTAGCAGTGCGGCCGCAGAAAATGCGACAGTTCTCTTGGCGGCAAGCATGGTTGTCATGAATGTCTTGGGCGTTGTGTACCTCGAAATGTTCATGAACAAAGAAGGCGGGATTAAGAGTACATTAAAAGGCATTGCGACAAATCCTGTCATTATCGCGGCATCATTGGGCATTATATTTTACCTTGTTTCCGTACCGATTCCGAAAGTGGCAAATCGTTGCCTTACCTATATCGGACAAATGAGTACGCCACTATCGCTCATAACAATCGGCGCATCTATGCGCTGGGCGAACATACATAAAACATGGAAACTCAGTGTACTGGCTGCGGTCAACAAAACAATCTTTACACCCCTTGTTTTTGTGCCGATAGCCTATTGGTTAGGCATTCGCGGAGAGGGCCTCGGCGTAATATTTGTCTTTTTGGCCTCCCCGGCAGCCGTAGCCGGCTATGCGATGACGCGTGACAGAGGTGGAGATTATGATTTAGCAGGAAATATCATTGTTTTAAGCACAGCAATCAGCTTTTTTGTTATGCTGTTTGGTACACTGTTTATTAAGCTTTTGATATAAAAATAAAAAAAATTTAAAAAACCCTTGACAAATAGCATTGGAGTGTGGTAGTATAAGAAAGCTGTCGGGAGAAACGGCAAGCATAAAAAATAATTTTAAAAAATGCTTGACAAATTGCTGACAGTGTGGTACAATAAAATTCCGTTGCGAGAGCAGCGGGTCGGACTTTGAAAATTAG
>JAQXGO010000089.1 GCA_029006755.1 Clostridia bacterium | reverse complement strand
TTAAAATTGCATTCGCCGCTTTTTTATGAATTCCTTCCTCAAGTCTTTTTGTATTTGTGACAAACAGATCATCTCCGACGATTTGAATTTTTAATCTTTTATTTATTCTTTGCCATAAGTCCCAATCTTCTTCGTCTGCTGGATCTTCTATTGAAATTATCGGATAAGATTTTGCCAATTCTTCCCAATAATCTAGGAGTTCATCACCCGTAAACTCTTCCCCACTTTTGGGCATGCGATAAACTCCTTCTGTATACCATTCACTTGCTGCGGCATCCAGCGCAATTTTTACATCCTCCCCTACTCTGTATCCTGCTTTTTCAATTGCATGCATAATTTGTTCAATTGCTTCTTCGTGGCTTCGAAAATCAGGTGCAAACCCACCTTCATCCCCCACTGTTGTAGAATAATTCTGCTTATTTAGATTTTCCCGCAAGGTATGATAAATTTCAGCGCACATACGTAATCCAAAGGAAAATGTTTCCGCACCCGTCGGTACGATCATAAACTCTTGAATATCAAGATTGTTATCTGCGTGCGCCCCACCATTTATGATATTCATCATAGGCAATGGTAACATGTCTGCAGTTAGTCCGCCTAAATATGTGTAAAGTTCACAATTTGCGGCGTTTGCGGCAGCTCGTATACATGCGATAGAAACGGCTAATGTAGCGTTTGCACCCAGATTAGATTTGTTTTCTGTTCCATCAATATTGTTTAAGATTGCATCTATTTTGTTTTGGTTAAAAATTGATTCTCCGACCAAATGTTCTTGAATAATTCCATCGATATTGCGGATGGCCTTTAATACACCTTTGCCTCCATATCGAGTATCGCTGTCCCGCATTTCAATCGCTTCAAATTGTCCGGTTGATGCGCCGGATGGAACAAAACCATGTCCTTTATATTTCCCGGCTGAAACGGTTGCCATAATAGTTGGATTTCCGCGCGAATCTAACACCTCAATAGCTGAAATAGAATCAATATGCATTTGAATACCTCCATAAAAAAACCTTTTAATAGCAAGGATGCCACAAAAAGGTTTTTTTATGCATATTATTCTTTGGAAATTCCAAAATGTTCATAGCATGTACTTGTTACTATGCGTCCGCGTGGGGTTCGATTTAAAAAGCCAAGCTGCATAAGATAAGGTTCATAAACATCTTCAATTGTAGAAACATCCTCTCCAATGGTAGCGGCAAGTGTATCAAGTCCGACCGGTCCACCGCCAAAATGTTTGATTATGGACAAAATCATTCTGCGGTCAATTGCATCCAGCCCAATTCTGTCAATTTCAAGCATCTGTAAACCCTCATCCGCGACTACCTTTGTAATAACGCCGTCAGCTTTTATCTGTGCAAAATCTCGTAGCCTTTTAAGGAGCCGGTTTGCAATACGCGGGGTGCCGCGAGATCGGGAAGCAATCTCAGCTGCTCCATCCTCAGACACTGCAATTTTTAATATGGAAGCAGATCTTTGCACAATTTGTATAAGCTCATCTTTTGTATATAATTCAAGGCGGGATATAATACCAAAACGATCGCGCAGCGGCGCAGATAAAAGACCTGCTCGTGTAGTCGCACCAACAAGTGTAAATTTTGGAAGATCAAGACGGACCGAACGCGCACTCGGCCCCTTTCCTATCATGATATCTAAAGCATAATCCTCCATAGCAGGGTATAGAATTTCTTCTACTGTTTTATTCAGACGATGAATTTCATCAATAAACAAAACATCCATCGGGGCAAGATTGGTTAGAATCGCAGCCAAATCTCCAGGACGTTCAATAGAAGGGCCACTGGTAATACGGATATTGACACCCATTTCATTTGCAATAATACCGGCTAAAGTCGTTTTCCCAAGACCCGGAGGACCATATAACAAACAGTGGTCAAGCGGATCTTTTCGTTGCTTTGCTGCCTCTATAAAAACAGAAAGATTATCCTTTGCTTTTTTTTGGCCTACATATTCCTCCATTTTGCGAGGGCGCAAAGCTGTTTCTATGTCATTTTCATTATCCAGTTGCATGGAGGTAATAATTCTTTCATCAAAATCCATACTGCATCATCTCCTCGAAAGATAAATAAGTGCCTTTTTAATCGTATCTTCCAAAGACAACCCGTCTCCTGCATGAGAAACAGCATGCCTTGCCTCCGTATCACTGTATCCGAGTGCAAGTAAAGCGCCAATGGCTTCTGCATCTTCTGTCGGCACCGATGTACTTGGCAATAGAGTTTCTTCAATTTCAGTATCTTTCATTTTATCCTTCAATTCCAGAATAATGCGTTGTGCAAGTTTTGGACCAATTCCGGGAGCTTGTGCAAGCTTTTTCGCATCACTCGATATTACAATAAAGACAATATCTTGCACACTATGAGTTGAAAGGATAGCTAAAGCTGCTTTCGGGCCAACGCCGGATATGGAGATAAGGTTTTGAAATAAATTTAACTCTTCCATTGATGAAAAACCATATATGTCAAAGGCATCTTCTCTTATGTACGTGTACGTGTACAACATAGTTTCTTTGCCTGTTGTTACAGCATTCATAGATGTTTGCGAAGAAAAAACCTTAAATCCGATCCCGCCGATGTCCAGTACAATAAAATTTTCTTTTTTTTGTGCGGCTTCGCCCTTTAGATAATAGAACATAATTATACTCCGTTTATCTTTTGATTCAACTTATATGATTGCCCATGACAAAGTGCAACAGCTAAAGCATCTGCCGCATCGTCCGGCTTTGGAACTGCAGCCAGCCCTAACAGCATTTTGACCATTTGCTGCATTTGCAGTTTATCCGCTCTTCCGTAGCCTGTAATGGCTTGCTTTATCTGCAGTGGCGTATATTCGAACAAAGGCATGTTTTCATTCTCCACAGCTAAACATAACACACCTCTTGCATGCCCCACCGCTATAGCCGTTGTAACATTTGTATTAAAAAACAAAGTTTCCATTGCTACAGCATCCGGCTTATACTTTGTCAGAATTACTTGCATGGATTGATACAGACTTTTTAGTCTTTTAGGGAACGGCATGCTGCTTGCAGTTGTCAAAACGCCGCAATCAATCGGGGTAAACCGATTGGAAGCTGTATCAATAACGCCGTAACCCACAATTGCAAAACCAGGATCTATGCCTAAAATTCTCATGATAATGCAATCACCTTTCGTTATGCTATGGTAAATCGAATGTAAGCGCAAGGCTGATTTTCTTCGTTTAAAATAATAGTTTGCAGTTTATCTTCTTCTTTATTAGCATAGAGAGAGAGCTTTTCACCTAAAAAAGCCGGATGTTTATAGTATATATCCACTTCCTTTGCAGACGCATTATTTTGTAATGCTTCCATTGCATAAGAAACATACATCGCATTATTCATATGATTGTTTGTATCTAAATCTCTGTGTAAGACTTTAAATTCACCTATAAAATCTTTGGCTGTTTCCTGTGGTTCTTTCCGCATACAAGTTGTCGCAGCAGGTGGTTCTTCACCATATAAGGTTATAATCTCCGGAATAATTCTTTTCGGATGTCCTGTTTTTGTATCACAAAATACCCATAAGGAAGTTGCTTCTGCGTATGTTTCTTTATCTTCCGCATCTGTTACCCGAAAGCTGCGTATGCCATAGGCACGACGAAATTCGGAGGTCCATGTAGATACATGTATAGATGCATGCAACCGTATCGGTTTGTAGGTGAGAAGGTGCATGGAATTTAAAATCCACGCACCATCCATGGAGGCAAGTCTCTCAATTGGATATCCCGCAGCAGTTGTATGCGCGGTGGCGCAATCCTGGAAATACTGCAGTAAAGTAACAATCCCCACTTCCCCACTTGGTGACAGATGGCTATACGTAACCGTTCTATTTTGCGTAAACATTTGGCTACCTCGCTAAAAAAGCTTTGTATGCTTTATATGTCATATAAACATCCATCTTGCTGGAAATTTCAAACGGAGAATGCATAGATAGGAGTGCGGTCCCACAATCCAGAGTGTCAATGTCTAAGTTGGCAACATACTGTGCAATTGTGCCGCCGCCACCCACGCCGACTCTGCCAAGTTCAGCAGTTTGCCAGATTACGCCGTTATCATTAAATAACTTACGGATTTCCGCAACAAATTCTGCAGAAGCATCACTGGAGCCAGACTTGCCGCCGTGCCCCGTATACTTACTGATTGTAACGCCATATCCTAATATAGAAGCGTTATTCTTTTCGTAAGCGTTTGCATACGCAGGATCAAACGCGGCATTCACATCGGCGGAAAGACATTTCGAAGCGGACAAGCAGCGACGAACAGAAATATTATTCTCAGCCTTTTGTAAGAAGCAAATTTCTGCTATCATGTTTTCAAAAAATCTGGAACGCATACCCGTATTCCCCATGCTTCCGATCTCTTCTTTGTCAACAAGAAGACATACGGCAGTATGTTTCGGTGCATCAACAGAGAATAGTGCTTCCATTGCCGTATATGCACATACTCTGTCATCTTGCCCGGGGCCGCCAATCATACTGCGGTCAAATCCAACATCTTTCTGTTTGATCGCAGGAACCATTTCAATTTCAGCACTTAAAAAGTCTTCTTCTTCCATGTTGTATGTGTCGTGTAAATACTGCAAAATGTATTCTTTAATAGGGGCTTTCACTTCATCGCCTGCAACAGGCATACTGCCGACAAGAATATTTAAGTTCTCTCCATCAAACGCTTCTTTCACCTTTTTCATTTGTTGTTCATCTGCTAAATGTGGCAAAAGATCTGTCACTGTAAATGTAAAATCGTCATCTTCCCCACCAATGGACAAATCCAGTTCAGTGCCATCCTTTAAGATAACACGTCCATGCATAGAAAGCGGTGTTGCAAACCACTGATATTTCTTAATGCCACCATAATAATGCGTTTTCAAAAATGCCATACTACCATCTTCAAATAATGGATTCTGCTTTAAATCTAAACGAGGCGAGTCAATGTGCGCACCAACAAGATTTACACCGCTTTCCATTGGTTCTGTGCCAATAACAGAAAGCATGATACCTTTGCCGCGATTGATACTATAGATCTTATCACCTGGTTGCAGGCTTTTCTTCTCTTTCATGGGTACAAATCCGGCTGCCTTCGCCATTTTTTCTGCTTCTTTACAAAATTCGCGTTCTGTGCATGCATGGTTTAAAAAATCTTTGTATTTTTCGCAAAACTGCAATGCAATTTCCTTTTCATCGGCAGCATGCAACCAACCATTTTTTTTCTCATAATTTAATGATTTTGTCATTCTACTACTCCTCCGATTGAATATCCTCTTCCTCATTTTCAAAAAGCTTTTCAAATTCTATGCCGTCAATTTTTTCTTTTTCTAATAAAACTTCTGCAATCTTTGAAAGCTTTTCACGATGATCTGTCAAAAGCTTCTCGCACTTCGAATAACATTGATGAATAATCTTACTGATTTCTTCATCAATTTCAGAAGCAGTTTTATCAGAATAGTTTTTTGCCTGCTGTGCATAATCACGGCCGACAAAAACCTCATCATGTGGTGAACCAAACGTCATGGGCCCAAGCTTTTCACTCATCCCATATTTTGTAACCATATCTCTTGCTATGGCAGTTGCACGTTGCATGTCATTGGATGCACCTGTGCTGATATCATCTAATTCTAACTTTTCGGCCACTCTGCCACCTAAAAGGCAAATGATGCTATCCAGCATATCTTGTCTGGATTCACAGAATTTGTCTTCTTTTGGCAAAGACATTGTATATCCTCCGCTGCGCCCGCGCGGAATGATAGAAATTTGATGCACCGGATCCTGATTGGGCAAAAGCTTTGCAACTAGTGCATGCCCAGCCTCATGATAAGCGGTTAGCTTGCGCGCTTTTTCGCTACGAATTCGATTTTTCTTCTCCGGTCCGGCAATCACTTTAATTAAAGCTTCATCAATTTCTTTTTTGCTGATTTTCGTTTTCTTCTCACGTGCCGCTAAAATAGCACTTTCATTTAACAGATTTTCTATATCTGCTCCTGTAAAACCGGTTGTTCCCTTTGCAATGTCAGAAAGGTTTACATCATCCGTAAATGGTTTTCCCTTTGCATGCACACGCAAAATAGCTTCTCTTTCGCCTGCATCCGGTACGTCAACCACAACTTGACGGTCAAAACGACCAGGTCTTAAAAGTGCTGGATCCAAAATATCAGGTCTGTTGGTTGCGGCAATAATAATAATGCCTTCATTGACACCAAATCCGTCCATTTCAACCAGAAGCTGATTCAAGGTTTGTTCACGTTCATCATGGCCGCCCCCTAATCCGGCGCCTCTATGACGACCGACTGCATCAATTTCATCGATAAAAATAATGCAAGGCAAATTACGTTTTGCTTCAGCAAATAAATCACGAACTCTCGAAGCACCTACACCGACAAACATTTCAACAAAGTCACTGCCGCTGATGCTGAAAAACGGTACACCTGCTTCTCCGGCTACAGCTTTCGCAAGTAATGTTTTACCGGTTCCAGGAGGGCCGACTAAAAGTACACCTTTTGGAATTCGTGCGCCAAGTTCCAAAAATCTTTTGGGTGATTTTAAGAACTCTACTATTTCTTTCAGTTCATTTTTTTCTTCTTCTGCACCAGCAACATCGGCAAAGGTTTTCTTATTTGTGTCATCTGTTGTTTTCCTTGCACGGCTTTTCCCAAATGAAGAAATTCGCCCGCTTCCTCCGCCTTGGGATTGCTGCATAAAGATAAACCAAAATACCGCAACAACAATAACAATTAAAAGTGTAGGCAGTATGGACAGCCAGAAAGGCATTGGCTTCGGCGGTGCATATTCTACAACCAGGCTGTTATTGTTCATTTGTTCCTGCATTATATCCCCGGCATAAAAATATACATCATTTGTGGAAATAACCGGAACGATGATTTCTTCCTTCGTGTCGCGCAATGTAGCAATAATTTGTTGTTCTTCAACAACTAAATGCTCTACCTTTTCTTCCCGTATTAAATTTACAAGTTCAGTAAAACTATGGTTCTCTGTTGTATTTGTCCCTAACAGATTCCATAAAATTAAAACTGCAACTATCAACAAAATATAAAAGCTGATGCTTTTAAAGATTTTCTTCATCTATTTCTCTCCCTTATCTTTAAAATAAGTTCATTTTACCACGGAAAGCGGTAGAATGCAAGTATGTTTTATGGGAATTCAAATTTATTTACAGAAAATTCATTTGATTTACTCATTTTCGTAAATTTCTCTCTTTAATATACCTACAAATGGTAAATTTCTGTATTTTTCAGCATAATCAAGTCCATATCCGACAACAAATTCATCCGGAATATCGAACCCAACGTAATCAGCGTTAATATCTGCTTTTCGTCTATCCGGCTTGTTCAATATCGTACAAATTTTTAAGCTTTTCACGCCTCTCTGTAAAAGCATATCCCTCAAATAGCTTAAGGTCATCCCACTATCTAAAATATCTTCAATAATGATGACGTCCCTTCCTTCAACAGGATGGTCCAAATCTTTAATGATTTTCACAACACCGCTCGACTTACTGGAAGCGCCGTAGCTTGATACAGCCATAAAATCAACAGAAGCCGGAATTGTAATCCTTCGGAATAAATCTGCTGCAAATACAAAGCCACCTTTTAAAACAGTAATTAAAAGCGGATCTTTCCCCTCATATTGCTGGGAAATGCAATCAGCCAATTCCTGCACTTTCTTTTGCAGATCCTCCTCTGAAATTAAAACACGTTCAATTGCCTGCATCATAAGTATCTCTCTCTTTCTCGAAATTTAGTCTATTTATCATAATTTCCGTATAAGCTTCATCCGGTTGGGGAACAAAATCTGCAGAACGTCGTAATTGGCTGACAGCAGCAATCTTATCATTGTTTACAATGATAGGAATAAAATCACGTAGACGTTTCGGAATTTTCTCATCAATAAAAAAGTCTTTTAATTTCTTTTTCCCTTGCATGCCTTCCGGACGGAAACTATCGCCATTTTGACGGGTTCTGACATAGTACAGACCCTGTTTTAGCTTCATGCCGCCCTCACCGACTTTGATTTCATATTGGCCAAATTGAATCCTTCCTTTTTTCGGCAATTGTACCGATTTCGGCACTGATAAATCAGGTCGGAACACCGTAATATAATCATACTCCTTTACTGCCTGTAATCCTGAGGATAATGCAAACGTTGTACCGTTTTGGGCAGAAAGCAGGGATTCCATTTTTTGCACATCTTCATAATTTTGCACAGCCTGTCGAAACACTCTGGCACGCAGAACAGGTGGTGCAGAAGCTAACTTTGCTATAGAAAATCGACATATTCCGTCTATTCTTTCATAAGCACTGAGCTTATTTGCTTCTTGTTCCATATATTCATTCTCTTGTTGCAAAATAAATGTCATTCGATATACGGCATCTAAAAAGGACGGATTGAACGTAAGCGCTTTTGGAATCAATTCATGTCGAATCTTATTTCTGGTATAAAGAATCGAACTGTTTGTGCTATCCTCACGCCACGGGATATTGTGCATGTTTATATACGATTGAATATTCTCTCTTGAGAATGACAAAAGTGGCCTCACAATGGAATCTTTGCGCTTTGCCGCTATACCGCAGAGTCCCGAAAGTCCACACCCCCTAAGGAGGTGCATAAAAACCGTTTCCGCCACATCGTTCTTATTATGGGCGGTTACAATCGCATCGCAGGGAATCTGTTTAAAGAAATCATAGCGAACAATACGTCCTGCAAGTTCTGTGGATATTCTTTCCTCTTTCGCCTTCTTTGCTATCATTGCATTATGCAAGATAAAAGGAACATCCCACTCCATGCAGATTTTTTGGACAAATTTGGCATCATCGTCTGCTTCATCGCGCAGATGATGATTTACGTGTGCACATAGAATTTCTAAATGCCAAAGTGCACGCAATCGAACCATTAAATGCAAAAGACACATTGAATCTATTCCGCCAGATACGGCAACAACAACACGTGTATTCTTCTGTATTAAATTTTTGCTTTCAATTTCCGATACAAAATCGTGAAAAAGCAAGTCCCTACCTCCACTAATGCACAGTATCACAATCCATAAACGTGGTATATTCTCCACGCCACACAAGGTCAAATCTTGCCGTCGATCCGTTTCTGTGCTTTGCAATATTACACTCAGCCAGATTCGCATCTTCAGGTGAGGCATCATCCCCGGTTTTACGATTTAAGAAAATAACTATATCCGCATCCTGCTCAATCGCACCAGATTCACGAAGATCACTTAATATTGGGCGCTCACGTGTTTCGGAGGCACGTGACAACTGAGATAGTGTTAAAACAGGTACATCCAACTCTTTTGCCATAATCTTTAATGAACGCGAGATCTCAGAAATTTCCTGTTGCCGGCTTTCTTTGCTTTTTCCCCCTTGCATGAGTTGCAAATAGTCAATTACAACAAGGCCCAGCCCCTTTTCCAGCTTTAGCTTTCGGCACTTTGCCATCATTTCCGAAACCGGAATGCTCGTCGTATCATCAATATAAATAGGAGATTTTACCAGTCCACCTAATGCATGCGCAATTTTCTTCATATCTTCCCCATTTATACTGCCATTTCTGAACTTTTCACCCTCGATTTTGGCTTCACTCCACAAAAGGCGGTTCGCAAGCTGTTCTTTTGACATTTCAAGTGTAAAAATAGCAACCGGAAGTTGCGACTTTTTTGCAACATGACTTGCAATATTTAATGCAAAACTACTTTTACCGACACCGGGGCGAGCCGCTAAAATAATTAAATCTGTTTTTTGCAACCCCGTCGTTACAGCATCAAGCTCTCTAAAGCCTGTGGGAACACCGGCGACATTACCACCAGCACTACGGACATCCTCAATCTTCTTAATGACATCCGGAATAATATCACGAATATGATAAAAACCCTTTTGTCCTCTCCCCTGTATAATACTGAATATTTTTTGTTCTGCAAATTCCAGTATAGCTGAAACGTCTTCTGCTCCTTCGTAGCACATGTCAGCAATTTCATTGGAAGATTCAATTAACCGGCGAAGAACAGCTTTCGATTTGATAATATCAATATAGTATTTTACATTCTCCGTTGTATCTACGCTATCTACAATAGATGCAAGATAGGAAACACCGCCGATCGCTGCAAGTTGTTCCTTTAATGTTTCAGATAAAACAATTAAGTCTACGGGTCTGTTTTCAATGAAAAGGCGACCTAATGCATCATAGATTATTTTATGCTGGCCGAAATAGAAGTCGTCCTCATGTATCTGCATTTCCATCACATGTGTCATGGCAATACTGCTTTTTATCATGCAACCCAATACGGCTTGTTCGGCTTCCAGACTATATGGCAGAGTTCTACCGATTTGCTCGTCCATAGTCATCATCCCTTCTACTCTTTATCCACTTTCACATTGATTTTAGCACTAATTTCCGGATAAATTTTCACTTCAACCGGTGTCACACCAACACTCTTAATGCCATCTCCCAAAACAAGTTTTCGTTTATCTACAACAACATGTATTTGCATTTTAATTGCATCTGCAATTGATTGGCTGGTTATAGAACCAAAAAGCTTTCCGTTCTCTCCGGCCTTTGCAGTTAATGTTATAGTCTTTCCTTCTAACTTTTGGGCAGTTTCCTTCGCTGCTGCCACTTCCTGATCCTTATGATAGCGGATAGCATCTGCTTTGCCGGCGTAATCATTCATAGCTGATTTTGTTGCTTCCTGTGCTAAACCGCGCGGAAACAAGAAATTTCTTGCATATCCATCACTTACATTGACAATTTGCCCCTTTTTTCCTTGTCCCTTTACGTCATTAAGTAGTATTACTTTCATTTTTATTCCCTCCTGAAAATCGTATTTACACCTCTTTTAAATAATCCTCCAAGGTTTGAATTAATGTTTCTTCAATTTCTTCCGGATCACCGTCATGTACCTGCGCACCGGCAACGGAAAAATGCCCGCCGCCTCCTAATTTTTCTAATACGCGTTGTACGTTTATTGTTCCCGTTGAGCGGCCGCTTATGATACAGTCTTCGCCATGGACTGCAATTACAAAGGAGGCATCAATGCCGGCGATATTTAACAATTCATCGGCTGCTTGGGCAATGAGTGAAGGCGTCCTATCGTTATTGGTTCGCGCAATAGCAATATGGCCAAAATGAAGCTTTGCCTTTTGAATCAGTTCTGCACGCATCGTAAAGCTTTTTAAATCATTTTTAAAGAACTGCTTTACCTTGATAGGATCAATCCCTGCTCGTCTTAAATAGGCTGCTGCCTCCAATGTACGTACACCCGTTTTAAAGGTAAAGCTTTTTGTGTCAAGGTAAATACCTGCAAAAAGTGCTTCTGCTTCTATCTTTAAAAGCGGATTACGGTTACTGATATACGGGAGCATTTCTGTTATCATTTCGCTTGTTGAGGATGCATATGGCTCATGATATCCCAAGACAACATTTTGAATAAAATCAGCACTTTTTCTATGATGGTCAATTAAGGCCGTCTGCATGTTTAGCTTTAAGAGCTCCGGATGTTCCATATATTTGGGTGAATTTGTGTCTAAGACAAAAAGAAGCGTATTTGGTCTTAAATGCTCATTTATAAAGGATTTTTTTACATAAACATTTTTATACTCTAATGTTTCTGCAGACTCTTTCGCAATCATAGAGGCAGTATCGTCATAGTCTGCTTGCAGAATGAATGCTTTTTTGCCAAGACTTCTTGCAATAGCAACAATACCCATGGCGGCGCCAATACAGTCTGCATCAGGATTTTTATGTCCGGTAATCAAAATATTATCACATTGCAAGATAAGCTCACGAAGCGCATAACCCACAACTCTTGCTTTTACTTTTGTACGTTTCTCTACTTCACGCGTTTTTCCGCCAAAATATTGAAAAGTATCCTGATTCTTTATAACAACCTGATCCCCGCCGCGGCCCAATGCCATATCCAGGGCTGCACGCGAAAAATCAGCACACTCTACATAGCTTTTACCTTCAATTCCTACTCCAATACTGAGCGTAGGCGCTAAAATATTTCCAACATTGATTTCTCTAACAAGATCAAGTGCTTGAAATTTTTTTGCCATAATCGTATGGAATGACGCATTAGATAATGAAACAACATATCTATCACGATCCGTTTTATGAATAACGCCACCAACCTCAGAAATCGTGCTGGACATAATATGGTCAATGCATGAACAGATTCTGCTCCTAATCTCATCACTTATGCCCTGCATAACTTCTTCATAGTTATCAATCGAAACAGACATAAATACAAATTTTTCATTTGTATTTATATTCTGCAAGTTATCTCGCTCCGTTGTATCCAAAAAATATAGGAGGAACAAATCATCAACCGTTTCATTTCCGTGTATTCTCTGTACATATACGGTGTAACTGGCATTATGAATACTGGTTGAAAATGTATTTTGGCCTTCTACGTTTGTCAATGCATCGATTGAAAAATTCTTAATCAGTTCCTTTATGTTTTGCTGAAACAATAATTCACCATTTAACATCTGCTCCATGGCCTGATTATACCATGTAATCTTTCCCTTCATAGTAACAGCTACAGCTGGAAATGGAAATCCGGGCATCGATTCAGATGAATTTATTCTGGAAAATGTCTTTTTATAACTGCGATTTAATTGATAAAGACCGCGGCGTGTTGACATTTCACTAAATAAAAAGGAAAGCAACAACGCTGAACTCATAAATAGTGCAAAAAACCATTGCTTTATACATACAGCTGCAGTAATGCAAATAAAAAAGATTATTTTAGAAAAGATATCTCCCCAGTAAAACTGATTAAAAGGTTCTGTCCTTTTCATTTTACCCCTACTTTCTAATACTGCGTGATGCACTGGACATTCCAAGACAACAAAGTATGGATGATACTATTCCGCCAAAAAAAGAGGAAAGCACTAATATGAAAGCGCAAATAATCACTTGCACGCCAGAGGGTATGCTTTTTCTTCTTAAGAAAGAACATATTACAGCTAACCCGCAAAAAATGTGTAATACAAACATGATCGCCACTACATTGATAAGCACAGGAGAATTCTCAGCGAACAGAGTGAATATAAACAAAATGATAAATATATTGCTTACGCTTGTTGGCAGCCACAATTCATGAAAGTAAGGAAAACACTCCATATCTATCCCTTGTTTTTTCAGTAGAAATCGGACGCATGTAAAAACGATATAGATAAAAACCAGAGATGTTAAAATAAAGAAAAACGGCAGCATTGTCTGCAAAACATCCGTCATTGCATCGAGGGCAACCTGCATGTTTTTCATAAGTTCTGCATCCATTTGTCCTGCTTCCTTTAAAAAATCAACCGATTCGGCAATATTTTTCCCAAATAAAAGTTCATAAGGTTCTACACCTGCTGAAACAGAAAGGTGCTTTGTATATAATCCTAGAATTATTGCCTCACTCAACGTTCCTACTGTAAGAATTTGCCCGATGGAACGACGATTAAAAATAAGATTGCCGACAAGGAGAAAAGGAATAAGCATAACGCCAAAAATGGCGGCAGCATATATTCCCTTTACAACAAACGCAGTGCCGAATAGAATGAGTAAAACAAGAAAGCCTTTAACAAATCCTTCTTTTGATGTATAGTAAGTGAATATAAAAGCAGACAGTATCACAGATAACGCCATGACATCTACGAAGAGCGGCAACATACCAATAAGAAATATAAAAGCAATAATCATTGTTGAAAAGAATGTTTTCTTCATTTTATCTCCTAATTCAAACCACATGTAAAATATTTATAGATAGTATAAATAAGTCTATATTTTCTTATTATATCACAAATTAATCATTCTGTCAAAAGTTATCTGCTAAAAAACAAACCCGGATGTTCGCGTAGCTTGCCTTTAATTTGTAAAAGCGTAAGACGTGTATTCAGCTCTGCTGCGGACAAGCCTGTCTTTTTGCATATTTCTTCAAATGACATTTTTTCCTTTGAAAGGACACAATAAACAGCCCTTTCCTCTTCTGTGAGTCCTGCAGACTGCAGTGATAGGGACTGATCTGCAATTAAATCGGGAACATCCGGTTCTTCATTTTTCTCTTCAATTAAATCCTGAATTTCAAAATAAGATGGATATCGCAATATATACTCAGATAATATTTCATCTGCCCCACTTAGCAAGGCGGCTCCTTCCTGAATCAGCTTGTTTGTACCGCTGGATAATGGGTTTGAAATATTACCGGGCAATGCAAAAACATCCTTCCCCTGCTCTAAAGCACATTTGGCTGTAATTAATGCACCGCTTCGCTCCCCGGCTTCCATCACCGCAACACCTAAGGATAGGCCGCTTAGTATCCGATTGCGAATGGGAAAGTTCGTGCCATAAGGAGGTGTGCCTAAAGGAAATTCGGAAATTATGGCGCCATTTTCTATAATAGAATCTTTTAGTTTGGCGTTTTCGGCAGGATAATTCATATCAATTCCACAGCCTAAAACCGCAATCGTTTTTCCCCCACCGCGAATAGCTCCCCGATGTGCTGCTGTGTCAATCCCAACCGCAAAACCACACACGATCGACATGCCGCACCTCGAAAGCTGTTCCGCCACACCCAAGGAAGCGCTCATGCCATACACAGAAGCATGCCTTGAGCCTACCATACAAAATACAGCTTTATGTTGCAAAACGGTCCTATCACCCATTACATATAAAGCAATCGGAGGATCATGCAAATCATAAAGTGCAGACGGATATCCGGGCATACGGTAACCGACAATAGATATTCCTTTATCAAAAGCATTTGCAATTTCACTTTTTGCAGATTTCACATTTTTATTGAGTAATGATAAAATCGCATGATTTGTCAGTAAACCAGATTCTATATAGTCCTTCTTTTCAGCCATATAAACAGCTGATGGCGATCCAAAATAATCAAGCAAAGCTACTTTACAAGCCGTTGAAACTGCATGATTTAAATGGAGCCAGATAAGATATGTTAATTCATCCACAAAAAGCACCTCTTTTGCATAATAATACCACATATATGAAAAAATGTAAAGTCTTTTCTTTCTTTGTAAAACATGAAAAAACTCTTTACATTTCCAAGTTTTTACGGTACAATATAAAAGGGTGATTGATTATGAAAAAAATATTGGTAACCGGCGGTGCCGGTTATATCGGAAGTCATACTTCCGTCGAACTTCTTACAGCTGGATATGAGATTGTAATTGTGGATAATTTCTGTAATTCCAAGCCGGATGCATTATCACATATTCGTGAAATTACCGGACGCAATTTTACATTTTATGAAGCGGATTTAACGGATAAAGACGCTGTTCGCCGTATTTTTGAGGAAAATGACATTGGCTATGTCATTCATTTTGCAGGTCTCAAGGCAGTTGGTGAATCTGTTGCAAATCCGATGCTTTATTACCAAAATAATCTTATAAGCACATTGACATTATGTGAAGTAATGGCTGAAAAAAATGTGAAAAAAATGGTTTTCAGCTCTTCTGCAACCGTTTATGGTGATCCGCATACTGTTCCAATTAAAGAGGATTTTCCCCTGCATACAACAAATCCATACGGAACAACAAAGCTTATGATTGAACAAATTTTGCGTGACATCTATGTGGCTGATCATGATTGGGGCATTGTTTTATTGCGTTACTTTAACCCAATTGGTGCACATAAAAGCGGATTGATTGGCGAAGATCCAAACGGAATCCCGAATAATCTCCTTCCCTATGTTGCAAAGGTTGCGGTCGGTGAATTACCTTGTTTAAGTGTATTCGGAAATGATTATCCTACAAAGGATGGAACAGGTGTGCGTGACTATATTCACGTTGTCGATTTAAGCTTAGGACATGTTTGCGCTGTTGAAAAATTAAAAAGCGAAACAGGCGTATTTACCTACAACCTTGGTACAGGCAATGGATATAGCGTATTAGAAATAATTGATGCATTTGAGAAAGCAAGTGGTCATAAGGTAAATTACAAAATTACACAAAGACGGCCCGGTGATATTGCTGCGTGCTTTGCTGATCCGACCAAAGCAAAAGAAGAACTGCATTGGGAAGCAAAACGTGGGATAGAAGAAATGTGCAAAGATGCATGGAACTATGTTTCAAACAAGACGAAATAAGGAGCTTTTATGGTAACATTTTCAGAAATTAAGGACAATCCGCAAATCAAAACGTACATTTCTACTGCAGACAAAGCTTTATCTGTTATGGGGTTTACAGAACACAGTTTTCCTCACAGCATGAAGGTTGCAGAAGTTGCAAAATATATTTTGTCCACACTTGGGTATTCTCAACGCGAAATTGAGCTTGCACAAATTGCCAGTTATTTACATGACATTGGGAATTTGGTAAATCGAATTGAGCATGCGCAAAGCGGTGCTGTAATGGCTTTTCGTATTTTAGATAATCTTGGCATGCCGCCTGAGGATATCTCCATTGTTGTGTCTGCGATTGGAAACCATGATGAAAGTACAGCTTTCCCTGTTAATGCAGTAGCTGCCGCTTTAATATTAGCAGACAAAACTGATGTTCGCCGTTCAAGAGTGCGAAATGCAACGATTGCATCGTTTGATATTCATGATAGGGTGAATTACTCTGTTCAAAACGCATCCGTTGTCTTAGATGATGAAAAAAAGGTTATTGCTTTACAATTGGATATAGACACGGAATATGGCACGGTAATGGATTATTTTGAAATCTTTTTAAACAGAATGATTCTTTGTCGTAAAGCAGCTGAAAAACTAAATCTTAAATTCCGTTTAATCGTGAACAAACAACGTCTTTTATAATACTGATAAAGCATAAAATTTAATAAAATATCGTAGCAGTAAAAACTGCTACGATATTTTTTTAGAGTATAATTCAACGTATATCCCCTAACGAACATATATAATAGAAAAAATAAGGACTGCATCAGTGAGATTAAATTCGACTGATACAGCCCTTATATATTTAGTTTAACAATTCTATTTGTTCAAGAAATAACGATACAAAAGTGTGACAATCTGTGCTCTTGTACAATTATCATTAGGCGCAAACATATCTTCTGATATTCCATTTGTAATGCTATTCTGCACCGCCCACTTTACAGCATTTTCATAATACTCTCCTACCGGAACATCAATGAATGACTGATCTGTTGATGCTACAGGGCTGCCTGCCATTCTATGAATCAGTGTAACTGTCTGCGCACGAGTTACTGTATCCTCTGGACTAAATGCTGTCTCTGATGTACCCTTGATCACGCCATTTTCAAATCCCCATTGAACTGCTTTGATATAATAATCATTATCATTTAAGTCCAAGAACGGATTTTGGTTGCCAACAGGGGCAGGACAACCGGCTATACGCCAAAGGAATGTAACCATTTGCGCTCTAGTGCAAGGCGCATCTGGAGTGAAGGTTGTTTCTGTTGTGCCATTGGTAATTTTTTCTTCAGTGGCCCACTCTACGGCATCATGGAAATAATCCGTCACAGCAATATCAACAAATGGACAAACATGCGTTTTGTCTGCAGAGATCGTATCGTTGCTAATAGTAGTTGTAGATTTAAACTTAGGCAATGCAAGGAATGATTGACCATTTAATAAAGTAAGCAATTCATCAGACATGCTCAAGTAGATATCATCCACACCCGGAACAGCATCGCCATTCAGATCAACAATTTTCCAGCCTAAAAATTTGCTACCGGATTTTGAGGCAACCGGGAGTTCTTCTTCAATATTGGCGAAATCATAAACAACACTTGTGCCATCCGGATACTGAATCAAGGTATTACGCGGATCAGAGAAAAATACAAACTCACTAAATCCATTCGGTGTTGTAAAGTTTGCTAATTTAGGATTATCTCCTGTGATGGTTGCACGATAATAATATGTTTTTTCTATGTTATCATTGTCAACATGCGAATGGACAACAAAGAAGTTGCTTGCACTTGCTATAAACATATTTTCGGGTAAAGGTATCAATAACTGAACATTAGAGGATACTTCTAAGGCAAGATCAGTTTTGATTACAGCTGCGTTCTTTGTTCCGGCATCCCCTTCTGTAATGATTTCCGGAACGCCTTCTGATCCTACATCTTTACGAACTGCAATAACATTGTATTTTGGTTTAATATCAACTGTCCATTCAGTAACCGTTGTTCCATCATTTATGTCAATCTTAATGTCTAAAACCTTAATATCCAAATAAGGCTGTATTACCATAACGATTTCATGAATGTTTTCATCAAATGTAATGCCGGCAGCTGCAATAGCATCCATAGTAACATCTGATTTTCCGGATATTATTTCTCCATTATCAACAACAATACCGATTGTTTCAATTTCACCTGTATTCTCATTGACTTTTGTTGCAATTTTGTTTGCAGCAGCAGCGCGCAGACCAATTGCACTTGCATTCTCCTGGATGTCGCTGATGAGCTTATCCGCTGCTTCTTTTTCTTCATTTGTGGCAGTATCCGAAAGCGCTTTCGCAACAACAGGCTGTTTCAGCTTCGTTACAGTAACATCTGAAGGAATAATGCTTAATCCGTCAATATCAAAAGTATAAGTTGTAGAATCAATGTTAACATCATTCGGTTTAATAAATGCATTATCTACTTTATTAATACTTGCAGAATAACTCTTGCCATCTGCACAAATATAAGTGACTACAATATTTGCAACTGTGGTAGGAACCTTGCCTGATACTACCAAAGAATTATCAACAATTGTGACGGCAACTTCTGCTTCAACTTCATTCTCGTCAGCATCGTATGATTTGGCGCTTGCAGAAACAATCTTGTTTTCAATGCCTATCACATTCACACCTACCGAAGAGTTCTGCGTTGATTGATAGTTAATTGTGGATAAAAGTTCACCACCTGGTGTGCTGATAGAAGTAAAGCCATCTAAGGCACTAGACACGGGGAAAGACCCGACAGTTGATGTGCTTACCCCACTACAGGTGAGAACAATATCATTCAAATATGTAGATATATTTTCCTCTAAATCAGCAACAGTAACGTAATCTTGTGCACCCTTTTGTATTTTTATTTTAATTTTGAGTGTTTTAGTGTTGCCGTCTACTGTGACAGAACGAGTGCCTGCTTCTGCAAAAATCAACTTAGATTCATCCGAAAAACCATACATGTTTGAACCTTGTTCGAACTGATTTGGTACGGAAAAAGATGTCGGATACATAACTGTAATTGTAAATTCGCCGCGTACATTTGATGCATTCAACTCGCTTGTTGCAAGAGTATTCCCGGCCGTCAGTATCCTCGCAATTCCTATATACTGCGTAAATCTCTCACAAATCTTGTTCATATCCAATGTTGTTTGAAAATCAAAGTATGACGCTCCTGCATTAGGCCTTATTAAATCAATAAACCCTTCTTTGTAAGTCGCATCATCAT
>JAQXGO010000088.1 GCA_029006755.1 Clostridia bacterium | reverse complement strand
GTGTAACCTTAATACTCGGCTGTACTGAACCAATATTATAGGCAACCAAATCCTTCTTTATTGCAGAAAGATATTGATACAGGTAATAAGGAGAAATATTTCTCGTCCTGAAACCAACAACATTTTGTGCAATGCATCCCTTAGAACCTAAGAAGATCTTTATTTCTGCAAGACTACCTACCGTAGAAATTAGAATGTCTTTTGGTTTTGGATGCAGCAACCGGGCAGAACGCGCTGAATCAGGCTAAGTTTTTTGCCGAGGCGGTCCCTCTGACCGGCATTGTTTTAACAAAGCTGGACGGCACCGCCAAAGGCGGTATTGTGCTTTCCATTCACAGCCAAATGCAGTTGCCGATTAAATTTATCGGGGTTGGAGAAGAAGTGGAGGATTTACAACCATTCTCCGCACAGGACTTCGCCACAGCTCTCTTTGAATAATATTTTCCCGGATATGAAAAAAAACTCTTGCATTATGCAGGAAAATGTGCTATAATAAATTCTCAGTTAGAGCAATGCCGGTGTGATGGAATTGGCAGACGTGACGGACTCAAAATCCGTTGATGGCGACATCGTGTGGGTTCGAGTCCCACCACCGGCACCAAAAAAGATTGGCTATTTGGATAATAGCCAATCTTTTCTTTTCCCGCAAACTGCGCCAAAGCATACACGGAGGCGAAGTTTGTTCGTACATATTTCTACCGTTCCTATGCTGAATTGCGAATTCTTCTGCATTCCAGATAGAAGCGCTTTTCGTTGGCTTCCCCCATAGAAAAGGTTTTTCTCGGCAGTGCGCCGTCTGCAAGCACCGTATCAAACAGCCGATTCTTATCCATCGCCGGCAAAAGGAACCCGATATTCCCATGCTCTTTGCCAAGCTTTTCCGTCACATCCGCGCCGTGAATATAATCTACCTGCACGTCCTTTGCATCCAAGAAGCGTTGCAGCGTTCCCACCGCAAGCGGCGAAAGCGGTGTGTCAATCGTCACAGTGCCCGCCCCGTTTTCATGGAAGTATTGGAAAGTTTGCGGGGCAAGATCGGCATTCCCCTCTTTTTTGCAAAATGCCACAAACGCTTCCAAAAGCGCTTCCGGCGAAACGCCAAAGGCAACGCGATGAATCGGTTCAAACACCAGTGCCGTATCGTGAAGGTTCACAAGCTCAATTAAAGCATAGCGTGCCGGATGTACCGCCGCCTCTTCCGGCGTCAGCGTCTTTTTTATTTCCTCATAGCAAGCCTTGGCCGTCGCTAAGGAATGGTTGCCGTCCCCTACTGCAAAAAGAAGCGGTTCCTGATCGGGATGGCGCAGGCGAAACTCTTTTTCAAGGCCTTCGATCGCTGCATTGACTGCCGCCATACTTTCTTCGCCAAGCTTATATCCGGCAATATGTCCGCCGTTGCCCATCAGCGTAAAGTCATACAGCTTTTCCCCTTTATTCTCAGCCAACGGCTCAATGATTCTTTTTTCTCGATCATCCGCAAGCACCATTACGTGCGGCAGTTCCAAGGAGGCAGCACGACGCACACGCATCCGCGGCGGTATTCTGTCTAAAACCGTACCCTCTGTGGCACGCACAGGCGGTGTGCTTCCTTTCTCATAGGAATAGGCTTCCAAATCCAGCGCACCGACAATGCCGCGGCGAACCCGGCCTCCGGGCAAAGTACGTTCAACATAAATATATGTATTTGGATACAGCGTCAAGAGATCTGCATACGCCGCCATGGACTGATGAATCGCACCAATTCGTGCTTCTGCATCCTCGGAGGCAAGATACACCTCCGGCAAGGTCAGCCGCAGGGTAGACGGTGCATCCCCCACCGTTTCTTCTACCTTTTTCCAGTAGTCCGGTTCGGAGGTGTACTGGTCACAGGCAACTACGCTCCATTTTGTCCAATCCACATTTTTGGGAAGTAAAATATCTGCCGGTGAAAATATCATGATTGCATTTCCTTTCTCATTCTTTCTGCATACGGCATCCTACTGCCGGCGGAATCATGTCAAATTCTCCAATTCGATGACGCCACCTCAAAAGTATTTTCCGAGTAAAAACGAAACCATAAAGTTCATTGCATACCTATTAAAATGAAAGCATCTTATTTAGATAGTATACTGTATGATCCGTTTTCTGTCAATATAAAAATCGTACAATGCCATATTTTTTCTTGACATTTAAACCCTTGTGTGCAATAATACAAATATATTGGAAAAATCATGCAAGGAGGAATGATCGTGTTAAAAAAAGGAGATTTAATTCTATTTCAGGGAGATAGCATTACAGATTGCTCTCGCAATAAGGAGCAATCGGAGGATCTGGGGCTTGGGTATCCGCGCTTCGTTACCGGCGCCTTGGCTGCACTGCGTCCTTCCCTTTGTCTGCGTACATTAAACCGCGGGATTGGCGGCAATCGCAGTCTGGATTTACTAAACCGCTGGGAAGAAGAATGTGTTGCCTTGCAGCCGGCCATGCTATCCATTTTAGTCGGCATCAATGACGTATGGCACAGACAGAAAGGGAGCGGCTGTACCAACGAAGAATTGGAAGCAAATTATCGGGCAATTCTAACCAGAACCCGGCAGGCTTTAGGGGATATCCCTATTTTGATGATGGAGCCGTACCTCATGCCGGAAACCACCTCAGGCATTTGCCGCGAGGACGTAGATTCCATTCTTACGATCGTTCGTCGCCTGTCACGGGAATTTGGCGCAAGGCTGATTCCTTTGGATGGTATTTTAAACGCGTACTGCAACGAAATGCCCTCTACTATGATTTCTGCAGACGGTGTTCATCCCACGCCGCATGGGCACGGCATTATTGCGAAACATTGGCTGGATGCTGCTCTGCCGCTCATATAAATGATCTGTTTTATGTAAATGGTTGAAAGCCTTTTGAAGCGGGAAGGATTCTAAGCCTTGCCGCTTCAATTTTTTTGCCATCCTTCAACAAACACTTCTCCCGGCAAACGAAGCTACTGTGACAAATCCTGCCGAATTCATAGTTTGTATCGTGTTTAGGCAAACCAGAACATACACATATTCCCGGCTGAACGCATATAGTAAACTATGGGTTTTATGAAGGAGGCCTGATCCATGTATCGAGAACATTTTGATTTGTATCCCGATTCCGCCAATATGACAGACTACGGCGCGGAACCGCTCATTGTCAATATTGACTGTTATGCAAAACAGAACCCAAATTACAGAACTGCCTTGTGGACAGGCGAGCATCTGCAGGTAACGCTTATGAGCATCCCCGTTCATGGGGATATCGGCCTTGAAATGCATGCGCATTTAGACCAGTTTATTCGCATTGAAGAAGGTGCCGCCCTTGTCATGCTGGGCAAGGACAAGACGATTTTAAACTACCAGAAAAAAGTCAATGCAAACTATGCTGTCATCGTTCCGGCCGGCACATGGCATAATATGATCAACATCGGCAATATACCACTGAAGCTATATTCTCTTTATGCGCCGCCGCAGCACCCGTATGGCACCGTACACAAAACGAAAAGAGAGGCAGAAGAAGCCGAAGCGTAAAGCGTTGTCTTAGATTGTATTTGTGCTACGTTCCAATACATTCCGCCGCCACAGATGACTATACTGCCGTCCATGAAATGACCTGTGTGAAAGACTCCCTCCTAAACGCCTTTCACACAGGTCTTTTAAAAACTATTCTATCGCCTCGCTACGATACGCGCCGATCCATTCTCGTATCCTATTCAAGGTCTTCAGCCCCACATCGGCACATATTGCGGATGCCGAAGTCTGTCCGCAAATCCACAATTGATCTCGTAATTATATGCCGGATATCTCTCTTTGTTCCGTCTTATTCTCCGGCCTCTACTGTCACGACAGCCTTCTTTGAACCATCCAGAGGTAGGAATCCGGACATGCTGTCCCACATGAAGCTTTCTACTGTGTATTGCTTTGTGCTGTCTAACGTAATGCCGCTTAAATCAAATGGCAACCCTTCGCCGCATTTTCCACGTACTACCGCGGAAATATTGTTAATCTTTACAAGTTCCATTGTTTTTATCCCATTCTTGGTACTGTACACTGTGTTGATGACAACACCGTTTTGGGCCGTCTCATTCTTTGTAGGATAATGCACATAGATGGTTGCTGTTTCACCGACCTTGTAGCTTTCATCCACACTTACACGGGTGGAAACAAATGCTGTGGGCGCGATACCGGAATATTCGTCGCCGCCGTTGGGGGTTTTCTCGTCCTGCACTAAGCTCAAGGTTTTTCCCGTTGCCACCTCGGCTGTATCCACTACATGCGCTGTGATACCGTCAATCCAAACATACGTGTCTTCGGAGAGCACGCCGGGATAAATATAGAGATCCTTGTTTGATACAGCACGCAGAGAATACCAATGCTCTACCAAAACCCATTTGTTGTAGTATGCAACGGGGATTTCAAAAGCCTCATTAAAGCGACCCGGCGTGGGACTGGGCCCTTTATGGAACATGACCGACACTTTATGCGGTTGCGTCGGTTCTGCCTTTTCAACTTTCATGCGGAAGGTAACCTTAATGGTCGTATCTGCCGCAAGCGCATTCAGCTTTGTATCATCAAAGCGGATCTTTACATTGCTGCAAGGCAATGTCCCGCCTTTACCCTTAAAGCGCAATGCAGTTCCATAATCCTCTGTTCTTACCAGCGATGTATCACCGGGAAGTGTTGCATTGGAACGTGCCAGCCATTTTTGCAACGCATTAATCTCCAGATTGCTGAAATCCGTATTAAAGTACTCAAACTCACCATCATCTTCCAAAATGCCTATGTCTGTTTCACAAATGCGAATATCATCAATATATAATTCCACTGCTTGACCATTCGTATCCACGATAAAGGAACAGCCTTCGGTATTGGAATCCTTATAGGTGAACGCCCTGGAAAGACGCATCCAGCCATCTGTCGTCCCCTCACTCAAGACATTATTACCGGTAATCAAGTCACACAAAGCCGTGCCATTATATACATCCCCATTTCGCACTGCAAAACGAGCCCCCGTGCCTGAAACAATATTGATGCAAGCCGAAATCTGATACTGTTTGCCAACCGTCAGTGTTCCCGCAGGTAAAAACTGGCGAAAAATTACTCTTTCCCCTGCTGCGGCAACAATATGAAATCCATTGTTACCCTCTGTTTTCATGTCTGTCACAATTTCGCCGGTTGCATTTGCAAGAGCAGGCTCTCCGGATACACCTTTACAGAACTTCCAGCCCGTGGGGATTCCGGTAAGCTCATTTTCAAACGACCCGTTTGTCATCAGGTTTTCTCCCTTAGGCAGTGCCGCCATGGTAGGTATGCATGTGCCAACTAGCATAAGAACCAGTGTCAAAACTAAGATTTTCGTTTTCATACTCAAACATTCCTCCTATTTTTCATTCTTCTTTCTTCTCGCTCCTTCTACGAAGCGAAAGCAAAGCCTATTGTGCCGCTTGCATGGAACCTTCTACTGTAATCGCAGCACACTGCGGCTGCATCGCCGCATTCCATGAAAAGCCTATGAATTTGTAGGTCTCCTCCCCTACCGTAACAGATTCTCCTACCGAATAAAGATGCAGTAACTCCCACGAATTGCCATACTTACTGTACAACGCCCCAAACGCAGCTTCGTTTTCTGCTCGAAAAACAATCTCTTCTGTAAAGCTGTTCTTGAAAACATTCCCCTCGTATAGACCGGGCAACAGCGTGTCGCTTTTTGTGAAAAGCAAGCTGCCACCTGCGGGAACTGTGACTGTAAAGCCGTCCGTCCCACCGGAAACGCGGCTGCCACCTTCCGTCACCAGTTCCCGTGCATACGTGCCTGCACTGGTTGTCGCTGCTGTATACGTTGTCTGCCCACCATTGACGATCAGGGTGTACGTTGTACCGTTCTTCTCTAAGGAGGTTTCCCAGACGTTCCCATTGTACGTGCCGTTTTCCTGCATCAACAAGTTATAGTAAACGACACGTTCCTCCGACGTCAGATGTTTCACATCGGATGCTACATCACTTTCCTCTGCCTTCCATGAATTTTCCCTCCACTCGTGTAATCGCTTCGCTATCACCGCCGCTTCCGCTCGCACGGTGTTCCCCAAGGGGTCGATCGTGTTCTCGGCATTTCCGCGGATAATATTTGCCCGAACCATTGCTGCAATGTCAAGCGTTACACAATCTGCGATAAGTTCCTCTTCGGTATAGCTATGCAAATCCTCCTTTCCTTCTTCAAGATCTCGGCAAATTCTGATGCCGCGGGCAACAATTGCCATGAGGTCTTGCCGCGAAATTTCACTCTCGGGACGAAACCGGTTCCCTCCGATCTCGTCCAAAATCCCGAGTGCCTTGCCTGTAGCCACTGCCTTTGCATAATGTGCATCCGCGGGCACATCGTCAAAGTTTTCGGTTGCTTCACTTGTGCATCCTAATGCATTTATCAAAAAATATGCAAAATCACCGCGTGTTATCTTTGCGCCCGGCTCAAACCTTATTGGTGTTATATCGTTTACAACCCCGGCGTTTTCCATGTTGACTATGGCACTGTACGCCCAGCTATACCCCAAAAGGTCACGGTACTTTGCAATTTTAAGATCACTAAAATCCAGTGTACTGTTTGGCGTTATTTCATATATATACGCTGCCTGCGGCGCCAGTTCTACCGTAAGGGTAGTGCCGTTAACTGTCAGCGTTTCCTCCTCACCGCCGGCTACGCGCTTCGCCGTATAGCCGGTGGCTGCCTTGCCGCCGTCCGTATCGGTAAGCAGTACTGTGGCTGTGTTTGCCCCCGCCCCGGCCGAATTTTGTGCCGCTTGATTGATGATAAAGGCATATATTTTATTATCCTTCACATAGGTGCGCCAGCGAACGTCACCCCCCTCGCCTTCATGCAGCATAGGGTATTTGCGGTTTACGAAGCAGTCGAACATAAAATCCAGTTCCCACGCGGCAAACGCGCGAAGCCCTGCCCATTCCTCGCT
>JAQXGO010000087.1 GCA_029006755.1 Clostridia bacterium | reverse complement strand
TTCGGCATATGTTTGGGGAGCACATACACTGACAACAAGATATTTAAAATGCCCGCATTGCGGAAAAAAGAGCTTTTGCAAACGGAGATTATCGGAGAAATAAAACGACAAACCAGAATTTAAGGAGATGCCCATTTGAATAGAGTGTTGATTTTCATTTTGGCGACAGTTTGCATTTTAGGAATGTTTGGTTGCGGCAGTAAAGATACTGTGACGGAAACATCAGATTTTGACAGCAATTCCATTCAGAATAAAGATAACGGTAATCCAAACATGGAAAAAAGCTGGTCTGAACAAGATATAATGTTTATGTTTTCTTAAGCAAAAGAAACGGATTGGGAATACATAGACTGTGTATGGATTTCTGACCATGCCGGCGACCGTATTGGTGCCGTGCTTTCTTGGGATGATAAGAAAAAAACAAGCAATGTTCCCGATGCAATACGAATTGCAATGATAGATATGTTGCAGGAAAGCTTACAAAGAAACTGCAAAGAGAACTTTATGAGGAATCAATGAAAACATTTGAAATTTTGTTTCTTATTATGATGCGCGAAAACAGTATCGCAAATAAAATATTAAGCGAAAAGAAGTTTTTTGCACTTGCAGAGAGCTTAAAATAACAAGGAGGCTTCAGACAATGGATAAACGGCTTTATAAATCAAACGAGAACAAAATGATTAACGGTGTATGCGGAGGAATTGCAGAATATTTCAATATGGATCCTACGCTGATTCGTTTGGGATGGGTGCTGTTTTGCGCACTGGGCGGCAGCGGTATCATTGCGTATATTATAGCGGCAATCATTATTCCGAGAAGAATTTAATGATTAAATGGGAAAGCGAATGGGTTTCATTTACCGCTGCCGTTATTGTATTGAAATATTTTTGGCTGAACTTCGTCGTATTTGTTATGAAAACAAATTGAATGGGAGAAAAATCGTGCAGTTTGTTCATAGCATAAAGCATTTTTATGCGCTTCTATTGCCTTAAGATTTCTATAAATCTATCCAAGGTGTCCGGATTCCAATAATATTCATGGCGCCCTGCAAACAGTTCAAAATCATACCAATCTGTTCCGACGGTTGTACACATTTCCCGCAAACGTTTTTCTTCTGCAACGGCACTGTTTACATCAAACGCGGCATCCTGGTTTCCAACCTTGATCCATACGTTTCTCGGGTAAATCAGACTTACAATTTCACTATCTGTAAATTTTTGCACGGAGTTTTGCCAAATCAGATCATTCCAAGCGTATTTACATCTATCGTTGAAAAATGAACAGGATATGGCTGCTTGGATTCGCGTATCCATTGCAGTTGTATACATGGTATAAAATCCGCCATAAGACAGCCCGATCATGCCGAATGTGCTGACAAAATCTTGCTTTTCAAAATAATCCATAATACGAATGTATGCAAATATTTCCAACGCAGCGATGGAACTGCCCACAGATTTTAACTGCATATCCAGATTGTATCGATCATAATCCAAATCATATTTTTTTTCGTCCCATAAAAGAAGCTGAGGGGCAAATACATTTACATCATACTCAAATAAAGATGGAACGAGGTTATTGTAATTTGTTGTATTTCCATAAAGGCCGGACATATGTTCAGGAGTTCCCTTTTTGCCATGTTGTGCGAGAATAAGCGGACATTTTTTGGTGTGTTTTTTAAAAAACAAGCCTGTAATGTTTAAGTCTTCTAACACTTCAATACTGACTCGAAAAACGTCCATCCCCTGTTCTTCCGAAAGCTTCTCCAATTTTGCATGAGGCACGTCACGCAAGGCACAATCGTTGAGTGGCCAGCCAAGCATGTTCTTTAGTTCGTTTCTGTATTTTTCTTGGTTTGTAAATATATCTTGACAGAAGTTTTTCCTTAACAATGCGTGTTTGGCTTGCCGTTTTAATATCACTTTTTGCACGGCATGCAAATAGTTTATTTTGTGTTCTTTACTTTTTGATTCTGATTCTCTATAAATCATTTTACACTCCTTCATAGCATGATTCTGCAAACAACTTTTCTTTTATCCGTTCGACATAAAAACAAAGGACAAGTCCTGACGGAGTTGCGGACGTGTGGCGGAAAAGATGGATATCCTGTACGAGGGAATCTACGTTTGAACCAAATCCGCCGGACGAGTCATAATATCTTTGTATTTGTCAGGACAGACCCCCATATTTTTTTCAAAAAAGGACTTAAAGTAGTACACATTGGAAAATCCAATGGAAGATGCTACGGCAGTCAGAGGCATGTCCGTGGTGGTTAAAAGCTTTGCGGCATGCTGTACCCGTATTTTTGAAAAGTATTTCATGGGAGGAATGCCCATGTTCTTCCCGAATTTTGTAACAAAGTACGAGGCGTTAAAATGAAAGACGGAGGCAAGGTCATCGAGAGAAATATCCTCCGCAATATGGTCTTGCATGTACTGCAGAACATCCTGAAATTCATTCTTTTCTGTTTCCATGGAAATGCGGGCGTAAAAATATATACTGAGAAGAATGGCCATTTGCCCACAGCGCATGGCATAGCTGGATGGCGTAATGCTGTTTAAGGAGTGAGAAATCATAGACTGATAGCACGCCATAACCTCCGCTTCGGGCAAAGTGACAACATGGTTATCATCCGCCATGCCATAGAAGGAAAAAATGTCCTCACCATGGCAAGAGGCGCGGAATCCGAAACGAAGAACGGTGGGGGGATTCCCGGGAACACTCCAGTAGGAAATGCGATGCCCGGCAGGGAAAAGTGCCATCTGATTCTTTTTTACAATATAGGAGTGGTGATCCACATTCAAGACAAAACTGCCGTCTAAAACATAGAACAGCTCGTGTGCATCCTTGCAGCGATCACCCATCCAGCGATAAGGACACTTTTTGTACTCGGGCGAGGGTGGATAGATGTCTATATTCTTCAGATGAACATCCAGATTTTTCACAAGCAAAGCACCTCTTTCAGGAAGGAAATCGTCTTTGCTTAAGTATATAAAAAAAGCAGGGATTTGTCAAGTCAAAATATATTTATAATAATGGAAATTTTTTTAAAATGATCGAAAAAATGATGGTTACAAAAGAATTGTTTATAAAAACTTTTTTTAAAAATGCAGAATAATATACAGTTGAATGGAGTGAAAACGAATGCTATAATTTGATTAGATACACGCTTATGCAGTTTCAGAACAGAAGGAAGGACTGCGTTTGGATGGTATTCCCGACAGAATACGTGTCGGTTTATCATTAATTATGAAGAATGGAGGATTACAAAAATGAAAGGGATATCAAAAAGGATATGCGCAACGATGCTGGGAGGAGCTCTTTTTCTTTCTTCAATCGTAGGGGTTATGGCAGATGAGGTGCTTTTTCCAAACGGAGATTTCGAAGGAAATGAAAACGGCGTGTTATATGCATCGGATGCAAACGGAACCACGTATGACGAAAACGGCGAATATGTCGGCGGGTGGAATGGCTTAAGTAAGTCCGCACTGGTTACAGATCCGGAAACAGGCAATCATTACATCTCTCTGAATGGGAGTTCCGTCAGATACAAAGTTCCCAATGGCGCGATTACGGATACGACTGCGGTATACAAACTGAGCTACAAGTATAAGCATGACAGTGGAGCCAAAATGGCATTTACGTTTAACCAGAATACTGCACAAGTAAAATGGGCATTGCCGCAGGAGTATGCAGGTGCCGCTCCGGGAACAGCAGAGTGGCATACACATTCCACATTCTTGTCCGGGGTGACGATAGCCAATAATGACTATATTCGTTTTGGGCAAAGCGGAACTAAACCCATTTCCGGTCAATGGTATCTTGACGATGTTACAATCGAAAAGCTGGATAACGAAATCATATTTGCGAACAATATGGAACTGACCGCAAAATCTTTTTACGGAAAGATTTATGCGAATACAAGAGGCGATAGCTTAAATGCAAGAACAGAGAGAATTGACCCGATTGCAACGCTGGCTGCTGCCGAAACAGACGCAGAGACAGGTGCGAGAAAGGTGAAGGCGCAGGTACACTATGTGACAAGCACAGAGGAAACCGGAGAAACGCCTTTAACTGTTTTATCCGCTGTTTATAAAACGGTAGACGGGAATAAAGTGTTGGAAAGCATAGAGATTTCCAATGCAACAACGACAAAGGTTTGCAATGCAAACAAGACTTCAGGATTTAATAATGATGAAACGGTAGTACCTATGACAAGCTTTTCAGTGCCTGAAATTACGGTGCCTGCAAAGGAAGTAGGCACTGATTACAGCGTCAAGGTCATGGTCTGGAATAGCGGCTCCAATATGAATCCGATTGTTGAAAGCGCTGAAATCTCCGATTAATATTCATTTAACAAAATACGTTATTCTTGAATGATCAAGAAGAATGAAAAACATCAACTAAGGGAGAGAATAAATGAATAATATTGCAAAAAGAATCGTCGCATTGCTTCTTTTCTGTTTTCTCTTGATTTCAGTAATGCCAATATCATTATATGCGGAAGAAACAACATCCGAAAATCTTCTGGATAACGGCGGATTTGAAACGCTTGACGATGCAGGAAACCCTTTGGGATGGAACCCCATGGGTGGCGACTGGAAAACATCACAACATATATTTCTTGAAAAATCCAAGGTGAAGGAAGGCGCCAATGCGCTGAAAATTACTACGGACGTGCAAGGAAATCCGTGGTGTATGACAGAGGTATACGGACTTATTCCGGGGGCACAGTATGAGATTGCGGCATCCATTAACGTGACGTTTTCCGGGGAAGTGGGGAACCGCGGCGTAGGATTTAAGGTGGAATCCTATGGGGATACATCCAACAATATAAATCCTGACACACTTATGTACAGCACAAATACCCTTTGGGTAGACTTTGCCACTACATTTACAGTGCCGGAGGGGACAAAGTATATCAAGCTATACGCCCGTCTGTTTTCAAACGGAACAGCGTATTTCGATGATATTAGACTGACACAAGCGGCGCCGCCGCCTGCTTATTCATTCAGTGTGGACGACATATATCTATATCCGGATTTTGAGACGGGATTTGCAAGGGTACTGCTTGACCCGTATTATGAAAATGCCGGCATTGAAGAGGATGTCAGGGTGGATTTTTCCATCAGCGATGGAGAGAATGTGTTGGACAGCCAAAACGGGGTGCGCATGAAGGACCGATCATCTGTATATTCATTCTCCATTGACACCTTGACTGTAATGAAAAAGCCATATAAATTACAGGCGGTTGTCAAAGACCGAAACGGAGAGATACAACAAACCTTCAGCCAGCTTATATATAAGTATCCGCGCCCGGCGTGGCTTCTGCCTGACGGACGATTTCAGGTGCCCGGGGAGGAACCACAGGTGATACACTTTGCGTACCATGTTGAAGATCCCGCATGGTTTCCTACTGCAATTGAGCCGGGGATAAATGTTGTGCAGGCACCGTACTGGTATAGTACCATGGATGACGCAAAGAGAGAAAGCTATCTTGCGGAACTGGATAAACATGGACTGAAAGCGATCTTTAGCTTATATAAGAATATGAAGATGGCGGGTGCGCCGGAAAACATTGATACCACAAAATATGTGGTTGAAAAGCATAAGGATGACCCTCGTGTTTATGCATGGGCACTCATGGATGAGCCTCTTGGAGGAGGCATCACGGAGGAAAAACTAAACCTTTTAGATATTTCATATCGTGCAGTGCGTGATATCGACGATAATCATCCTGTGTATCTTGTTGACTATTCACCTGCCTATATCGATGAAACTTATAAATACTGCGACGTTTTGGTGCCGGACTATTATCCGGTTAAAAGCGTGCAGGGATTATACAACAATATTGCGTTGGTTCGCGATTTGGTAAAAGACAAAAAACCATTTATGTATTTGGGCAGGGCATATCAAAATGGTGTCGGCGGTGATATTCCGACTCCGGAATTTATGCGCGCATGGATGTATGTTGCCTATGAGCGCGGTGCTGCAGGCCATGGATACTTCTCTTTCAGTAATCCGCTGTTTACGGAGGACGGAAAAGGAAGAATTTCGCTTTGGGACAGCCATCTATGGGCCCCACTTGTAACCTATGCTACGCAAGAAGCGCCGGAACTTATTGACTACTTTGTCAATAAGAAATACGAAACCTTCAATGAAAATTACGGTAATGACAGTAATACGGCGCTTGTCTGGTACAGCTGGGTAAAAGGAAATGACGTATACTTAGTTGTTCATAACAGAGGCTCCGCCGAAGTCACAACAGAAGTGCCTTTGATCAGTAACAACGGTCTGGTAGCGATTGAGGGGTATACAGCAGAAGGCGTTGGCATGAACCAAGATAAGAAGACGGGGAACGGCGTGTTGCGTGTAACCTTGAAAGCGGAAGAGCCGCTTATGTATAAAATTACGCCTAAAAACAAGCCGGACTTTTCGAAACTTTCCGTGAGTGCTTTCACAGATTTGGAAGGGTATGCATGGGCGCAGGAAGCAATTGAAACGCTGTACGCCAAAAATATGGTAACACCATCGGGCGAGGGCAAGTTTGCCCCCGGCGAAAAGATTACCCGCGGCGATTTTGCTATGTATTTCATGCGTACACTTGGGATTACCGGCGATAGCACAGAGCTTTTTGCAGATGTGTCGGCGGACAGCCCCTATGCTGCAGAAATCGCAGCAGGCAAAGCGCTTGGGATTTTGCAAGGAATTGGTGAAAATCAGTATAATCCGACAGCTGAAATCACTCGTCAGGATATGATGACAATTGTTCTGCGTGGTCTTGAAAAGGTAGGAAAATCCATTACGACTGATCCTGCGGCACTGGATACATTCGGAGATAAGGAGTTCGTTGCGGACTATGCTAAAAATGCGGCTTGCGCAATGGTTGCCTCAGGCATAATTGAGGGAAATGAAAATGGAAATATAAATCCTACAGCAAATACAACGCGTGCGGAAGCAGCGGTTATACTGCAACGCGTGCTCCGTCTCGGAGATGCTTCTGCAACTCCGTCCGCAGAAGAATCATTAGAAATTGAGATGGAAAAATTTGATTTTGCAGATACGCCCTCCAAGACGCAGCTTGCTGTTTGGAATGCAACTGCAGATTTTCTTAAAAAGCTGAATATCGTAGATAATACGTTTGATGTCAAAAAACCCATCAGTCGCGCGGAGGCTGCCAAAATCTTTATAAAAGCACTCGGCAATGCCGCGGCAGACGTTTCTGAAACCGGATTTAGCGATGTGCCGGTGACAAGTGACTATGCGAAGTATATTGTTGCTGCGCGTGATCTGAAGCTTATGTCCGGCACAGGCGAAGGACTTTTCTCGCCGGGCAAACCCATGACATACAATCAAGCAGTAAAGGTGCTTGTCAGTATGCTTGGATATGGAGTGTATGCAGAGAATGACGGCGGCTACATGACAGGGTATTATCAGACAGCGAAGCAAATTGACCTTTTAGACGGCACGGAAAACGGCAGAGAAGAATACATTCGTGCAGGCGAATTTGCCGTATTACTCAGAAATGCACTGGATATTGACATGGTATCCAAAACAAGCTATGGTATAAACGCTGCAGAGAAATATGCAACCGATAAAGGGAAGACACTGCTTTCCTCCTACTTCGGACTTAAGAAATACACAGGGCGGGTGACCGGCAATTACTACATAAGCATGGATGGTGCAAGGTTGCGCAGCGGGCAGATTTCTCTTGACGGCAACGTATTTGAAGCGGGAGAATCCGGCGCGGAGCATTATCTCGGCCGGGATGTAAATTTGTATGTAAAAGCCGATTCGACAAATGAAATTATTGATATAAGCCCCTGCAAGAGAGTCAAGGTGACCGTAGTGCAGGGAAAGGATATTCTTTCTGCCACAACAAAAGGGAGACTTGCCTACAGCGATAGTGAAAACCGTGATTTTTCCGTAAATATTGCTTCAAATGCGGTACTGGTGTATAATGGCGCAGTGCAAACATCTTGGGATGAAAATGATCTCAAAAATATAAACGGAACGGTTACTCTCATTGAAAACAGCGGAGTAGGCGCAGACATAATCATTGCGGAGCACTACGTCTCCAAGGTGGTTGAACGTGTGGATCCGGATGACTGCACAGTGTTCTTTACAGATCAATCGGAAAAGAAATTGGATGCAAGAGCATCCCGATTGTTCCTATGTGATAAAGACGGGAAAGAAATCGGCATAGAGGAAATTACAGCGGATATGGTTCTTTCCTATACGGAAAACACGGGCGATGCGGCTATCAAAGCGGTTGTGTCTGCCGATACGGTCAGCGGATTGGTAGAAGAACAGAGAGAATCGTATATTTATATTGACAAAACGCGCTATCCGATTGCGAAGAATACGCTTTTGGGCACAAGCCTTGCAGGGGAAACGCGGCTGTTTAGATTGGATCATTACGGACAGATTGTGGCATATGATACAGAGGCAAGCACCAGACAGTACGCGTATTTCACTTCGATCAACAAAGATAAGGGGTTATCCACCGACGTTAAGGTACGCATTTTTACCGCGAACGCAACAATGGAAATTCTAAACCTTGCAGAAAAGGTTGCCTTTAACGGCGTTTTGCAAGACGGCTCAAATACGAGTAGAAAGACAATTACCGTTGACCGCGTAAAGCTTGCGGAAAGCCCCACGCTTGTAACGGGGGATACCTGGAACGGACAGTTGGTGGTATACAAACAAAACGAGGCGGGAGAAATTACAGAATTATTGACAGCCATTGACAGTTCCGCCATGGAGCATGACCAACGGAAGAACATCTTCACCTATGACTTTGAGACGGGACCCGGCGGAGACGGAGAAGAGGCAAGACCGACAAGATATATTGCATACGGCATGAAGGTCATTGCTGAACGATACAGAATCAATAAGAATACCCGTGTATTCCTTGTCCCCAATACATATTCCGACAAGGAAAGCGATTATGCCATCCGTACCAACACGTATTTTGACGCAGCAGGCGATTACTATCCGAATGCGATGCTTTACGATGTTGACGAAAATTATTATGTAAGCGTGGTTGTGCAGGAACTGAATATGAGCGACACAACAAATTCAACGGGCCTACCCACGTACTATGGTGTTGTACAGAAGGTTTCAGAACAACTCAATGCCGACGGAGAACCGACGATTGGCGTGACCATTATTAACGACAGAGGGATTGAGGATACGATCTTCTATGCATTAGAGGATTACCAAAACGAAGTCGTGAACATGGCTAAAACCGTGTTTACCGATCCGGAGAAGGAAACGGAAATGGCGGAAGCGGGTAAGGTGAAATCTAAAATTAAGCTTTCGGCACTGGATGTAGGCGATGCGGTAGAATATTACAAGAATAACGCGAATTTGGCTGTGTCCATCACCGTGCATGCCCGCGCAAACAGCCTGAAAACGGGCGAACATATTTTAAACGTAACCAGACCTGGTGCGTATATGACGTATTCTAAATTCTCGCAGTTCTGCGGCTATGTAGAAGAGGTGCTGGATTATGGTTATACCTTTACACCGAACGGCTATAAGCGTATGATGCTTATGGATGGACATCCCGCAGATCCACCAATTGTTTTGTATGAGAAGGAAAAGGGAGAAGTGCGGATGATCAATCTCAATCAGCTGAAAATTGGTGACCTCGTATATGCCGTGCGTGTATCGCCATATCAGAAGATTCACTTGGTGGTGAGATAGGATGAAAAAAAGACTTGCAATATTTTTCATTCTGCTCGTCTTTCTAAGCGGCCTCGGCAATTTTGCCGTGGCCGCTGCGGCCTACAACGATTTGTTGAACGGCGACGGAACGTTTGAAAACGGGCAGACAAACTGGCAAACCGGCTCGAGCAAGGTAGACGATAGCACAATTCCCTGGTGGAACACATATTGTTCTATCCAAACCGGCACAGAGGATTCGAATGCGGTAAGAACAGGCACGAAAGGGCTTAAAATAACGGCGGATAACAGTACGACCAAGCCATGGGTGATGCGGATTTGTTCGAAGTTGCAGGCAGGCGCTACCTACCAGGTGGAAGGATATATCAAAGGCGATTTTACGAGTGCCGGATTTAAAACCGAAACTTACGGAGATTCGGGTTCGACAGCGGGCAAGGAAACGAAATATCCTGGTTCTACAAACAATCAGTGGGTAAAATTATCGCACACGTTCACCGTACCCGAGGGCGCCAACAAAGCGAAAGTCTATTGTCGTCTTTACTCGGCAGGGACTGTGTACTTCGATGATGTCAAGCTGTATATGACAGAAGCGCCCGAACCTTTTTCTTATGATACAAGCCATGTCTTTCATTATGCAGACGATACTGCCGGGACGGCAAGTGTGCATATAAACAGTGCCTATGCTGTTTCTGATTTCGAAAATGCGGAGGTTTCCTTTGCTATAAAAGAAAAGGAAACAAGTACTGTTATCAAAGAGCAAACCTTCTCATTTTCCGGTAAAACCATTACTTTTTCTTATGATCCGACACAGCTGGCGCTTCGGGTGCCGGGGCAGAACGATATGCCTGCATATACACTTTCTGTTGAAATTCGCGACAAGGAAAGCAGAGAAATGCTGGATTCGTATTCCCAGTCGCTGTATCGGTACAACCGTCCGTCCATGCTGGGACAAGACGGATTTGTACGGGTAGACGGTGAAATAATAGATCCCGTTATTGCCTATCATGTTACCAATACGGCAGATTATGCCTATATGGATGACATCGGTGTAAATGTGGTGCAGGTGCCCTATTGGTATACAAGCCCCGGCGAGGCAACCAAACGTGAGGCGCTGTTGCAAGCACTGGAGCAAAATGGATTGAAAGCGTTGTTTTGTTTATACCGAAACGGAAAAATGCCAAACCATCCCGACAATTATAATTATACGGAATATGTCATAGATCAGCTTAAGAATGATAAACGCGTGTTCGCTTTTGCGCTTATGGATGAACCGCTTGGGGCAGGCGTGACGGACGAAAAACTATCGGATTTGGAAGAATCCTACAAAATGATACGAGACATTGATTCTATGCATCCGATTTATATAGTGGATTATACAGCATCTAATTTTTCGTATGACTTAAAGTACTGCGACGTTTTTGCGGTCGATCCGTATAATTATTCACTGACAGGGGTTGTGAATGCAACGAGAGAGGCAGTCCAGATCGCCGATGGGCAAAAACCGGTATATACAATTGTTGGCGCATTTAAGACTTCAACAGGTGCATTCCCTTCACCGGATTTGGTGCGGCACATGACGTATCAGGCGCTTGTGTATGGAGCGAAGGGGTTTGGATATTTCTGTTTTGAGGATTGCATTTCCAAAAATGTATCCGACACGGGGGAGAATATTCCGCTTTATGCAACCAACCTTTGGGAGCCAATGTGCGAATACGCAAGAACAGATATGCAGCTGGCGTTTGAAAATCTGGTACATCGGGATGGAAGTGTAACCATTACCGGCTCGATTGCGGAAAAAAGCTGGACGGAAAACGGAGAAACCTATTTCTTTATCATGTCTATGTCTGATGTGACAGAAACGCAAACCTATCAAACGACGGCGGCAAGGCTGGAAATTGTGTACGGAACGGAGAATGAAAATATTACGCTGACAAAGGAGGAGCCGCAAGGCAGGTATTTTCAGGTCAATGTACCAAGCGGTGCGGTGATGCTGCTTCGGGAAACGTATCTTGGGATCAGTGCCGGAGAAGGGAATACGATTGAGATTTTTTACGCTGCAGGTACAGCGGATCTGTATGCAGGGATATATGATGCGTCGGGGCAGGTACTGAAAGAGCTTTATATGGCACAGAACACAAATGAACCGCTGCTGGTGACGGTTCCGCAGGAAACAGGGATTTGTGTAAAAGTATTTGTTTTTTCGCCGAATTCGATCATTCCCCTGATGAGGAAGACAATTCTGTAAGAAAAAGAGTGGAAAATGAGGGCGCCTGGTAAGGTACATACTTTGTTTTGGAAAGAAGGAGAATCACAATGCATAATCGAATTACACTAACCGGATTTGCGGATGAAATAGATAAGGATATAATGAAACAATTGGATGGCATAAAGAAGTTGGGCATGCAATACTTTGACCCCCGAAATTTATATGGGAAAACGGTATCGTTTCTCACAGAGGAAGAAACGGAAACGCTTGCGGAGGAAATGGAAAAGTATGGCATAAAGGTGGGCAGCATAGGCTCTAAGATTGGCAAAATCAGCATTGATGATGATTTTGAAGAGCATATGCAGGAATTAGAGAATACAATTAGAATTGCAAAACGGTTGGGAACAAAATACATTCGAATCTTCAGCTTCCGCATACCGCCGGAAAAAAAGCCGGCGGCCTGCCGTGAGATGGTGATGGACAGAATGAAAAAAATGGTGGCGCTTGCAGAAAAAGAAGGCGTTATCCTTCTGCATGAAAATGAAAAGGCAATATACGGAGATATTGCCAGCCGTTGCCTGGATATTTTGGAAACAGTGCAGTCTCCGGCATTAGGTTGCATATTTGATCCGGCAAATTTTATTCAGTGCGGAGAAGATTGTGAAGAAGCGTTTGCAAAGCTTGCACCGTTTATAACATATCTACATATTAAGGATGCCCTGGCTGACGGAACAGTGGTGCCGGCAGGAATGGGAATTGGTCATGTGCAGGAAATAATAGAAAAACTCTTGAACATGGGATTTTCCGGTTTTGCATCCCTTGAACCGCATCTTGGCAAGTTCGAAGGATTGGAAAATTTGGAGATCACAGACGATATGATGCAGCTTAAGGAAAGCAATTTCGGAAAGTTTAAGATAGCACACGATGCTTTTGTCGATATGCTAAAGAAGGTCAGTGCCAAATAGCATTACGAAGCACATGGAGATATACGCATTGCAAAAGTTGAATTTTGCAATGGAAAACTTTTTTTTGCAATTGACTTGGAATGATGTTTTTGATATATTGTGGAAGTGAAGGATGATGAAGGTGGCATATTCTTTTTCCGGAAAATGGATAACGATGCCGGCATTTGCAAATGTCGCGCCCGTAAATGTTTTTCACCGGCAAACGGAAGATCGGATGATACAAAACAAAATGCCGAAAAATCAGCACATGCTTTTTCGGAAACGTTTTACCGTACAAGAGGGCGGCTGTGTAAAACTGTATATTACGGCAGATGATTATTATAAATTGTACATAGGCGGCCAATTTGTGACCCAGGGGCCGACGCCGGGTTTCCCATTCCACTATTATTATAATGAAATTGATATTACGGATTTTGTGCACGCAGGCGAGAATACTTTGGCGGTGCACGTGTATTATCAGGGCCTGAAAAACCGTGCGTGGGTCAGCGCGGATGACAGAACCGGCCTTTTGTTTGATGTGGTGCAGGATGGGGAAGTTCTGGCAAAAAGTGACGATACGGTAAAATGTCACAAGCATAGCGGATTTGCAGAATTAGGCATTGCGGGATATCAGACGCAGTTTTTGGAACAGTACGACAGCCGAAGCCCGGAAGTCGGGTTTTTTAAACCGGAATTTGAGGATAGTGACTGGGAGGAAGCGGCAGTTAAAAAGTATGCCGATTATACGCTTTTTCCCCAGCCTACCAAACAGCTGGATCTTTCTTTTGTGCAGCCGGCATGTGTTGATCAAATACCGGGAGGTTATCGCATAGATTTTGGACGGATGTATATAGGATATCTGACAGCGGAGGCACAAGGGAGAGCAGGAGAAAAGGTCATTATCCGTTGCGGACAGGAGTTAAATGAGGACGGAAGCGTACGATATCAATTACGTGCCTCGACAACATATGAAGAAGAATGGATTCTTTCGGGACGTGAAGATACCCTGTCTCAATATGATTATAAAAGCTTTCGCTATGCAGAATTTCTGTGTAGTGATACATGCAAAATAGAAAACATAGCTATGCAGATTCGTCATTATCCGTATCAAGAGAAAGCCGTTTGCCGTTATGAGGATCCGGTGCTCCAAAAAATCTGGCGGTTGGCGGCAGACAGTCTGCATTATGGTGTGCAGGATTGTATTCAGGACTGTATGGAGCGAGAAAAAGGACAGTATATGGGTGACGGACTGTTTTCATCCACTACCCTTGCCGTGTTGACCGGCGAAACAGCTATGATGGAAAAGCTGATAGAAGAAGCACTTCGGACTTCCTTTATCAATCGTGGCCTTATGATTTGTTCTCCTTGCAGCATGATGCAGGAAGGAGTCGACTATCCCTTTATGTTGCCCGGATTTTTGCTTGTCCATGCCTTTCTTACCAAAAGCACTGCTTTTGCAGCTGCCTGCTATGACGGTGTAAAGGACATGATGGATTATTTTACCAAAACCTTTGCCGGGGAAGACGGACTGCTGCGAGATGTGGACCAATGGTGCGTGGTGGATTGGCCGAAAGAGGCAAGAGATGGGTATGATTTCGAGCTGCATACCTCCGGCCCGTCCTGGGGATTGCATAATGTAGTGAACGCTTATTATATCGGCGCGGTAAAAGCGATGAACTGTCTTGCCGGGAAAATCGGAAGAGAACCCTATGCCGATGCGGCGCCGCTGGAGAAAGCGTTTTTGAATGTGTTTTACAGAAAAGAAGAAGGACTGTTTTGCGATGCGGAGAAAACAGAGCATATCAGCCTTCCGGCAAATGCGTTTGCGTTACTTTTCGATCTTTGTCCCGATCAGGAAACGGAAGACAGAATTATAAAAATGATCATGGAAAAGGATGCAAGCCATTCGGCATTTTTTGTTTCTTTTGCATGTCTTGCTTCCTTTACCCGTCTTGGAAAGGAAGCAGAGCTGAAAGCCTTCATTAAAAATGAAGGCAGATGGGTTCGGATGTTAAGGGAAGGCGCAACATCCACGTTTGAAGCATGGGGGAAGGATGTAAAATGGAATACATCCCTTTTCCATTTGTGCTATTCATTTGTTGCGCTCTTTTTGACAGATTGGGGACAGGACGGATACGTAAGGGAGCTGTAAAATTGAAATTTATTGAAAAGCTAAAAGAAAAAAACGAAAAAATGTCTACTTATCGTCAGCCTACGATCGTTTGTTTTGGGGACAGTGTAACGCAGGGTTGTTTTGAAGTCTTCAGACGCGGAAAAGAAATTGACACGGTATTTGAGCCGATGGAAGGCTATGTGGAAAAACTGCGCAAGTTGCTTTCAACGCTTTTTCCCATGGCTTCGCCTGTCGTAATCAATGCCGGAAGAAGCGGAGGCAGAGCCGAAACAGAGGCAAAAAGACTGGAAAGAGATGTACTCAGTTTTCAGCCGGATCTTGTCATTGTTTGCTTTGGACTCAATGACGCAACCCGCGGAAAAGAAGAGATTGCCAGATATGTAAATGCCCTGACCGAAATATTTGAGAAGGTGCAGGCAAGCGGAGCAGAACTGATTTTCATGACACCGAATCTGCGATGCACGGAAATAGATTACACGATCACGGATGAAAAAGTGGTCGAAACGGCAGAAAGAATAGCAAAGAGCGAAAAAAACGGCGATCTTGCTTTTTATCTCGATGCGGCACGTGCTATCTGTAAGGAAAAAAACATTCCTGTATGCGACTGCAATCGAATTTGGGAAAAATTCCGGGATGGCGGTGTAGACATCCAGTTGCTTTTATCCAATAAAATCAATCATCCCACGCGGGATATGCATATGCTGTTTGCTTATGAGCTTTTGAAAACTATATTTGCATCATAGGTATGGCGTTTGATTCGGCTATGCAATATTTGCCAGGCGTTATGAGCGAATCAAAAGAGATATGAAAGGAGTTTACTGCATGAAACGTCTAAATTTACCAAAAGTATGGGGGCAAGGAATTCTTTTTGCGTATTCCGGAATGGAAGGAGAAAACACAGCAGCACAAAGTCTTGTGGGAACTTTGCTGGGGGATTGTATAGGAATGGAATTCAAGACTCCAACAAGAGCATTTTTAACGCTCGATTTGGATGGAGTAACAGATTTAGACTATCATATTATTTCCTCCGATTGGATAGAGGCTGTCTTGACCGATGCAGGTGGCAAGGAGTATTTACTGGACATTCTATTTGTCAAGCAAAATGTAGTGGCAATCAGAACAAGCCAATTAACAAAAACAAAGTTATTTTTTAAAAATGCGCTTCCGGCATCCAATACGGACGGCATCATGGTATATGATGACGGAGAAAAACAATTTGCTTATGGAGAAAAAGTCACAGGGGATGTGGTTTTGGGCGTTTTTGCATACGCACAAGATGCAGCTTGTTTAGTGAAGGATGGCTTTCATATTGATATCAACCAAAAAATAGAAGAAAAAACAAAATTCTATCAAAGCTTACCTGTGCCGGCATTTCAGGATGCAGACGAAGAAATGGTTTATTATAAATGTTTTTCCGTTATGAAATCCATGCTTTATACGCCGGAAGGCAGAATCCATACAATGTGGTCAACGCCGGATAGATACCCCCATAAAAATATGTGGCTGTGGGATACGGCATTTCATTCTGTCGGCATCAAGTATATATCCCCTACGCTTGCAGAACATGCTTTGAGAGCCATGATCAGCGTGCAAGCAGAAGATGGTTTTATCCCGCACATGGCAACTCCGGAGAAGAATTCGCATATAACGCAACCGCCGACATTGGCTTGGGCAATATTAGAACTGCACAAGTATTCCCCGAATAAACAATTGCTTATGGATGTTTTTGATCATCTTGCCGCGTACTTGACATGGGACATGAAAAACCGTGACCTAAACAATAATGGGCTTTTGGAATGGGTCGTGGAAAATGAAGCGCGGTGCAGATGCGGCGAATCGGGGATGGATAACACGCCAAGGTTTGACGAGGCAACAGAAATGGATTGCATTGATTTCTCTGCATTTTTTGCGAACGATGTAAGATGCTTGGTTAAAATCGCAAAAATAATAGGAAGAGATCAAGATGCTCGGTATTGGCAAGGCGTTTACGACAAAGTAAAAGATGCGATTAACGAAGTCCTTTGGGATGATGAGGACAAGTTTTATTATGACAGAAAGCTTTCTGACGGGAAATTACATAAGGTAAAAACCGTAGCATCATTTTTGCCGCTTTTTGCCGGTGTTTGCGATGCTGAAAAGGCAAAGGCATTGGTTGAGCATTTAAACAATCCTGATGAATTCAACACAGCTTTTCCGATTCCTACCGTTTCCAAAGATGATAAAACATACCCAACAGGGGATATGTTCAGGGGAAATGTGTGGATCAATTTTAATTATTTGATAGGCAAAGGTCTGCAAGAATATGGTTTTTCAGAGGAAGCTGAAAAACTGTATGAAAAAACAATTGAAACCATCAAGTATTGGTATATGAATGACGGCGTAGTATATGAGTATTATGACAGCCGTGCAAAGGTAAGGCCGGCACGCCTCAGCAGGAAAGGACATGCTGTGCAGCCATACCTTCCGGATATTCGCGTACAAAGCATCAGGGATTTTAGCTGGGGTTGCGTTTTCCTTCCGGATATGCTGTTTGATATAAGAAAAAACAACGCATAAACGATCTCTGTGAGTATGCAATACTGACTGCATCGTGATGGATGAGCTTTTCGCAAAAAACATATTGTTTATGAAATGGTGTACGGTTCTGTACACGAGAGTGTGAGAAATAGTCTGGCAATTAGAATCCTTCTATGATAGAATATAAAATATCATAGAAGGAATTTTTAATGGCAAGACGCAGACGAGAAAGAATGAGCGAAGGGAAAATGACATATCAGAAATTGAGCAGAAAATCATTGCCATGTCCGCAAAAGGTATGACAACAAGGCAGATTTCCGATATAGTTGAGGACATTTACGGATTTGAAGTAAGTGAGGCTATGGTAACAGCAGTTACGAACCAAGAGAAGTGGGTTATGAGCGCATGCGTGAGGTAACGGAGATACATTCTTGATTTTATGCAACATCTACAAAGTAAAATGTATGTGTAAAATTCTGAAAGTCAGCGAATCGGGATATTACAGATGGCTGAAGAACACAACTTTTTCCGCGCTGTCTACACTACCGGACAACTATAAACAGAATGGATTTTGAAATTTTGAGTTTTCTAATTCTTTTTGAACAATTTTGGAGGATGTTCTATATTCTGAAGGTGTTGTCCCTTTTATTTTTTTAAACAATCGCATAAAATGCACATCGTTTGAATATCCGCACATATAAGATATATTGTATATCGTAAAATCGGTGCTTGATAATAAAAAACTTGCGTACTCCATACGGCTGTATACAACTTCTTCCCTGATCGACACGCCAAAAAAGCTTTTATATAAATGTTGAATATAAGAACGGCTTAAGTTCAGTTTTTGGCAGATTTTATCTATAGACCAATTATCCTGAGGCGTTAGATGTATTTCATTTCTTAATCTGCAAAAAACCTCGTAGTATGGTTTTTCTTTTTCCAAAATGGGCGATTTAAGCATTTCAGACAACTTGTTTAGTATCAGGTTAAAATATAGATTCATAGAGTCTTCTTTATATAAATTTTGCGAATATTTTTCACAAAAAATATTTTTTATGAATTTAGATAAAGTGTATGTACTGTTAACGGGCAATATAGTGTCAAAAGGGATATCTAGTTTTTGCATTTCGGTCTTTTCTTCATCGTCAATATCAAAATGTATCCAATCGTTTGCGTATTCTTTTGATAAAGCACCATACATCTGTGGTGTTCCTTTTTTAAAAAGCACAACAGAATTCGGTGGTGCGATATGTTTTTTGCCATTCAAAACAAAAAAAGCATCTGTTTTTAATACTAAAAGAATATAATCTCCCGAGCCATACGGTCTGTTTATGCAAAAATCTGCGGGATGTCTGTAATTATAACCCACATTTACTATTTTCATTAGCCAATTCTCCAAAGCATAAAAAATCAGTATATTAACATTATAAACGATTGAAGCATTTTTGTCAAGATAGTATAATTGCCACAAGGGGGCGATTGTTTATGAAAGCAGAAATAATCGTTAATAAAAATTTTGTAATTGGAGAAATTGACAAGAGAATCTACGGCTCATTTATTGAACATATGGGAAGAGCAGTGTATGGTGGATTATATGAGCCAACACATAAAACTGCCGATACGAATGGCTTCAGAAAGGATGTATTAGAACTTGTAAGGAAATTAAATGTTCCAATAATACGTTATCCCGGTGGAAATTTTGTTTCGGGATATAATTGGGAAGTTGGAACAGGCGATAAAGAAAAACGCCCGAAAAAATTGGAACTTGCATGGAAGTCAACAGAAACTAACGAAGTCGGTATCGACGAATTTCAGGAATGGGCAAAGCAAGCAGGTGCTGATATAATGATGGCTGTGAATCTGGGGACACGAGGTCCGCAGGATGCACAGAATCTACTGGAATACTGTAATCTTAATACCGATACTCATTACGCAAATAGGAGAAAGGGAAATGGATTTAAAGAACCTTTTGGTATTAAAACATGGTGTCTTGGTAATGAAATGGATGGTCCATGGCAGATTGGACATAAAACTGCAGAAGAGTATGGAAGAATCGCAACAGAAACTGCAAAACTCATGAAAAGCACGGATCCCGATATTGAGCTTGTAGTATGCGGAAGTTCAAATTATGATATGCCCACATTTGCACAGTGGGAACTATCAGTACTTGACCATGCATATGATGCGGTTGATTATATTTCCCTGCATCAGTATTATGGAAATCAAAACGATAATACATCTGATTTTTTAGCAAGGTCTGTACATATGGATGCTTTTATAAAATCTGTTGCAGCAATATGTGATACAGTAAAAGCAAAGAAACATGCACATAAAACCATCAATCTTTCTTTTGATGAGTGGAATGTTTGGTTTCACAGTAACGGAGAAAAATTTGATGAATGGAGTATTGCTCCGTCGATATTGGAAGATGTATATACTTTTGAAGATGCATTGGTTGTAGGCTGTATGTTGATTACACTTCAAAACAATTGTGACCGTGTAAAAATAGCTTGCCTTGCACAGCTTGTAAATGTTATTGCACCTATTATGACTGAAAATGGCGGAGCTGCATGGGCTCAGACGATATTTTATCCCTTTATGTATGCATCTTTAAACGGCAGAGGAACTGCATTACAGACAATAATAAAATGTGATAGTTATCAATCTACAGATCATTTGTTAACTCCATATATAGAAGCATCTGTTATTCATAACGAAGAGAAAAGAGAACTTACTGTTTTTGCTGTCAATCGTTCTCTTGCTGAAGATATAGACCTTTCTCTCAAACTTGAAGGGTTTGACAGAGCAAAGTTAGAAAAACATATTGAACTGTATTCTGATCATCTCAAAGGCATAAATACCAAGGAGAATGCAGCGGTATATCCGAAAAAGAGAGAAATTGCCGAGACAATCACATTCAAAAAACATTCCTGGAATATGTTGTTGTATAAATATTAAAAGAAGACCTGCTGTAGCAAAACTACAGCACAAAAAAGATAAAAAATGAGGACGCATTGAGACTAAATCAGATGTGCATGCATACAGTAATCCGACAGATCAAAGCTGAAACGAACGAATACGATAAGGAGGGTAAACATGATTAAGGTACTATCAATTGGAAATAGCTTTTCACAGGACGCACAAAGGTATTTGCATCAGATTGCAAAAAATGAAGGCATGGACATGAAATGCGTGAATTTGTTTATAGGTGGTTGCAGTTTGCAAAAGCATTATATGAATATGATGCAAGATAAAGCGGCATACTTATTTGAATTAAACGGTGAATCTTTGGGAATTTATGTTTCCATCGCTGATGCACTCAGAAGTGATAATTGGGATATGATAACACTTCAACAGGTGAGTTATTTATCTACAAAATTTGAAACATATAGTCCTTATATAACGAAACTTTCCGAGTGCGTAAGGCTGTTTTGCCCAAATGCAAAAATTATGATACACCAGACATGGGCGTATGAGGAGGGAAGTATAAGATTAAGCGAAGAGGTTGGATGCCTTGACCAGCACGATATGTTCCATCAACTTGAAAAAGCATATCAAACGGCTGCCAATGCTATATCTGCAGATGGAATTATTCCTTGCGGAGAGGTTATGATGAAAGCAATTGACAACGGAATCGGACAAATTCATCGAGATCAATACCATGCTGATTTTGGTGTGGGAAGATATATGCTTGGACTTACTTGGTTCAAGGTGTTAACCGGAGAAATGGCAAAATGTAAGTTTAACGCGTTTGATGTAGAAGTGGATGAAAAACAAATTGCTATTGCCATAAAAGCAGTCGAAGAAGTCCTTAGGGACTAATTCCGTGGATTGCATCTGTTTTGTGTACGAGAGCCGGACACGCAGAACCATGCAGATCGCATAGCGAATTGTTCAGAATAATGAAGGGTTTGTGAGATTCTCGCAGCCCTTTTTTCAACCTATTTTTGTAGATATCCGCCCGTTTTTTATCAGCGTAAGCATGGAGTGTAAAGAAATTATACTTGTATCCTTGCGCAACTTGTTGTATAATATCAATGAAAAATACGATTGATTATGGTAACTGGAGAGGTGTTTGTGAAAAAGTGTAAATTCTGTCGGTCGGAAATGGATAAAAAATCGACGCACGAACCGATGCCGGAGCGGCATGTTATCGCCTATCCGGAGAAATATCAACCGTACCTGAAAGACGAGGGGGCATCAGCCTTTGCGGGGCTGGTTGATCATCCCAATTCCCGCTACTATGTTTTCAATGACTATTACAACATGCAAAGCGATGAAACGCTGCATATTCTAACTCACTTCGAAACCTATCAGCAGACAACGGAATACACCTGTGGAGCTGCCTGCGCGCTGATGGTGCTCAACTGGTTTGGTGCGAAACGCTATCACGAAAGGGCGGTTGCCCAGCTCATTGAGAGTATGCCAGGCAAAGGCTCGACTGTAGAGAACATCGCCGATTTCTTTGATCTCATAGGCTGGAATGTAGAGCATCATGCGGGGACCTCGCTGTGCTTTGAAACAATAGAAGCCTTTGAGAAATCGGTCATCGACCATATCGACCGAGGTATCCCCATTATGGTGGACTGGGTAGATTGGGCCGGCCACTGGCAGGTCATCATCGGCATCGACACTTGCGGTTCTGCTACGCCCTACGACGACGTGCTGATCTTTGCGGATCCATATGACATCACTGACCATTTTCAGGATGGATACTATATCTTCCCCCTCAGCCGCTTTTTCGGTATGTGGAGGGAAGGCCCCTGTACCGGCAAGGATACTCCTTATAACCAACCCTTTGTGGTAGCATATCCGAAGTTAGATGTCCATGAGGAATAAATGCGCTTATTTATAGATACAAGTGATTCGTACCATCCTCCAATCCTATCATGGCAGATCTGCCGGGATACGAATACGATCTCTTTTGCCTTTCTCGTGACCGCTTTGTTGGGATTGAACGGATCTATTTAATCAAATGAGCGTGAATGGTCAGGACGATATGTATCCCGTGAAGCTTGCGGTATGTACCGGGCTTGGCATGGGTGTTTTCATGCTTGTTCTGTTGCCGTTTTCCGAGAGCAGGCTCTCGTTGTTCGCGCTTTTTTCGAGGTATGCTGCTTATTGCGGAAGCATGTATGTGTATCATGGATCGCAATCCCGGCAAATGGGTGTTTGCGGAATGAACGGTCAAAATGGACGATGAAATAGTTTATTTGAATGGCCTTACCATTTTTCTATATTCTTTGGGAGTTATCGAAAAATGGTTTTTGAAAACACGATTAAAATAGCTTACCGAGTTGTAGCCGATTTCAAAAGCAATACTAAGGATTGTCTTATCGCTTTCTGATAGAAGTATTTTTGCATGTTCCAATCGAATGATATGAATATACTCGTTTAAGCTAATTTTTGTTTCTTTTTTGAAAAGCTGTCCTATATATTTAGCGTTATAATGAAATATCTCCGCAATTTCGGATATGGTATTTTTTGAGTATGCGTTTTCTTGAATATAGTTTTTTATATTTTCTATGAGAGAGGATTGTTTTTCAAGTGATAAGTTGTGCGATATGTATGGTAACATCATTCTGATATAATTCTCTATAAATATGGCTAATTCCTTACATTTTTCCAAAGAAAAATTATGTTCCATAGTGTCAATCAGCTGTGGCGGAAGCTGTTTTGTTTTTTTGTTGTTATTCATAATGTTTCCTATAAATATAATGCATACAATGTCATTGTTTAAGCATACAGGGTGCACAAATTCGTATACACCGTTTATGCATACACCTCCAAAACTCTCCTTTGTTTTTCTTGCTTTCGCTATTGCCATATTTCTGCATTTAAAACATTTTTTTAAGCCGTTTGGCATACTTTTCATTGCATTGCATACAGGACTGCAATGAATGACATGGTTGTGTGGTAAATGAAAGATATCATTTCCGTAATGCCCAAAAAAAAGCATGCTGATGTGTAAATTTGTACCATACTCGATATGCTTGATTAAATCATATAAATGAATAAAATGCATAGTGACCTCAAACTGAATTATTGAAAGTTATTTTTTATTATTATATCATATTCATGTCTTTTTTTCAATTATATATGCAAATAATAGAAGAAATATACTATGCGAGTGTATATAATATGTGTGAAAGGATGTGAAAAAATGAGAAAATATGATTTAATTGTTGTAGGTGGAGGATTTTCGGGTGTAAGTGCCGCTATAGCAGCCGCAAGAGAAGGAATTAAGGTACTGATCATTGAAAAATCAGGATGCCTTGGCGGTGCGGCGACAAACAATCTCGTGATGCCATTTATGCAATATTGGACAGTCACCAATCATGATGAAAAGTTATATTTATCAAAAGGTATTTTCAAAGAAATTGTAGAAGAATTAAAAGCCAGAAACAGCCGAGCGAACGACAGGCTGTTTTGCGAAGAGGATTTAAAGATCGTTTTAAACCGAATGAGTTTAAATGCAAAAGTCGATATACTATTTCATTCGTACCTGATTGGAGCAGTTAAAGATGGAGAAGTTGTAAAGGCTGTAAAAGTTGCAAATAAATCAGGCATTCAAGAGTACGAGGCAAGCTTTTTCATCGATGCTACAGGAGATGCGGATCTTTCTTTTTTGTGCGGTTGCCCGACAAAATTGGGCAGAGAGCCGGATCATCTATGTCAGCCTATGACATTGTGTTTTAGAATGATCCATGTGGATATTGACAAATTTCATGCAGAAAAAGGAAAGATCAATCCTTTATATAATCAGTGGCAAAAAGAGGGTAAAATTAAAAATGTTCGCGAAGATGTATTATATTTTTACACGAGTATAGAAGGTATGATGCATTTCAACACAACCAGAATCGTAAAGAGAAATCCTGTCGATGCGATTGATTTGAGTTTGGCTGAAATAGAAGCACGTGAACAAGTTGATGAGTTAGTATATTTTTTAAAAACAAATTTTGAGGCGTTTAAAAACAGTAGCCTCATTATGACAGCACCTGAAATTGGTGTTCGTGAAAGTCGGATGATAGATGGCGAATATGTCTTGAACACAGAAGATTTGCTTTCTTGCCGAAAATTTGAGGATAGAATTGCAGCATCCAATTATGATATTGACATACACAATCCCGAGGGTAGTGGTACAAGTCATCATTATTTTGAAAAAGGCACATATTATACGATACCATATCGTAGCTTAGTCCCAA
>JAQXGO010000086.1 GCA_029006755.1 Clostridia bacterium | reverse complement strand
AAAGAATGTTTTGACCAATCAAGTCCGACAGATGGGTCAAAAAAATTCATATTGGGCACGACTTCAACCACATGGCAGCCGTTTTTCATTTGCTCGAGCTCAGTTTTAAGCAACAGATGAATTCCTTCAAGACTAACCCCTGGTTCCCAACCGTCGACACCGCTGAAAACTGCTGTGCCGCCAAAATCAGGGTTTTTGTCAACAACAACGGTTTTTATGCCGTTTTTTATAAGTCTGTATGCACAGCCGGTACCTCCTGCACCTCCACCGAGAATACAAACCTTTGTTTTTACCGTCATCATAACGGATTCACCTGCTTGTCAATTCCCCATACGGTAACATCTTCAACAACTGCTCTCTGAGGAAGATTTGCTATGTAAAGCACAGTTTCGGCAATGTCTTCAGGCAATAGTTTATCGGCGGTTTCTCCTATGCCGCAGGCGCTTTGAAAACCTGTGCTCGCAGATGAGGGAACAACGCAGGTTACACGAACATTGTAAGGCTGCATCTCAAGATACATTCCCTTTGAAAAGTTAAGTACACCGGCTTTTGCCGCTGCATAAACACTCCATGTAGGCCAACATTGGCGTGCACAAACAGAGGAAATATTAATCATAGTACCACAGTTCTGTTCTTTCATCATATCGGCAAAAGCACGGCAACCGTATATAACGCTGTTAAGATTAAGCTTTATTGTTGAGTCTATTTCTTCTGTTGTTAATTCGCTGACATTTTTAATTGAAATACCGCCGCCGGCATTGTTCACTAATATATCAAGTCTTCCGAAATTTTCTTTGACGTTTTTTACTGCCTTTTCCCATTCGGCGGGTTTTGTGACATCCATTGAAAATGCAAGGTCACCGCCAACTTCTTTTCTTGCCTGTTCGAGTTTTTCCAAATTTCTCGCTGTCATAATAACGGTATCTCCGTTATCCTTAAATGCTTTCGCGGTTGCCTTTCCGTAGCCGCTTGATGCGCCTGTAATTAGAATTATTCTTGACATAATATTTTTCTCCTATTCTATTGGTATTCTTATTTCCCACTCAAAACCGTCCTCTGACATATCAAAAGGATAGACTTCAACTGTGGGCATGTTTTCGTTTCTTTTAATATTTGCAGATGGCAGCCATTCATATATAATTTTACTATATGTTTTGTTTACGATATCATCATCTACTGTATTCAACGTAAAGCACGCCCAACTGCTTGCAGGAATTCCCTGTCCTTCGGCTCCTTTTTCGCCGATACAGCATTTTACATTATTGCCGAGATTATGGTAAGAAACGTAAAGCTTGTCTGTGCAAAGATTTTTATCTGCTCCGCTTTCATAAAAAGCATTCCACACATCCTCACAGCAACAGCTGTCGGTTATGGAAGAAATGCCCGAAAATCCTTTTATATGAAACGTATCGGTTTTAATAAGTTTTAAAGGCACATTTTCTCTTCCGGATATACTCACGGAAAAAATAGGACGAGTAAAAAGGTTTATAGAAGGATTATCTTGTATACACACACTTGGTGATATTCCATGTTGCTCGCGGAAGGCTCTTGTAAATGCAGATAGATTGGAATATCCGTATTTTTCACATATTTCATGCAAATCAACATTTTCCTTTGTCAAAAGTTCGGTTGCCGCCAATGTCAATTTACGCTTTCTGATATATTCGGATATGGGACATCCCACGATAAACGAAAATATTCGCCTGAATTCATATACAGACAATTGCATTTTTGAAGCCAATAAATCACAGTCGAGCTCATTTAAAATATTAGTTTCAATATAGTCAATTACGTTTTCAATTTTCTGAATTCCATTATACATTTTTCCACATCCTTTCTGCTATTGTAATTGTAACACAAAAAAACGAAAACTGCTATCCTTTTCATGCACTATATAGTAAATGCTCACCTGTAAAAAACAAGTGAGCACTAAAGTTATTAATTTTTCTCCGCTTCTGCCAGCATATTCTCGATGAAGATGCCGTAACCCTGTGTGGGATCATTTACCAAAACATGGGTTAATGCACCAATCA
>JAQXGO010000085.1 GCA_029006755.1 Clostridia bacterium | reverse complement strand
ACGTATCACTTCTTCAGAGATGGTAACCTTGTGGTACTCTTCATAATAACTCTTGATTCCACGGATAATGGCAACTGTTTCCTCTATACTGGGCTCGTCTACAACAATCGGTTGAAAACGTCTTTCTAAAGCAGCATCTTTTTCAATATACTTGCGGTATTCCGTAGTTGTAGTCGCACCTATCACCTGAATTTCACCTCTTGCAAGCGCAGGCTTTAAAATATTAGCAGCACTCATTGCTCCTTCCGCATCACCTGCACCCACAATATTATGCAATTCATCTATTACTAAAATAATATTTCCCTTTTCCTTCACTTCATCTATTAAACTTTTTAGCCGGGCTTCAAACTGTCCGCGAAATTGTGTGCCTGCGACCAAAGCTGTAAAATCCAACAGAAAAATTTCTTTATCCAGAAGCTTTGCCGGCACCTTCCCCTCTGCTATACGCAAAGCAAGCCCTTCTGCAATTGCTGTTTTCCCAACACCGGGTTCACCAATTAAGCAAGGATTATTTTTTGTACGGCGATTTAAAATCTCCATGCAACGAGTAATCTCTGCTTGTCGACCAATCACAAGGTCAATCTCCCCGGCCCGTGCTTTTTCAGTTAAATGAATCGCAAACCCTGTCAACACGCTTCTTTTCTGCTTCTTTTTTGCTTTCTTCTCCTCTGTCTTCTTATCTCCATTCATGCTGCCAAACAGATTTTTAAAAAAGTTGGCTCCATCTCCGTTCTCTCCCATTTCCTCAGGTATTTCAGCAGCCATAATCCCCATCATTTGTTCGCCAATATTTTCCATGTCTTCGGGGTCAATTCCCATATTCCCTGCAAGCTGACCGATATCCAAGCCTAACTCTTTCGCGCATGAAAGACATAATCCCTCAGTTTTTTTCTCACCATTTTCTACTTTCGTAACAAATACCACTGCTGCATTCTTGTTGCAGCGTGCACACATCATCATATCTTCTCTCCTGTCAAGTTATTTGCAGATTTCCTATCTACTTGCGACAAAATAGGCAGCTACGATACGTCGTAGCTGCCCAAATTCTCGTTTCCTCTTAATTACCCCTTAATGGCTGCAGATGCCATACCTTCAACGAACTGCTTCTGACATAATGCATATACAATAGTTGTAGGTAACATAGCCAAAATAGCAGCTGCCATAATTAAATTCTGGTCACCGCTCTGCTCATATTTGTTATTAAAGTTTGCAAGTGCCAGTGTAATGGTTCGCTTTTCTTGGCTGGTCAGATATACCAACGGGCCAAACAAGTTGTTCCAAGCACCATTGAATGTACGAATTGCAAGTGTTGCAATCATAGGCTTTGCCAGCGGCATGTAGATACGTGCATAGATATATAAGGGGTTTGCACCATCAATTAACGCAGCTTCATATAATCCACCGGGCAAGCTCTTAAAGCACTGCCGCATGAGGAAGATATTCATTGCTGATCCGAAGAAAGACCCAAGTGTTAAAGGAATAATTGTATCTACACAGCGGAGTTCACTCCAAATAATGAATTGAGGTACTGTCATAACTGTAGTAGGCAAAAACATTGTACAAAGAACTGCAAAGAACAATGCGTTATTTCCTTTAAAGTTATACCGCGCAAAACCAAAGGCGATAAAGGTATTAGAAATGATAGATCCTATAATATCGATGCCCGCAATAACAAAAGAGTTAAGAGAATATCGCAGGAAGTCTGCTTCTTCTAAAACAATTCTGTAGTTTTCCCAATGCCATTCTTGAAAGAACTTCATCGAGTATACGGACGCACCATTTGCTACTAAGGACCCGGAGAAAGCAAACACAAAGGGGAAAATCATAATTACAGAACCAATTAATAAAGCAATAATACCCCAAATGCTATACTCTCTGCGTTTTGTAAAGAAATTCGGTCGCTTTATCGTTACGCCAGGAGCCGTTTTTTCAACAACAACATTACTCATCATAGTGCACCCACTTCTTCTCAAATTTTTTCTGACCCCAAGTTACAAGTGCAACAATTACAAAACTCGTCCAACCAAGTGCTGATGCAAGTCCTGCCTGTGAGGTTCCTGACCACATGTAACTATAAATCTTTGTGTTAACAACGCCAACATCCGCGCCAGTATCTTCAGCTAAAACAAAGAAACTTTCAAATACCTGCAATGCGCCGGAAATGCCGGTAATAAGCATAAAGAAAATAGTCGGTGTAAGCAGCGGTACGGTAATCCTTGTGAATTTCTTCCAAGCACCGGCACCGTCAATGTCTGCCGCTTCAATAACATCCTTATTGATTGCCTGCAACCCGGCGATTAAATAAATCGTTGCACCGCCGACGCCCTTCCACAATGTCATGATAACAATCGCAACAATTACTTCGAAGTAGTTTGGACTGAAAGTAAACATGAATGGTCCAAGGCCGATAAAGCCTAAAATTCGATTAAACACACCACCATTCGGATTGTAGAGACGAGCCCAAATCAAGGCAACAGCGGTTGTCGGTGTAAGTCCCGGTATGTAATAAATAACACGGAAAATAGAAAGTCCACGAATCTTTTGGTTCAAAAGAACTGCCAAAACGCAAGCCAGCGGGAGCTGCAAGCCTTCAAGCAAAATAGCATAAATCCAAACGTTACGGAACGCATTGAAAATCTGGATATCACTAAGTACACGAATAAAGTTCTGAAAACCGACCCACTTCGGCGGATTCAATAGATCATAGCGCGTAAACGCTATAAATACGGAGACGAGCAGAGGTATCAACGTAAAGCAAATTGCACCAATGAAATATGGTGACACAAAAACCCATCCCCAACGCATGTGTCTTTTGGTCATTCTTATCCTTGCCTTTCTGTCCGCAAAATCTAAGCAATTCGCTCCGGACAAAGCAAACTGCTTTTGTGGCTAATACCGAAAGAACGACGTATTTTGCCGTTTTTTTATGCGTTTTTAGCAAACTATTATGCATATTCACCATAAAACGCATTTATAGTATAGCATATAGAAGTAATAAATGCAATACTTTTTATAAAAAATGTGTAATTTTCACTAATTCATCCATTGAAAAAGAAAAAAATGCCGAAAAATAAGACTGAATAAGAGAATGACGAGATTACTCCTCATCATTCTCCTCATATTCTTCATCACAACAATCACAGTCACAATCACAATCGCAATCAATTTCAATTTCATGGCCGCAAGCCGGGCAGATGATGCAATCGCCTTCTTCGTCCAAAACATCGCTGTCAATCATAATGGTTTCGCCACAATTGGGACATTCAATATCTGCACAGTCGAAATCGTTGCAGCAATCGCAATCTTCCTCATCTTCGTAAACCACTTCCTCAACGAAAGACAAATCTTCGTCAATTTCATCAACCTGTGCCTGCAGTTCTTCTGCATCGTCCTGCATGCATGCCATTTCTTCAGCAATATCACCAAGCGCTTCAATGATTTTTGCTAAAAGCTTGCCTTCACCCTTGTCCGTGTCAATGTCCATGCCTTCGCAAAGACCCTTTAAATATGCAATTCTTTCTTCAATGCTGTTCATTTTAAAATCCTCCATATAATTTGGTTTGCCCTTAGGCACGTTCCATATATTCGCCTGTGCGTGTATCTACACGAATCATATCCCCTTGATCAATAAATAACGGCACATTAATCTGTGCTCCGGTTTCCAGTATTGCCGGCTTCTGTGCACCGGTAGCAGTATCACCCTTTACGCCAGGCTCTGTTTCTGCAACCTGCAATTCAACGAAGTTCGGCGGCTCAACGCCAAATACGCTGCCCTTGTAGGAAAGAATTTTTACAAGCATGTTTTCCTTGACAAACTTTAAAGCATCTCCAAGCTGCTCTGCGTTTAGCGGCATCTGCTCGTATGTTTCCTGATCCATAAAATAAAACAGTTCTCCATCATTATAGAGATACTCCATGTCCTTACGTTCAATATGTGCCTTCGGCATCTTATCTGTAGGACGGAATGTCTTTTCCACTACGCCACCATTGATTACGTTTTTCAGCTTTGTTCTGACAAAAGCTGCACCCTTTCCGGGTTTTACATGTTGAAATTCCACAATTTGGTAGACATTTCCTTCAAACTCAAAGGTAACGCCATTTCTAAAATCTCCTGCGCTAATCATTCTACGTTTCCATTCCTTTCCAAAAGTATAATCATATTTTATCGCATTTTACACAAAAATGCAAGCTTTTTTTATGGTAATCTTACATTATTTTTTGATAAGTTGTAAATATGCCAAATTTGCACTGCAATATCATATAAAAGCAGTGCAAATTGCTCAGGCTTGTGCCTCTATCAAATCACGCATATTATATATACCTGCCGGCTTGTCCACAATAAACGTAGCCGCACGAACCGCGCCAACCGCAAATATGTCCCGGCTCATAGCAGAATGCCCAATCGTAATGATTTCGTCATTGCCGGCGAAAATTACCTCATGTTCTCCCACAATCGTTCCTCCGCGAACCGCATGTATGCCGATTTCCTGCTTGCCGCGTGATCGACGCACGCTGTGCCTGTCATAAATATACTCACTCGGTTTTTCTCTTTGTTCGGCGATAGCATCTGCAATGGCCATTGCCGTTCCGCTTGGAGCATCCAGCTTGCGATTATGGTGCTTTTCCACAATTTCAATATCAAAAGCCCCATCCAAAATCGCCGTCGCTTTTTTCGCAAGCTCAATTAACAAGTTCATGCCGAGCGACATATTCGCCGAGAAGAAAACCGGAATTTCCTTACTGACTGCTTCCAGTAAACTATGGTGTTCCTTGCCAAGCCCTGTTGTGCAGATCACAGCCGGTATCTGCCGTTCTGCTGCAAACGGCAAAAGTGTGAGAAGTGCCGCCGGGTTTGAAAAGTCGATTATAACATCCCCTGTCGGCGGCAATTCTCTTGGCACTGATACAATCGGAAAATCCCCATAGGCTTCCGTATGCACATCAATGCCGGCACACACCTCAATCCCTTGTTTTTCTTTTATCATATTGGCAACGGTATGCCCCATCTTCCCGTTTGCACCACTTAAAATCACGTTTATCATTGGCAACCACCTTTTATTTTTTAATGGTAAGGCCTACACGCTCCAATTCGTAACGAAGCTTCTCACGATTCTTGTCTTCCATTGCGCAAAGCGGCAAACGCAGTTCTCCGACTTCATATCCCAGAAGGTTCATAGCTTCCTTGACGGGAATGGGATTCACCTCAATAAAGAGCGCTTTCACAAGGTCATAATACTTTAGCTGCAATTTTCTTGCCTCTTCTAAATTCCCTGCAAAGAAATTCTCACATATATCATGTGTTTCCTGTGGTAAAATATTCGCCAAAACAGAAATCACACCTTTTCCGCCAACGGAAAGCACCGGCAGAATCATGTCATCATCACCGGAATACATTGCTATTCTATCTCCGAGTAACGCCGCAATTTTTGTCGCCTGCGACATATTGCCGCTGGCTTCCTTAATCCCAACAATCGTATCGGCTTCCGAAAGCTTTAAAAGGGTTTCCGGCTGAATATTTACGCCGGTTCTGGAAGGTACATTATACAAAATAATAGGAATATTAACATGTTTTGCAATTTCCATATAATGCAAGTATAGACCTTTTTGTGTTGTTTTGTTGTAATACGGTGTTACTGACAGCAGCCCGTCTACGCCGAGTTTTTCAGCTTCCATTGAAAGCTTTACACCATGCTGTGTATCGTTAGAACCCGCGCCGGCAATAACCGGGATGCGTCCCTTAATCTTATCCACTGTATAAGCAATCGCTTCCAGATGTTCGGAATCCGGCATTGCAGATGCTTCTCCCGTTGTGCCGCAAATTACTATGGCATCTGTCGAGTTTGCAACATGCATTTCTAAAAGCTCGCCCAACTTATCAAAATTAATCTTTCCATCTCGGAATGGTGTGATAATCGCAACTCCGCTACCGGTAAAGGGAATAGTACACATATCGTCTCTCCTTCTGCCGCCAAAAGCAGCTTTTATGCTTCATTATAGGAAATAAACTGTCTTGCAATCTGTACTGCATTGGATGCCGCACCTTTTCGAATGTTATCTGCAACGACCCAAAGGTTCACACCGCTTTCCACGCTTTCATCGCGACGAATTCGGCCTACAAAGGTTTCATCATGCCCGGCTGCATGTATAGGCATCGGATATACGTTGTTTGCTACGTCATCTTCCACTACAATTCCGGGTGAATTCTTAAGAATATCTTTAAGTTCTTCGATGTCAAAGTCTTTTTCAAACTCAATGTTAATCGATTCACTATGTCCATTGAACACAGGCACACGAACGGTTGTGGCTGTAATCTTGAGGCTATCGTCCCCTAAGATTTTACGTGTTTCCTGAATCATCTTCATTTCTTCCTTGGTATATCCATTTGGCATGAAAACGTCAATATGCGGAATACAGTTGCCCGCAATGGGATAGACAAATTTCTTCGGTGCTTCCCCCTTCATGCCGTTTTCAAGATCGTCCCAACCGCCACGGCCTGCGCCGGATACGGCCTGGTATGTAGAATATACAATTCTCTTAATACCATAGTGATCATATAACGGTTTAATTGCAACAACCGCCTGAATGGTAGAACAGTTCGGATTAGCAATAATCCCCTTATGTTCTTTGATTTTTTCCGGATTGACTTCCGGTACTACCAACGGTACATTGGGATCCATACGCCATGCGCTGGAATTATCAATTACAAGGCAGCCTTTTGCAGCCGCAATCGGGGCAAATTTTTCACTTGTGCTGCCACCAGCAGAAAACAGCGCAATATCAAAGCCTTCGTCAAAGGAGGTTTCTGTCAGTTCTCTTACTGTGTAGTCCTCTCCCATAAACTTAAGTGTTGATCCTGCGGATTTGGCTGAGGAGAAAAGCACGTAGCTTTCTGCGGGAAGTTTATACTCCTCCAGCACCTTCAGGAAAGTTCTGCCAACCATACCGGTTGCGCCTACAACAGCAATCTTATATTTTTTCATCTTTGTTCCCTCCTAATTTACTTTTGCTTTGTCTGTTGCATCGATTTTGAAGCGGTGAATGACCCCCTCGCTGTCCATGCCGTATACATAATCATCATATGTGTTCATTCTCACATACGTGCTTGTACCGATACGAATACAATATTTTCCATTATATGCAAGTCTATAAATTGCATTATCTTCACCACCGTGCAAAACGATTGCTTTACGGGCAAAATTATAGCTTTTTACAGGACCATTATACAAAAGCTTTACATTGCTTCCATCTAAATTCATTGTATAAAGACCGTCATTTTCGCCAATAAAGTAAAACGTTTTATCTTTGAGGCACAGATTACGGTTTACACCAGTGTAAATCAGTGTGGAACCCTCTTTTTCAACCTTATAGACGGCTTGCCCATCCGAATAAAATGTACCTTCTCCTGCAAAGACCGGCAATTCAACATTCTTATCAATGTATACTTTATTCTCAGCCGTTTTTAGCTGATAGGAATAGATCTTCCCGTCATGCATATTTCTATAAAACACATATCCATAATATGCAGCAAGTCCGTCTGCTTTTGTATCAATAAGTTTCCGTTCTGCGCCGCCTTCTATGATATATATACTATCATCCGTGCCAATATAGTACACCGTATCGGAAAGAACAAAGATATTCTTAGCACCAGCAGTCGTCAGCTTGATTCTTTCCGTGTCTGACAACTTGGTAATCCCACCAGTATCTGCATAGCAAACGCTCCCGGCTTCCCCACTGGCAATAAAACCGCCGTCCAGCATATTATCATGCGTATTGCAGCCACTACCCAATAGGCTTTCTATCATAGACGCCATAGAAACTTGCTGCGTTTGCAGCAAACGATAGGTAAGCAGAATTGCCTGTTCACGAGTCGTATTCCCCAAAGGATTGATGTTGCCGTTTTCATCACCCAGCATAACTGCAAAGGTATTCATGCTCTGCACGGCATACATAGCCCAATCTGCCACCGCATCCCCATCCGGGAAAGTATTCACATACGTATCTGGCAATGCAATCTCCGGACAAGCAGATAAAAGTGCTCTTTGCAACATGACACATATTTCTTGTCTGGTGATTGGGTTCTGAGGTGCGAATAATCCGTCCCCTATACCTTTTACAATGGAAAGGCCGGCTGCTGCTGCAACCGCGGCATTCTCTGTATCGGAAAAGCTAACTGGCGTCTGTGGCATGTCCTTTCCGGCAGCCTTGGTCCAAAACAACATAACCATTTCGCAAAACTCTTCACGGGTAATGGCTGTTTGATAGTCTGCAGTGATCCGTGCCGGAACAATACCTGCCTTCTCTGCATTAGAAACTTCAACCGACGCCCATACGCTGGGAGCTGCCATTGCCGGCATTGCTGTCAATAAGCTGCAAGCAAGCACAAGTGCACCAATTCTCTTTTTCATCTCATTCATCTCCTTGTATGAAAGCTTAAATTAGATTATAGCATACTCTTTCCCTTTTGACAACTGTTTTTTTATAAAATCTGTATTTTCATTCCATCCGTACTGTATGGTTATGCACATAAGAAACATACTTGCATAGAAAGTGCGGTAAGGCCGTAGCCTTACCGCACCAAAAATTCTGTTTACCCCACATGTGCCGTCCAGCAGCTTTATTTTAACCTGCTTCGCAGGTGGGTGACGTATTCTCCGTTTACGGGTTATCCTCATACCGGCCATAAAGGGCGGGGGACCTACACACAGCGGAGAGCTTCCGTCTCCCTAAATTTCAGTGTTGGCTAAAATTGGAATCTACTAATCGAACACCGCAGGGAAAATCTTTATTCTTCTTCGAAATCAAAATCGTCTTCCATCCTTGTCTTAAAAATGGAAAAAACATGTTCCAATTCTGCCTGATCTTCAATCGGCTCTAAGGTATCCTCTTCTTCGTTTGCTGCAACGATACGCATGATCCAAACCATATCCTCGTCTGTATCCTCTGCAGGCTCATCTGCCGCCAGCATAGCTGCGTAACGATTGCCGCCATCCTCTATAATATCCAGCACCTCAAATGCGGTTTCCACGCCATCCTCATCCACCAAAACAACCACGTTTTCTCTCTCTTCTGCCATATCACTGCCTCCTTATATTTCTATGCATGACTGTCTAAGTACCCTTGTAAAATCAATACAGCCGCAATTTTATCTACCTTGCCCTTTTTCTTTTTTCCGCGGACATTGCCCTCTGCAAGCACACGATGTGCCGCCGCAGAGGATAAGCGTTCATCCCATTCTTCAATCGGCAACCCGCTTCTTTCCGCAAGCCGTGCGGCAAATTCACGCGTAATCTCCCCTCTTGCACCAACTGTCCCATCCATATTCTTAGGCATGCCGATGACAATCTTCTCCGCTTTATACTCTGCAATAATTGCAAGAATCTTTGTAATCTGCATTTCCCATCCGTTTTCAGCAAGCGTGGCCACCGGCTGTGCTGTCCAGCCCATGCTGTCACTGACCGCAACACCTATACGGCTATCTCCATAATCCAGGCCAACAATCCTCATTTTCTTCACCGTTTTTATTATACACACTTTTCCGTTTAAAATCAAGTGTTTTTTGTATTTTCATGAATTCTTTCGCATCCTGCAAAAAGTGGTTTTTGGTCTTGACAATCAGAATCATTTTATATATAATTTGAAAATAAGCCTTGAAAGCTTTTATGTTGTGAAAGGAGAACCGTATGCGTATTATTGTATTCAGCGACAGTCATGGCAGACTGCATAATTGCATTGATACCTTAGAACAGATTGGTCATGTTGACCATATGATTCATTTGGGCGATATGCAAAAGGATGCTTCCGATTTAGGCACAGTTTTTCCTGATGTACCTATAACCTTTGTATGCGGCAATGGAGAAATAGGTGCAAAGGAAGACTATGAAAAAACGATCACGCTTGGCGGCAAACGTCTTTTTCTATGTCACGGCCACAGATTCCATGTAAAAAACGGTTTGTCCGTTTTAGCTGCACAGGCACCGGAGGCTGACCTTGTTTTGTTTGGCCATACACATGAACCCTTTGACGGATTTGTTGACGGCGTGCATCTTTTTAACCCCGGCAGTATTTCTCTGCCGGCTACAGGTGCCCCCTCCTGTGGTATCATAGATATCAATAACGGTAATTTGTCCGTTTCTCATTGGACAAAATAGTTTTCCTCGAAGCTCTCACTATATCACCATGCCAAAGAGCTTATAGCGATGTGCCGATGCATGGCGGCAGATTGGAGATAAAATGAAAATAGTAATGCTGGACAGAATGGGTACCGATTTCTCTTTGGAAAACAAAATTTTTCGTGCTGAAGGCGCCACCTTTATTGTGACTTATTTTAAAGATGCGGACGATCTGATTAGCCTCACCCATGATGCAGATGTTTTAATGTTTAATGATGCACAGATTACAGAAGAGATTATCGCAGGTCTAGATAAATGTAAAATGATTATTCGGTATGGTATAGGCTTTGATAATGTAGACCTTGCCGCCGCAGGCAAAAAAGGCATATATGTTTGCAACGCTCCCTCCTATGGTACCTATGACGTTGCTGAACATACCATGGCTTTACTTCTGTCGGTTTGCAAGCACATTCCGATTGCAGACAAATGTGCCAGAACCGGTAAATGGAACGCTGAAAACGTAGGAAAAGTGCGCCGTCTTTCCGGCAAAACTTTAGGTCTTGTCGGTTTCGGCCGTATTGCGCGCTTTGTCGCCGCACGCGCAAAAGCTTTTGAAATGGATCTGCTCGTTTACGATCCTTTTGCAAATGAAGCCGATGTTGTAGCTTCCGGTGCGACGCCGTCATCTTTAGAAACGCTGCTTAAAAATGCAGACTATGTTACACTGCATGCACCGCTTACCGAAGAAACCCGTCATATGATTGGCATGACACAGTTTAAGCTTATGAAGCAGGATGCCGTACTGATCAATACCGGCCGTGGCGGTCTTGTCAATGAAAAAGAACTTATCTTCGCACTTTTATCCGGCGAAATCGGCGGTGCTGCACTGGACGTGTTTGAAGAAGAACCCCTGCCGGCAGACAGCAAGCTGCTGACTATGGAGAATGTTGTGCTGACACCGCATGTTGCCTGGAATTCTTATGAGGGGGTTGTGGATCTACATAAAGAAGTAACCGATAATGTTGTTCGTGTTCTGCATGGCGAAAAGCCCATAAACATTGTAAATCAGAAATATTTGCGTAAATAGAACTATGTTTTTCTATGAAACCAAAGTGCATGCAAAGTCATGACCACCACTTTGCATTTTGCGATACTATCCAATCAAGAAAAATAAACATCCTCAACCCGGGTAGGAAAAGGAAGGCATCGTTTTTATGGCAGCAAGGTATTCCCTTGCTGCTTTTTTTGCACCTTCCAGATTATGTAGCTTCCAGTTGCCGCATTCTACAGCGGATGCGCCGAATATTTCTCCTTCAAACGTGCTGATTTGTTCTAACACATAGCATACTTTCTCCCAAACCTTTTGGTTGTCCGCATTCCGTACTAAAAGGTAAAAGCCTGTCAGGCAACCCATTGGGCCGAAATAAAGAACAGTCAGATCTGTATTTCGAATATATGTAGCAAACAAATGCTCAATCGTATGCATAACGGCCGGTTCAAGTGCATGCCCATCGTTTGGTGTACAGAACCGCAAATCATAGGTTGTGACATCTCTATCCACGCGAGAAATGTACATACCGGGAACAATTTTTGTGTGATCCACTGTAAAGCTTGTTATTTTTTTCATCTTGCTCTCCTTTATTGAAGAGGGCGAATGTTCGCCCTCTTTTACGGTTTTTCTTCGTCCATGCTTTCGCCATCCCAGATATAGTCGCTGTCGAACACATCTGCTTGGTGAATGCGTTCCGGATTGCTCATATCTCCCTCAATATCCGGGCGATACGTAGGTACACTGCGTGGGTCGCGCCCCACCTTCGGTATTTTTTCATACTTCATGTGCGCACCTCCTTTTTTGCTTTCCATATTAAAGTATACCATATTTTCAAATAATATACAATACCCACGCAATATTTTGAATGTTTTTAGCTTCTCCCTCATATGCTTCCAGTATAGGATCAATTTATTGACTGGAGGTTTATATGGAAACAATTCGATTTGGTGATCAATCTGTTTATGTGGAATACATACAGCTCGCCCTCTCACGGCTTGGATATTCGGTAGCCATAGACGGCAAATTTGGCACAAACACCCTAAGGGCTGTTCTGCAATTGCAAGCTGCGCGCGGTCTTCGGGCAGATGGGATTGTCGGTCCACGTACCTGGGCACTGCTTCTGCCACTTTTACGCGGATTTACCTATCACACCATTCAATCGGGAGACACTTTTTTTCGCCTTGCAAAGCAATTTTACACAACCGTTTCGGCAATAGAAACTGCAAATCCCACACTGACCCCGGAAAATCTTCCTGTTGGAACAAGGATCATTATCCCCTATGGCTTTGCTCTGATTCCCACCGGCGTGCGGTACACATATTTCCTCGTCAAACTTTTAGTGGAAGGACTACGGGCAAGATATCCTTTTATCCGGAGCGGAAGCGCCGGCACCAGTGTTATGGGGCATAACGTATACTATCTCGTTATGGGAAATGGTGAAAAAGAGGTTTTTTATAATGCCTCACATCATGCAAATGAGTGGATCACTACGCCGCTTATCCTGCGATTTATGGAAGAATATGCAAAGGCCTATGCCGAAGCAGGCACTATCTATGGCTATTCCGCCCTATATCTCTATGACCAATGCACCCTATTTGTCATTCCCTTAGTCAACCCGGATGGTGTGGATCTTGTAAACGGGGCAATTCCTTCCGACAGCAGTTTTTATCAAACCGCGCTTTCTTATGCGGCGGATTATCCGCAAATACCCTTCCCAAATGGCTGGAAAGCGAACATTGAAGGCATTGATCCCAATCTTAGCTATCCGGCTTATTGGGAGCGCGCAAAAGAAATTAAATTTAGTCAAGGATACACCTCGCCTGCCCCGCGAGATTATGTAGGGCCTGCCCCTTTAGCCTCGCCGGAGGCTGCTGCGGTTTATTCTTTTACGCTTGCGCATAATTTTCTGCTTACCCTTTCCTATCACACACAGGGAGAAGTCATCTATTGGCGTTTCTTAGACTTTCTGCCGCCGCAATCCCCTGAAATTGCAGAAGCCTTTGCGAATGCCAGCGGCTATCTGGCCGAAGAAACGCCCTTGCAAAGCGGATATGCCGGCTATAAGGATTGGTTTATTTTAACGTATAATCGACCCGGCTATACGATTGAAGCCGGTAGCGGTATAAATCCTCTGCCCTTATCTCAATTTTCGAAAATCTATGCGGACAATATTGGTATTCTTACCCTTGGCATGGCTGAAACCATTGAACGGTTATAATCTTTATATAAACAGGAATATTCGTAGGACAAATCGCAGAACAAACCGTATAAATCTGTAAGGCTTGATTAAAAGACGAAAGGTCCAGCTTTCTCGAATCACTTTGCCCCATACAGAAAGAAAATAGCTTTCTTTGACTGCAAGAATAAAAAATTGCAGAACTTCCCATGTTACACTATTTTTTAAAACAGAAAAAAAAATATCCACACTTACCAGTATGGATATTTTTTTAATTATTATTCGACGGAGACCATAAATCGATATACCGGTTGTCCGCCATATATAACCGTCACCTCGGCATCCGGCCATTTTTCTGCAATTCTGTCTGCATACTTCTTTGCGGATTCTTCTGTTTCCCCCTCGCCATAAAGCAGGGTTACCGCATAGGTTTCGTCTGTCACCAATGCATCACAAAGTGCCGCCATCGCTTCATCCTCCACCGCCTTTGCGGCTACAATGCTGCCATTTGCAAGGGACAGAAAATCGCCTTCTTTAATTTGCAGACCGTCCATATCCGTATCGCGTACAGCGTAAGTAAGAAGTCCGGTCATCACACCGGCCGCCGCCTCCGCCATAGCCTCTGCCGCCTTTGGGCCATCAAAGGCCATTAATGCCGCGATGCCCTCAGGGATGGTTTTTGTTTTAATCACCTGTACATTCTTTTCTGTAATACTAACGGCTTGTTCCGCCGCTAAAATAATATTCCCATTATTCGGCAGAACAAATATTGTATCTGCGCAGAGGTTCTCAATCGCCTCTAAAATATCCTCCGTGCTGGGGTTCATTGTCTGCCCGCCATGAATGACTACATCGGCACCCAGCTCGCGGAATAAATCAGCAATGCCATCTCCGGCTGCCACAGCAATAACACCGGCCGGTTTATTCTCCTCTTTCTGCACTGCCTTATTTTCCTCTTGCTGTTCTTTCAAATTGTCAATCTTAATATCCGATAGCATGCCAAAAGACAAACCGCGTTCCAAAACCATGCCGGGGTGGTTGGTATGGATATGTACCTTAATCACGTCCTCATCGTCAATGACCAGCACGCTGTCCCCACGAGGCGCAATTTCCTTTTTCAGTTCCTCTGCACTGGCAGCCGCCACAGATTTTTTCACAATAAACTCTGTACAATAAGTATATTGTAGTGTTTCCTTCACACCTACCGTAAGCGGTGCAGCCACCGCTTCCTCGTTCTCCTGTCTTTCAATCCATGTATCCTTTATAAGGGAGAGCATCATGCCCTCAAAGATCAGCATAAGTCCTTTCCCGCCGGCATCCACAACGCCTGCCTTTTTGAGAACCGGCAAAAGCTTTGGCGTATTATCTAATGCTATATTGCCATATTGCACGACCGCCTCAAGGAGAGAACACATATCTCCATCGTCGTCCAACCTTTCCGCAGCCTCTGCCATAGAACGGATGACCGTCAGAATGGTACCTTCGGTTGGTTTCATAACCGCTCTGTACGCCGTTTTTGCCGCCATGTCCAGTGCGCGGACAAAATCCTCCGGCATAATTTTTTCACAATTTTGCAAAGCCGAAGCAAACCCACGCATAATTTGCGATAGAATAACGCCGGAATTCCCTCTTGCCCCACGTAAGGTTGCATTGGCAACCACAGAAGCTACCTCGCCGGCCGTCGAACACTCTTTTTCTGAAAGCATTTTTTCGGCATTCAGCATGGTGTGGCTCATATTTGTCCCTGTGTCGCCATCCGGAACCGGGAATACATTCAAATCGTTTACAGCCTGCTTATGGTTATCCAGATGATGTGCCCCGGAAATAAACAAGCGTTTTAAGATATCCTTGTCAAGTTCTCTTATCAAGCCGGTTCCTCCCTACTTTACGCCTTTCGCGCGCACGCTTTCTACGTGAACGCGCACATCGCTAATATCAAGTCCTGTGTTCTTGCCTAAATGATACTTAACATTTTTGATGATGCTTTCTGATATCGCGCCAATGTTTACGCCATATTCAACCATAATGTGCAAAGCAATGACAATGCCTGCCTCACTCATTGTTACGCGAATTCCCTTTCCCATCTTGTCTCTTTTTAAAAGAGAAACCAAACCATCTCTCTTATTCCGGTATACCATGCCCACCACGCCGTAGCAATTGGTGGCAATATGCCCGGCCATTTTTGCCAGCGCATTTTCTTCCATATATACCGTACCTAATTCTGTGTTTAAAATACTTATCATACGGACACTCCCTCTATAGCTCTATTATATTTGCACCTGCCATCGTCATGTGCCGGCAGGAAAATAGGATCACCTGTCTATCCCTCGCAAACTGTGTCAGAAGGGATGCAGCATTTTGTGTTCGTGCCAAATCGTACTGCTGAAAAATATCATCCAAAAACAAAGGCATATTGTTATCCGGAAATGCAAGCTGTATCATTGCAAGACGCACTGCTAAAAATGCTTGGTCTATTGTCCCGCCGGAAAACTGTTGTAATGGTCTTATCCCTGTTCTGTCCAGAGACACCTGATACTGCTTATCCAACAGCAAATTCTCCTTCTTGCCGGTTAAAACCGAGAAATAGGAGGATGCAAGGGCATTCAGCTTCGGCAAAAAGTTCTGGCTAAGTGCAGTAAAAGCCTCCCGTAAAGTTTTCGACGCAAGAGAAATTGCCTGATATTCTTCTTCTGCCGCCTGCAGTTCTTCTTGATACGCATATAGCTTTGCCGCAAGCACATCCGGTTGCTTTTCCGGTGAAAAGCTGGCTGCCAATCGACCTTCAATGGCGCCGGCCTCGCTCATTTTACTATTTAAAAGTGCCTGTAATCGCCTGGTTTCTTCCATTGCTTTTTCAGGATTTTGCGCGGCAATCATTTCTAACGAGCCGTATGTTTTTATTGTATCTTCTATACGCGCATCCAATGTCTCTCTTGCTTTTTGCACATATGCAGCAATTTGTGCCTGCTGGGCAAGAATCGTTTCTCGTTTTTCCATCAATGCCCTTCGATGCGCCTTGCGCTCTGTATACTCCTGCAAAGAGTGGCAGCCAAACCTCGCCAGTGCCGCATCTCTTTGCTTTTCTGCTTCTTCCGCATCGGCAATTGCGGCAGCATGCCTGCTTCGAGATATTATGCTGCGGAGCATCAGCCCGGCCATAATAGCGGCTGCTGCAACAAGCGGCCACCGATAGGCAGAAACAAAAGCCCCCGCTCCCAAAAATGCGATCGTAAGAATCACGAAAAACCACATGCTTATACTGTCAGAACGCAGTGTGCTTTGAAGCCCCGCTTTATCTGGCAAAACCCGATATACAATATCATCTATTTCACCCTGCAGCGCATCACTTTCTTGTAACGACGCATCGATCTCCTGCAACGAAGCACAAACGGTTTCTGCCTCCCTTTCCCGTACGGAAAGTTGCCTTTCCGCCTCGTGAATTGTATCCAGGGCATGTTGCGCCTCCAGCGCGGCAATCCCATCATCCTGAGTCGCAAGTTTCTCGCGCAAACTTGTAATTTCTTCCTGTAAAACCTTCTGCCGATGCATACTTTGTAAAAGCTCTTGATTTTTCAGCTCTGCCTCCGCAATTTGCGACTGCAATGTCATAATTTTCTGCTTGATTGTATTAATTTCTCCGCCATTTCCACGTTTATGCATATAAAAACGCATTTTTTCATCCAAAATGTCAATAGCTTTGTAATATCCTATTTCTTCCTCTCCATGCAAGGCAAGGTTGATGAGTTTATCGGTAAGATCATCATCTCCACCGCTAAAGCTCGCCCCCATTTGTCTTACATAGAAAGTGCGTAAAAATCCATTTTCTCCTATGCCTATTTCTTCTGCCAACTCGAACGAATCAGGCTCCCCGGTCACAGCATCCAGAACATTGCATATGTCTTGTGCCGGTGTTCTTCCGCTTTTTCTCTGTATAATCAGCCGCCGTCCGCTTGGAATCGTAATCTCCATTTCGCCGGCCATTACTGTACCGTCCCAAGGTGCATATCGCTTTCTGTCGCTTTCTGCACCACGGCTTTGCCCAAATCCAAACAACATGGCCTTGATAAATGCCAAAATAGTGGATTTGCCTGCCTCGTTTTCACCATAAATACAGTTAATGCCTTCTGTAATGTCGATCCGTAGGTTTTTCAGCTTGCCGTAGGAGATAATATGGAGCGCATTAATTTTCATATTACGCCTCTCCCTCCAGTGCCGCAAGCCCCAATTGCAAAGCTCGTTTAGAGATTGCGTCCGGCTTATCCTGCAATTTTTCCGTAAACATCCGGCTTAAATAGCTATCTGCTACCTGTTTTTGTGCTTGTTGATTC
>JAQXGO010000084.1 GCA_029006755.1 Clostridia bacterium | reverse complement strand
AAGCAAAATAGAAAGGAAGAAAAGAAATGATAGTAATGAAGCGCAAACAGATTATGATAGTTAGCATTGCAGCCTTGGTGGCGATTGCCGGCTACCTGAACTGGTCGTATGACAAGGCGCCGGAAACGGCAGAAAATTTTGGAGAGGTCAAGCTGGTGTCCAACCAAGGAAGTGAAGCTGTACAGGAGGAAAATGACTTTTTCAGCGAAGCGAGGCTGGAGAGGGAAATCGGCCGTTCGCAGAGTGTAGCCTCCTTACAGGGCATTATGCAGGATGCAAACAGCTCTGCTGAGGCACGGAAAGGCGCAGAAGAGGAGATGCTGTCCATCGCTACCCTTTCCGAAAAAGAAAGCACAGCAGAAAATCTGCTGCGTGCAAAAGGATTTGAAGATGTAGTCATCTATATTTCCGACGGCAAGGTGACGGCAGTGGTCAAAACCAAGGGCCTGCAGAGCGAAGATGTCGCTAAAATTGTAGACGTTATTACCGCACAGACCGGTATTCCTGCCAGTGATATCAACATTGTAGAATCGGCTTAATGGGTGTAAATAATAATCTGCACCACTCTGCCCAAAATGCGGTGCATGGTGTCAGAAACGGGTATCTGCAGGCTTCTCGATTTCTCTGCCCCGCCGTCTAATGAAATCGTAGCACCTTCCCGTTCATAATGGCACAGATAAGCGGAGCCGGGCGTTTCTCCACAGGTTAAAACAATATCTCCGTTTCGGACAGAAAAGGGGTCGAGGGAAACAACGGCGGTATCGCCTTTTTGAATTCGGTATGCGGCCATACTGTCATCCAAAACCGAAACGGCGATATAGTCGCCGGCATCAGATGCCGGCAAAGGCAGAATGACGCTTTGCGTAGAACCGGTATCCGCTGCATAGCTGCCATCTGCCTGCGACATGGGTACGACGCGCATATGGACAAAACGCTGCCTGTCCATTTCGTACAGAGAGGAAGCTTCATCTGTGCTTTCTTGGGAAAGCGTGACGTCCACACTGCCCAAAAGATACCCGGCGGTCACATGAAAATAATCAGAAATGCGTTGCACTGTTTTCATATCGGGATTTATGTAACCGCTTTCTATATTGCAAATTGTTGCAGGTGATAGGTCTATGGCAGCCGCAAGCGCCGCTACGCTAAGACCGGCCTCCGTACGAAGCAAACGGAGCGTATTCCCCAAAATTGTCATTACCCATTCTCCTTTGTATTAAATGCCGGAAAGCCCGAAGCTGATTTCAAGGGCATCATCTACCCGTTGCATCAGCGGACTCCCTAAGTGGCCTATTTTTTCCTTCAGACGTGTCTTATCAATCGTGCGTATCTGCTCCAAAAGCACAACTGAATCCCGCAAAAGTCCGTATGCCTGCGCATCAATTTCAATATGCGTGGGCAATTTTGCTTTATTGATGCGGCTTGTAATTGCCGCAGCAATGACGGTAGGACTGTAACGGTTGCCGATGTCATTTTGCACAACCAAAACAGGGCGCACTCCACCTTGCTCTGAACCAATTACAGGACTTAAATCCGCGTAAAAAATATCGCCTCTTTTTACAATCACCTTAGATTCTCCTCATACCTAAAAATGGTCTCGTTGTCAGCCTCCAGTGCAAAGCAGGCCAGCTCTTTATTGATCTCGCCCATTTCCCGGTAACCTTCTTCCATCATAAGGCGGACTGCCTCCCGGCGCTTTTCTTGCATATAAAAACGAAGTGCCGTGCGAACAAAGGCGCTGCGTGTCATTTGACTAGACTTTATATAGGCATCCATTTCCTCTAAGAAGGTCTTTTCAAGACTAACAAGTATTTTTTTCTGTTCTGCCATGAAACCTTTCCTCCTCCATACGTAATCCACATAACCATTATAAACTGTTGCAAAAGGAATGTCAAATGTAGTTTATGCCATGGTAAGGATTGGCTTCAATACTATTCTGTACAGAAAAACCATCTTCCATACATTTAATTGCATCGGGAAGAAATTTCAGCAAAATTTCTGCATGCAGAGCGCGCTTTGCCACTTTTTGTGCGGCCATGTCCCCGGCAAGTCCGTGCAGATACACACCCGTCCGTGCCGGCATTTTTGCGCCGCTGGCTGCAAGACCGCAAATCAGGCCGGCCAGGATGTCTCCGCTACCGCCTTTGGCCATGCCTTCATTGCCTGTAATATTAGTATATGTCGTCCCGTCCGGTAAGGCCACTACTGTATAGGCACCTTTTAAGACAACCGTGATCTGATAGCGCGTTGCAAAGTCCATTGCCAAAGAGACGCGATTTTCCGTTACTGCCTGGGCAGACAAGCCGCAAAGCCTTGCCATTTCGCCGATATGCGGCGTGATAATAACGGCAGCATTTGTTTGAGAAAAATCATCCGGCGTCAGATGATACAAGCCGTCCGCATCAATGACAAGTGTTTTTACAGGGGCTTTTAGTGCGGTGAGGAGACGATGACGGGCATCAGCCGTCCGGCCTAAGCCGCAACCGACCAAAAGCGCATCGGAAGACGGCAAGTCCGTGCGGCACATCGCACCGGTCAGCCGCGCCATCATTGCCGGCATAAGGCTTTCCGGCACAATCGCAGTCACAAGCCCCGCGCCACTCATTTCCGCAGCGCGCGTTGCCATATAAACAGAGCCAGCCATCCCGTCGCTGCCACCGAAAATAGCAGCACGCCCCCAAAGTCCTTTATGGGCGGCGCGGGACATAGCCGGCAGGGATAAATCCTCTTTTTTCAGTAAAAAGTGCGGGTTTTGCTTAGGGCGGGGGATAGAAATATCCTCCACAATTACTTTGCCGACATAATCGGCAGAAAGCGGTGAATACAGTCCCAGCTTGGCAAGCCCAAAGGTGACGGTACAATCCGCATGCACAGCAAGGCCATGCACCTTACCGGTATCTCCGTCAATCCCGCTTGGAATATCCAGTGATACAACAGGAGAGGGGGCATCATTCATCCATCGAATGGCCGCTGCATACGTGCCCGAAACCTCTCCGTGCAGGCCGATGCCGAAAAGCGCATCGACCAAAAGACGTCCGCCCGGATTTTGAGAAAAGGCCTCCCAAGGGGTGATAGGAACCCCGAGCGTTGCCGCAAGCGTATAGTTTGCCGCCGCATCCGGGGGCAGCAAAGCCGGGTCAGATAAGAGAACAATTTCCGTAGGAACACCGCGAATAAAAAGACGGCGGGCAACGGCAAAACCATCCCCCGCATTATTTCCTTTTCCGCATAAAACCACCACACCGGTGGGGTGATACGACAGAATCGCACGATGCGCCGCGCTTGCCGCATTCTCCATTAAAAGCCGACCGGAAAGCCCTGCCTCCATCGCCTTTTTTTCCATCCTACGCATCGAGTCCACTGTAACCAACATATTTTATGCCTCCAGTTGTGATGTGCAATATGGGCAACGAGTTGCCGAAATGTTAACCTCCGAACAGCAATAAGGGCATTTTTTCGTGGCAGGGGCTTCTTCCTTCTGCTCCTTGCTATGGTTGAATTGTGCAAGACGATTCATCCCTTTTACTAATAGAAAGATGATAAAGGCCATAATGATAAAATTGATGACCGCAGTGATAAATGCACCGTAATGAATATCTATGCCAAAGATATTGAGGGACAGCGTACTGAAATCCTGCCTGGTAAAAACCCCGATAATCGGAGAAAGAATATCCTGCACCAACGAATCCACAATCGCTTTAAAGGCAGCACCGATAATAACACCAACGGCTAAGTCCATAACATTGCCGCGCAAGGCAAAGGCTTTAAACTCCCGCATTAAAGTTTTCATCTTTCGCATCCTTTCTTACTCTTCCATCCTTTCTTCTTCCGGCATATCTTCTTTTTCCATGTTTATACCGTCAATATGAATATTGACCTTGGTCACGGAAAGACCGGTCATGGTTTCCACAGCATCCTTCACACGCTCCTGAATATTCCAGGCGACATCCGGAATCCGCACACCGTAGCGGACGACCACATGGACATCGATCGCAACTTCATTTTCGGAGATCACAACGCGGACACCGCGCGAAACCGTCTTTTTCCCGCCTAAAAACTCAGCAATGCCGCTTACAATGGAATTGCCCATTGCATACACGCCATCAATTTCCCCGGCGGCAATACCGGCAATAATCTGCACAACATCATCAGCAATTTTCACTGTATTTTCCGAAGCTTTATTTTCTTCCATTCTGCATCTTCCTTTCCAAGAATTTATAGCTTATCTATATCTTACCATAAAAAATAGTATTCTGCAAGTGCAATGAAAAAATATCCCGAAGAATCATGCAAAATTATTGACAAAGTGCAATTTATTTGTTACAATACTTTTTGAATAATAGCGATGAGGGAGAGAGTACCTATGAGGGCGCATCCAGAGAGAGAAGCATTTGCTGGAAGCTTCTTATGCAAAGCCATAGGGAAAACCGCTCCGGAGCTGCCGCGCAGAAATAGCAGTAAGTGCGGCCGTGCCCTGCGTAAATGGAAATGAGTGAAAAATCAAGGTGGAACCGTGCTTTGCACCCTTGAGCCTTTTTGGCGTTCATGGGTGTTTTTTATTTGAAGGAGGATGAAAATGAAG
>JAQXGO010000083.1 GCA_029006755.1 Clostridia bacterium | reverse complement strand
CCAAAGCCGCAGGCTTTGGGTCCCCGAAGGCGTACACAGGTACGTCGAGAGGCGAAGTTTGTTCATAGCATAAAGCATTTTTATTTTAAAAAATGCATGGTTTAGCGAATTTCCACCCTGACTTTTTGACGCATATATGGCTTATTTCCACCCTGACTTTCTGACTCTTATACGGCTGATCCGCATCTTCTCTGGAATCGTATGCATTATGCGGTCTGTGCATTTTTCTACGGCCCCTGCGTAACCGCTTCGCCGTCACCATTTGCGTATTGCACATTGTTTGTTGAGCTTAGAACTTAGACTGCGAAAAGAATTGCCGTTCTTTATTTGGAGTACTTTTCGATGAAATGGACAATGGGAGAAACATCCGGAAGCCCATGAGGATGATGGTCACCACCGGGCTTTATATAGGTTTCAATCGTGCAACCTGCGGCTTTATAGGCATCCCAAAGAAGCTTCCCGTTTTCTTCGAAGGGGACCACGGTATCCGTATCCCCGGAAACGAGCACGATAGGAATATGGTGCGTCGTCAGGGCGGGAATAAAGTCCAAGGGATGCTTACGGAAGGAAAGAATTGCAATCTCGTCAAGGCCCCGTGCTTTTATAAACTCGTCTGTTGCACTTTCCGTAGTTTTCCGGCCGAAGCCAAAGGGGCAAGAGAGAAAATTGACGACCGGCGCATCGATATACATACAGGATACCTTTTCCGGATATTTTGCCGCAAGAAATATGGCCTGCATACCGCCGCAGCTCATACCCACGGGAATACATTGTTCTGACAAACCGAATTCCGCATGGACAAAATCTACAAAAGCCGCCTGCATCTCTGTAACCGAATCCGGGCACCAGCGGGACGTGGTTTTCACGTTCGCCACATGGTAGCCCCGTTTTAAAAGCGCAAGCTCAGTTTCGGGAAATGCCCCGAAATATTCCGTTTTCAGTATCCATTTGCCGTTTTCTGTGCCTTTCTCGGGGAAGACCACCACATAGGGCTGCCCCATAAACTCCCCTTCTTGAAAGGCGTATCCGTGCCAATGAGTAAAAAATTCTTCGTTGTTCCATTGTTTCATTCTGACACACTCCTTTTCTGTTGATGAGAAATCCTTCTAACATGTATCGATCAAACCAGAATCCAACTCGTCAAAGGCATGTCGGCCGCCTGATATGCTCTTGCCGCATACTCCTTTCAGCCTTATTCGTTTGCAAACAGACCTTCTGCAATCGTATCCATTGCGCAGAACTTTACCGCAGGATGCTTTTGCAGCAGGCTCGCAGGTACTTGCGGCTGTATTTTATCGAAAAGCACGTGTTTTACAATGCCGTGCTGCCAAGGTCTGTTTAAAGCTACATATATAGATCGGGATGCCAGAATCTGTTTCATGCCGATTGTGATACACCATTCTGGCATTCCTCTCAAATCCCCGCGTTGGTAACCATAGGCATTTATGGTTCTGGTTTCTCTGGATATGGGCAGCACTCTTGTGCCTAAATTCCCGAATTCTTCTGCCGTAATCGGGTCATCCTCTTCTGCAGCTTCGTTAAATGCAAGATGGCCGTTGATACCGAGACCGCCCAGACATAAATCAACACCGCCCAGGGATTCGATCCTATTGTCATATTCCTTTTCTTTTCCCGGATGCGGGAAGTGACGCTGGCTTTCCGGCATAATCAGTGCAGGGTCTACCTGCGAGTAAAACATCTCTTGCATACGGCGATGGAAACTCATAGCGTGATTTTCATCTATACATTGTGACGGTGTGATCAAATATTCGTCCATATTGAAAAAATGGACATTTTTCAGAGATACACCAAGCTGATTGACAAGCCTTGCAAAAATCGGGTATTGATCCGTAGGCCCAACCGGCACGATCATAACGGTGTTCTTGCCTAAAGCATTATTTTTCATAACTTCCTCGAGCATAGAAAGTGCCATGTCAAAATACACATCCCATTCCTGCGGAACGGTTTTAAAGATTATATTTTCTCCAACTTTTCTTTCCATTTCGTTCTCCTTTATTTTTGATAGATTAGCACAGAGCATGATAGACGATGTTTCCATCTGTGATTGTCATTTTCACAGAAAGTTCCCTATCCAGAATACAGATATCTGCAAAATATCCGACTTCAATAGAACCCATTATGATCGTTCCGTTTGGTGATGCAACGCCCGGCTCCGCGATGCAATTCACGACAAGACTGACGCCGCTTTTTCCATGATGCCGGTATTTGGGGACTCTTTTGCCATAGTATAGCACAATCAGAATACATCTTCAAGAGAAAATGAAAAAAACTCCATTTTTACTAAAATTTTCATAATAATTTTTCAAAATTATGAAAAAGAATTCCAAAAAATAATTGACAAGAAGAATCGTTTATGATATTATTATTGCATAAAACAAAAGCATGCATAAAGGAGAGGAAACGGACATATATATCTATATTATAAAGAACAGTAAAAATACGTTGACATGTCGGAAAGGATAAGATAAAATGAACTTATCATTCTATAATGAGGAGTATCATAAATGGCATGGGGAGAAAATATTGATCTGAGAATCAACGCCAAAAAAAATCTGGTTTTGAATATCATACGAGAGAATCCCGGGATTTCACGGGCTTCGGTGAAAACCCAAAGCGGTTTAAGCATGGAATCTATACTGAGCTACATTGATGATTTGCTGAAGGACAATTTAATTCAAATCGCAGGGTTTCGCGGGCAAGGTGTCGGAAGAAAAGCAGTATGCCTTAAGATCAATCCGGATGGCTGCTATTTTTTGGGGATTAAATTTAATAGTGAAATGCTGGTGGGAACCGTCATCGATTTCGGGTTAAGTATGATCAATAAAAAGCAAGTGGTTTTCAAGAATCAACCTAACGCCGATGAGGTTCTGCAGGAAATATACCGATGCATAGCAGAGCTTTTAAACGAAATGGGGGAGAAGAAACATCTGGTAGTCGGGATTGGGATAGGCATACCGGGGTATGTTGATGTTGAAAACGGAATTTCAATCCGTTACTACCACATCAAAGACTGGAACAATATACCGGTGAAAATGTTGGTTGAAAAGAAATTCGGTATACCGGTTTTCATTGAAAAGAGTGTGAAACTAACAGGTCTTGCGGTCAAGCTCAAAAAGGAAAGCATCAAAGTCAATGATTTGTTATTTATTGTGATAGGCAAGGGCGTTGGAATGGTCAGTATAACCGGGAATGAGACTTATGTCGGGAATAATAATGCGGCTGAAATTGGGCATATCTTTGTGGAGGATAACGGCATCGTATGCAGCTGCGGAAAAACCGGGTGCCTTGAAACAATTGCAAGCCGGAGAGCGATTTTAAGAGAACTAAAGAGCAGAATGGATCAAGGAGGCTTTGCAATTTTGCGCCGGATCGCCGGTGAAAATCCGGATATAGCGGATATTGTACAAGCAGCCGAAGAAGGGGACAAAGATGCTGAAAGACTGATCGAATATATCAGTTTATATGTGGCAAAAGCTGTGTCTATGGCAATTGCTTTTTTCGGCCCGAAGAAAATTATCTTATCAGGGGATATTACGGTATCCACAAAATTCCAAGAGGTGATAGCAAGGGTGATTCAGAACCGTTGTCATAAAGAATTGGTTGAAGACCTACAAATTTGTTATGAAAATTGCGACGCTCTTTTTGATGCAAGGGGAGCAGCTTTGCTGGTTTATTATAACGAATTTAAAGCGGTTTCTGCAATCGTTTGAGTAGAAATAAGTCAGCTTTATCATGCTAAAACAAAAGAATGGATGAAAATCATTGATTCTTTTGTGTTTTACATTATTATATCGTTATCGATACAATAAAAATACTTGTGCTTTGCGGCATAGGATAAATGTTTTCAAATTGCTTAAAAACCAAAAAGGAGTGAAATTTCATGTTTATTTACAAGGATATGAAAAAAATCATGAAAAATGCCGAGTTTGTGCTGCTGGACATCGCAAAGGCAAAAAAAGGCGATAACATTGTTGTGATTACAGACAGTGAAGCGTATTCCAACGCGCGGGCTCTCTGCGACTGTGCTAAACAATTAGGCATAAACAGTGTCATAGCAGATGTCGATATGTACGGCGGAGAAGAAGGATATGACAATATTCCGATCATGGAGCCTTTAAAGCAGGCTATATTACATGCAGATATTACATTTATGACGACTCCGCAGATTAAAACAGGCTTTTCAACATATTTAGGCACGCGTGATGAAGGGGATGAATCGCTTCTGGGAAAGAGCAAGCGGTTTACCTTTGAGTGTGGCGGCATGGAACAATGGGATATCAATAGGGAAGAAGTACTCGCCAACAGAAACAGAGCGCTTGCACTTTATGCATGGTTGCAGAAAGCCGAAAGGATACATATTACAACAAAAAGAGGGACGGATTTACACTGCAGTATCACACAGGTTGACGCTATGTATCCTGTAATGGGCATTATACCCTTTTACTCTGAGGTAGCGGTCATTCCTTCTCTTGGAACGGTCAACGGCGTTGTTGTGGCAGACGGTGCATCTGAACGTACGCGGAATCAGCGCGGATTTCCGATTCGTCCCAATATGCCTACCCACAATGAGCTGTATAAGGAACCGATGAGATTAGTCTTTCAAGATAGTATGCTGACAGAGTTTTCGGGCGATGCGGTTCAGGAGGAGCGGCTGCGCGTTCTCCTTGAAGAAGTATCACCAAAGGCTGATTTATGTGATGAAATAGGGCTTGTAACCACGACCTCTCCGGAAAACAACATGTACGGCTGGAAAGTGGACGGCAGTCATCAGATTAACTGCATTCATGTGGCGATCGGAAATAACAGACGGCGCGGCGAAATCATTCATTCCACGGAGCATGTTGACTTTGACGTACACGAACCGGTTGTCGAGGTGGATGGTGAATGCATTTTGAAAGACGGAAAATTCGATGATGAAAAAATCTTTCGACATGCCGATCAATAAGAAGAGCGGCGTGTTCTGCGGAGAGATCACATTATAATATAGTTGTCGGAAAGGGAGAACAGATATGAAAATACGGAAAATCGGTATGATAGGCTTTGGCGGAATTGCGAGAGGGGTGCATGCAAATGGGTATTTGCAATGCCCGGACATCGCGCAGGTTGTAGCAGTATGCGATATGAATGACGATGCGCTGGCGTTAGCGCGGGAAAAGCTGGGCATTCGAGAAGAGTATTGCTTTAAGGACTATAAGGACTTAATTGCATGCAAAGAGGTAGAAGCTGTAGATATTTGTACGCCAAATTATCTGCACTGTGAAATTGCCGAAGAAGCGATTCGGGCAGGCAAACCTTACTCTGTTGAAAAACCGGTTGGACTTCGGTATGAAGAGGTGCGCGAACTGTGCGAGAAAACAGGGGACCTTCCGGCATTTGTCAGTTTTTCGTTCCGTTTTAACAAAAACATACGGTACATCAAAAAGCAAATTGAAGACGGCAAAATCGGAGAGATTCGAAATATATATATTCGATATTATAAAGACAGTGCGTTGCGTCCGGGCAGAAAGCTGGAATGGCGGTTTGATGAAACACTTGCCGGGACGGGCGCCTTGGGCGATTTCGGCTCCCATATGATTGATGCAGCCAGGCTTTTCTGCGGCGATTTTGACGGGGTGTACGCGGAAAGTGGCATTGCAGTAGCCGAGCGGCAGTGCATGGACAGTGAGAAAATAAAAGCTGTGACAACAGATGACTGGTGCAACATCTTGGGAAGAAGCGAGAAAGGCGCCGGCATCTCGATTGCTGTTTCCAGATGCACAACGGGCGTGAAGGCACTGACAGAAATGGATATTTACGGCACAAAGGGTGCAATTCTCTACAGCACTGGTGATGCAGGTCTTAGAATGGACGATGGAGAAGGGTTTCGTACCATTGCAGTGCCGGACGATTTTCTTGCCAATCAGGCGGAAGCCTTTGTAAACTTCTTAAATGGGAAAACAGATATGTATACACCTTATCTTTCGGAAGGGCTCGCGTGCCAGAAAATTTTAGAGGCGGCAGAAATGTCCTGCAAAAACGGAAGGTATGTTCATCTTGACGAATTTTAATAAAAATTTTATAGGAAGGAAGAAACAAAAATGAAACTCGGAACTCTGGTTAGGATTACAAACGTCAATCAAGCAGAAGAAAAATTTGCAAACCTTCGGCAGCACGGTTTTAGCTCTTGTCAGCTCGTATACAAGCCGGACGTGTACACAAAAGAGGATGCTGACATAGTACGTGCAGCGGCAGATAAGCACAACATCGAGATTTCGGCACAGTTTTGTGGCTACAAGAAGGGCGCTCGGCCTTACGACAACTACTATAATTACCGCATAGCAGGGCTGAACATTGAGGCCTCGCGCGCAGAACGGGTGGACTATACGGTTGAGGCGGCAAGATTTGCCTCCTGGCTCGGCGTCGAAGATATCGTCATTCATGCGGGATATGTACCGAACAATCCCTTTGAGCAGGAATATGTCAATATGCTGACCTCCATTCATATCATAGGCTCGGAATGTAAGAGAATGGGGCTGAATGTCCTTTTCGAAACCGGGATGGAAGCACCCATTATCCTGCTTCGCTTAATACAGGATGTGGGACTTGACAATCTATATGTCAATTATGACCCTGCCAATATTTTCACCTACGGCTACGGCAACGCGATGGATGCTTTGCAGGTGTTCGGGAAATATGTGCGAAACATCCATGGCAAGGACGGCGTTTTGCCCACGGATCCGCGTCAAATCGGCAAGGAAATGCCGGTAGGACAGGGTATGGTAGATTTTCCGAAGGTCTTTGAGATTTTGAAGGGGTTGGGCTATGATCGCTTTGTTACCATTGAGCGTGAAATTACGGGCGAACAGCAACTGAAGGATATTTTGATGGCGAAGGCTTATTTTGAAGAACTGCTTACAAAACTGGGATATACAATTGAATAAAGGAGGCTTTTTTGTGAAAAAACTACTCGCAGTATTTTTGGCAAGTATTCTTTTCATACCCGCAGGGAGTGGATTGGCGGAAGAAAACAAGGATCTTACATACCCGATTAAGATTGCTCCGACAGTAGAGCTTAGGGAAAACGGTCAGGCCTACTCTATTAAGGAACGCCCGATTAAGAGTGCGGACTATAAGGTTTCATATTATGAAATGCCCACGAAGGTGGCAGATGAGAACGGCGATGTGGAGCATATGGTCAATGGCGGTTTTGAATCAGCGGCCGGGAGCAAGCTTGTAGGCTGGAGTAGCGGCGGCATTGAGGGCGGTGTACTGGGCGAATCCGGAGCCTTTATAGTGAATGACACTGTGGAGGGGGAGAAAGCCATTCGACTGACGGCGCCTGAAGGGAAAAACATACATGCTGTTCAGACCTTTACCAATCTCGTTCCGGGTGAGGAATATGAGCTTTCCGCATGGTGTAAGCGTACAGCAGGCACCGCTACGATTTCTCTGGGATTTCGGTACACAGATCCCGATACCAGAATGGATATGGAATATAGTAACCGTGTAAACCTTTCCTTTAAGGATACAACCCCGGGCGCGTGGACACAAATGACAGTAAAATTTGTGACGCCTGAGGATATCGTTGGGGCGACCATGCTGCTTCGTCTTATGAACGGCGGCGAAATGATTTATGATAACGTTTCGCTTCTTGGGCCGACTGTTGGCGTGAAAAAGATAGAAATGCCGGAGTATACTAAGCCGGGACCGGACACGGAAAACCTCTTTAAGAATGCAAGTTTTGAGGATGCAACGGAGGTTACGCATATTGCACATGGGCAGGAATACGAAGGTGTTTGGTTTGACCGTGACGATGATGTCATGAAGGGCTGGTTCTCCTATACGGATGAGGATGCACACACCGGGAAACAGTGCCTGAAAATTGATGCGGAAATTCCGCCTGCGCCATGGATTGGGCAGATGGTAAAGGTAGAGCCGGAAACCACATACCAGGTTTCTGTTTGGATTAAGCTTTTGCCGGACTCTGACTACACCTTTAAATTCCAGGGCGACTGCTATAGAAATGGAACAAAGCAAACAGCCGAAAACTATGTGGGCGATGGACGAACCAGTCTGCATGTTTCGGTGGACCCGGAAAATTACGACTGGCAGCAGCTGGTTGCAACCTTCACCACCCACCAGGATGCCGATTATTATTGTATGATGCTTCGCCACGGCGATGGGGAAACGTATCGATTCTTATATGACGATGTGGAAATGTATCCCCTTTCGGGGCTTAGCAAAAAAATGCGCTCCTTCATTCCGGACGATGTGTTTTATTATTCCGATTATGAGGGTACCGGCTATGCCGACCTTACCACCTACAAAACCGTTATAAAGGATGATGAAAAGGTGCGCTTCCGCTTCTATGACGGAGAGAAGGTGATTTTGGAAGAAATCGTGTCGCTTTTAGAGGACGGCACACAGCGCTTTACCTATCCCTTAGAACTTTTAGCAGAAAAAAAGAAGGAATATAAGTTGGAAGCCGTGATGCTGGATGCAAACGGACAACCGACTGATGATAAAATGGAGCGTTATATTTATAAATATGACCGCCCCACCATGCTGGATGAGTCCATGGAGCTGCTAACCGCCGCAGGGGATAAAGTGGAGAACTACATTTTGGCACAGGGCACACTGCCGGAGGTTATGTGGCGTATACCCGAGGTTGGGGCGACCATCGGTCGAGGTATCGGCACAGTGCGAACGGACCGTATAGAGCGTCTGGATGTAGCACAACAGGCCGGCATGTATGCAACCATTACGCTCTATAACCACGAGGATATTCGGGATCCCGAGGTGCGGCAGCATGTGATCGACACGATTAATCAAGTCAAGGATCACCCGGCGCTTATCGGTTGGTACCTTTGGGAAGAGCCGAAATTTAGAGAAGATACTTACGATTTGCAGGAAAACCTCAGAATCGGCGCTAAGATTATCCGCGATATGGATCCGAAGCACCCGATTTTCGGTGTTGTATCCAATCGATATCATGCACAGGAACTTGGGAAATTCTGTGATATCATAGACATGGATATCTATCCGGCACAAATTTACACCGGGCAGCGTGGCGAAAATATTGCCCACGCGGTTGCGATTGGACTGGAATCGAACGACTGGCAAAAGCACATCTCCATCATGAACCAGGCTTTTGAATGGTTTGAATATAAGCCGACATGGCCGGAGCTTCGAAACTTTATTTATTCGGCAATGTTTGAGGGTGCATCCGGCTTCAGCTTCCACACCTTCGGGACCAAGGATTCCAAAGCGGAGAACGGCACTTGTGTTAAGCTGGACGATGAAATCTGGAAGCAGATGGAGGTGGCGGCAAAGTGGGAATACGATTTTATATTCGACCACTTTACGCTGATGAAAAACCCCCTCTTTAATGAAGGGCGTACAGAGGATGTGCGCTGGAGAACACTGGTTCGGGACGGCGTACTTTATGCCATCGTGATCAATACATGGGAAACCAAGGAATGCGCCGTGGATATACCGCTGACCGACTTTACAGGAAAGATTACCGTAAACGGAGCTACAGCTGAGCTTGTGGAAGGTGGCAGCCCGAAGAGTATAGACATTGAGGGCGATACATTCCATGTAGACCTTGAAAAATTCCAGGCGGCAGTTTACAAGATTACACCGAAGACGCAGATGGATTTTTCAAGCGTGAAGCCTTCGCGCTTCCGCGACTTGTCTCAGCATACCTGGGCAAGAGAAGCCATTATTGAGCTGGACGAAAAGGGGATCTGCAACGACCTTTCTGCGATTGCCTACGCGCCCGGCAGAAACATTACACGCGGCGATTTTGCCATGTTCCTTGTGCGCACATTAGGGCTTACCGGGGACGGCAGCACCGTAAGTTTTGACGATGTAAGCCCAAAACGGGAATATGCTAAGGAAATTGCCATCGGCAAGGCAACGGGCATCTTAAACGGCGTGGGCGACAATAAGTTTAACCCCGATGCTGCAATTTCTCGCCAAGATATGATGACAATTATCAGTCGTGGCATGAAGCTTTCTGGAGAGACCAACCTTTCCGAGTATGCAGACGGCGGCTCCGTTTCCGACTATGCACTCCCCCATGTTAAGGCCATGATTGCCTCGGGTCTTGTCAAGGGAAATGCCGACGGTACGATCAATCCCCTCGGCAATACCACTCGTGCGGAAACAGCCGTGATTATGCAAAGAATTTTAAAAAAGTAGAAATTTTTTACAAAAATAGAAGGTTTTACCGAAAGGTAAGAGAAGAAAGGTAAATAGAGAAATGAGAAAAAGATTATTAATCATCCCTTTACTTTTAGCACTTCTTTCGGGCTTGGTTTTTCCGGTGGCGGCAGCTTTTTCTGACATCGACGGCCTTCCGTGTAAGGCTGCAGTAGAAAAGATAGTGGCACTGGGCATTGTTGAAGGCCGTTCGGAGGGGACTTTTGCACCGGAGGAAAAGCTGACTCGTGCAGAAATGGCAACGATTATTCTTCGCATGCGGAATGTTACGGCATCGGAGACATCGCAAATCTTTACCGATGTGAGTGCTGATCATTGGGCATATGCGACAGTGGGTACGGCATACCAATTGGGCTTTGTCAAGGGAACAAGTGCAACCACCTTTGCACCGGATGAAGAAGTCACGTATCCGCAGGCAATTAAAATGCTTGTCTGCGCGCTTGGATATGGCGTAAAGGCAGAGGATGAGGGCGGATATCCCACGGGCTATCTTTCTGTTGCTTCGGAGATTGGGGTGTTGGACGGTCTGCATATAAGCGAGGGACCGATCACGCGCGCTACGATGGCCATGCTGGTTGCAAACGCCGTGGATGCGGATATTCTGATTCGTACCGGCGCAGGGGCGGATTATACAGTGAAGACGGAGGAAGGTGTTACCGTTCTTACGGAATACTTGCATATCCAAAAGTATGTAGGTAAAATCACATCCAACGGAATGATTACTCTGGATGGCCCAAGCGTGAAAAAGGGTGAGGTCGCGCTTGACGGCAAAGTATTTGCGGCAGGCACCTCCAAGGCAGCCGATTTTATCGGGAAAATGGTTACACTCTACGCAAAGGATACGGACCTGCAGGAAACGGTGTTGTATGTGGAAGCACGCTATGGCTCGGATACGCTTACGGTAGACGCGGCGGATATAAGTCCGGAATCGACGTTGACAAAATTGTATTATTATGATAAAGACGGCAGGGAAAAGAACGCCAACATTTCTTCATCGGCCGTATGGATTTATAACGGCGTGAAAAAGACAGACATGACGCCTGCAGATTTGATTTTTAAAACGGGAACGGTTGAACTGATTTCCTCCGGCGGAAGCAGCGCCGACACGGTGGTTATCCGTTCGTTTAAGAATTTGATTGTAGATAGCGTGCGCCCGGAAGAATATAAGATCATTTTTAAGGACAGAGATGTAACGCCCACCACACTTACGCTTGACCCGGAGGATTCCTCCTATCGTTTTACCTTTGTCAATGATGACGGAACATCAGCCACGCCGGAAAGCTGCAAGGAATGGGATGTTCTGTCGGTTGCGATTGCCGGGAATGAAAGTGTGATTGAGGTCATTCGCGGCACCAAGGTGATTGCCGGTAAGGTGTCGGAAATGGGCAAGGATACAGCTACAATCGAGGGGACAACGTATAAAATTGCCGCAAATATCTTGGATAGCACAAACATGAAGAAGCCTGAGATTGCAATGGAAGCAAATTTCAATCTCGACTTTATGGGCAGGATTGCTGCGGTGGACAACGAGAATTACAGAAGCACAAAGTATGGGTATCTGGTAAGCGGAGAAAAGACAAAGGGACTTAACTCGGTGGAACAGCTTAAAATTTACACCGAGGATGGCCTAATGAAGATATTTACGGTTGCAGAAAATTGCAAGCTCAATAACAACCCGGTAAGGGACGGCCTTTTATCCAGCAGTGTTATTTATAGCGGTGGAGCAGTGGTAGAGCAGCTTGTATTGTTCCGCGCCAACGCCGCTGATGAAATTCTGGAAATTGAAACGGCAACGGACAATACCGACGGCCACATGACCGAGGAGCAACGGCTTGCAACCTTCTCAGAGGACTTTTATAAAGACAGAATCGGTATCATCGGTTACGAATCCAAGATTTTTGCCACACGTTATCTGGTGCGTGAGAACACGAAGATTTTCATAGTACCGGAAAACTATACAGGCGAAGATAAATTCTTTTCCATGCGTGCATGGAGCGATGTCGGTCACGTTGGTGCGGGCGGTACCTACAACGGCCTTTCGCTTTATGACATCAACGAGGATAACACGGTATCCGTTATGGTATCACGCGATACGGTGAGTGCCATCCCGACCGGGAGAGTGGGCGTTATCACGGAAATTTCGGAAACGCTGAGCGCAGAGGGGGAGAACAGAACGAAACTCACCGTCATGGAGAAGAACGGGACCGTAGAAATGCTCACAGCGGCAGATTTGGGAGTCATTACGGAGCTGGTGCTTTCTGACCCGACTGTGGACCCGATGGCGGTCAATAACGTATTCCCTGCTACAGTGGCCGCAGACGTGCTGGAGGTGGGAGATGTTGTTCAGTACGATCTTTCCACCCTTACAGGGGAAGCGACGGCCATGCGCGTGCTCTTTAGAAACGGCAGCCCGCTTGTAGGTGAGCGTGCCTTCAACGATGCGGGCAAAAAAGCAACGACTTCGGCTGACACGGATTACGTCGGCAGTGTATACGCCTATGCCAAGGTGGATAGGGTTTCCGAGTACGGTGCCAGAATTTACGTGCCGGGCGGCAGAAACAATAGCGAAACCTATGAACGTATTCGCCATTTCAACGATACGAAGCTGATTTTATTTGATAGCGACCGCGATACGTTTAAAGAAATCACAAGTGCTGAAATATATGAAGACGATTATATTTTTGCTTTTAAGGTGAATGCATCGGAACAGATTATCGTTGTATACCGATAAAAGGAGGATTTTATGCGGATGCACAAAGTAACGGCACTTGGCTGTGCCTTGTTGCTGCTATGCGGCATGGGGGTCTGCGCCAACACGGCGCCGTATAACCGTGAGGAAATCACGGCTCATTCCCTTGTTGACGGCGAAAATGCACAAAATATTTTAGTAAACGGCGGCTTCGAAATGCTCGAAGCGGAAACGAAGCTACAGGGCTGGGGGGTAACCCCCGGCAACCTCGGCGAAGGAGGGGTAGAGCGCGCAAAAGAAGCGCATAGCGGTGAGTATGCGCTTTATATGGCACCCAAAGAGGGGGAGGCGCGTGTCACCCAAAGCATTGCAATCAGTCGCCTGAATAGCGGAAAGATCTGTGAGCTTTCTGTTTGGGTAAAGCCTTCTGCGAAGGAAAGCAAGCTTTCTCTCATCCAAACCTTCGGTATACGCAATGCAGTCATGCAGGATGAGGTGCTGAAGGATAGCTGTGACATTTATTTTGAGGATGCCGAACCGAACATATGGACGGAGAAGGTGATTCGCTTCGTTTTACCCGATCGAATTACCTACACTGCCATAGAACTTTTTCTTGCCTCCGACGAATCGGTTTTGGTTGACGATATTTCCTTACTTATGGAGGGTGCGCCGCCAAAGGTGCCAAAGCCTACAGCGAAAACACCGGTTTTGTCCGATTATGAGATGGTTAAAAACGGAAGCTTTGAGGAAGGTACTGTATATTGGGACGTGGCGCCGGGACAATGGGATGACTTTGTGAGCATCATCCCCGAAGGGGAAAACGGAAACTGTGCCAAGATCTTCAAGAAGCCTGAAAATGCGCAGAAAAATCCACAGCTTGCGCAGAATATCAGAGGCTTTGAGGAGGGTGCAGAATACCAGTTGCATTTTCGCATCAAGTCGCCCGGTGTAGAGATGCTGAGTGCTGTTTCCTACGGCTTCCGCTGGGGGAACAATGGCGTTAGAATACAGAACGATAAAACGGGGAACCTGACCTTGTATCAGAATGACACGTGGCAGGACATTTACCTCGACAGTGTTTGTCCCGTTGGGGCGAATTCATGCATGATTGATTTTCGACACTTTTCGCCGGAAGGATATTATCTGGTAGACGATGTTAGCGTGTATATGACGAAAAGAGCACCGTATGCAGAAGTGGAAACGGATGAGATTTTCTATTACACAGAGTGGAAAACAGGCACGGTAGACGTAAGGGACAGAACGAAGGATGGCATCCTTGGAAACGGACGTATTACATTGGAAATTAAAGACGGCGAACAAACGATTTATGAAAACGAGGGAAACCTTGCAAATGGCAATCTTTCACTTGCATTTCCGATTGCCGTGCTTGCCGAAATCGGCAAAGAGTATACGGCACATGTTACTGTGTACGATGCGGCAGGGGAACAGAAGGAAGCATACGATCGCCCTATCTACCGTTACAATCGGCCTACCTATTTAGGTGCTGACGGCGTATTCAGAAAGCCGGACCGAAACGGCGTGATACGAGAACACAATATTGTGCTTGGCAACGGTGTCAATAACGAGAAAATCAGTAAGGTAGCACCCGGCGGTATTACGGTGATACAGCTTGTGGGCGGCGCATCCTTGCCGCTTCCCGAGCGCATGGATATGGCAGAAAAAGCAGGACAGTTGGTTTTGATTACCCTGTATAGCGGGAAAAAGAGTGCGGGGCATCCGGAGATGCTGCCGCATACCATTGACAAGGTGAACCTTGTAAAGGATCATCCGGCGCTCTTCGGATACAAGATTCAGGATGAACCGATGCAAAAGGGGAATTCGGATGAAGAACTTGCGCTTGCTTATAAAACCATTCGCGATTTAGATCCACATCACCCGATTTATACAGACGATTCGGGCTATGCTACCTACGAACGAATGGGAAAATTTTGTGATTATATGGATATTGACGTGTATCCGGTCGGCAGCGAGAAGCGCGCAAGCTTACTGGGTGACATGATGGAGCTTGCCGTAAAAGCAGTTCGCGGCCGCAAGCCGGTGGGACTGTTGCAACAGGCATTTGAGTATGGCGGAACATTCCCGACCGCAGATGAATTTCGGCATTATGCCTACCAAGTGTTGTTGTCAGGCGCCTCCGGCTTCGGATATCATTCCTTTGGGGAAGCGACCACCTCTTTGAGTCCGGAGCATCCTTCGTGGCCGGGACTTTGCAAGATGGCAGAGTGGGAGCAGGGATTTATGTTTGACAGCTTCGTAAACAATAAGAATCCCATGCTAAACGAGGAAAAAACCGATACGGTCTGGTGGCGTACCTACATATTGAATAATAAAATTTATGTCATTATTTTAAATCGGCAAGCATTTGAGGGCAGTACCGCCAATGTGAAACTGACGGACTTTGACGGCGGTCTTGCGGCACAAGGGTATACGGCAAAGCGCATAGCCGGCGGCGAGGAGGAAACGCTAACAATTGACGGCACTACCTTTACGAAGGAGCTTGCATCTCAGGCGGCATATCTCTACGAAATCACACCGAATAGCCCCGTGGATTTCAGCAGCCTGAAAACCTCGAAGTATCGTGACCTTACGGGATATAACTGGGCACACAGTGCGATTGTGAATATGGAAAATGCAGGTGTTGTCAATGACATAACCGACGTTTGCTTTGCCCCCCGGGAAAAAATTACGCGCGGTGACTTTGCGTATTTCATGATAAACGCTTTGGGACTTAGCGGGGATGCTACGGCTTCCTTTGCGGACGTACCTGAGGATGCATATTATGCGAAGGCAATCGCTGTGGGAAAAGCGCACGGGATATTAAATGGCGTAGGGAATAATCTATTTAATCCGAAAGACGCAATTTCGCGGCAGGATATTATAGCAATTACAGCACGTGGGATGAGAAAGTGTAAGGGCCTGGAAGAGGGAAGCGGTAACGAGCTTGCCGCCTATGTCGATGCCGGTGAGATTGCCGACTATGCTGTGGCAGATGTTGCGGCCATGGTGAAGACCGGTATTATCAAGGGCGAAAGCGACAGAATTTTAAATCCTCTGGGACTTACCACAAGAGCGGAAGCCGCTGTGATCGCAAACCGCATTTACAGTAAATAAAAGGGAATCGAAAGGATGAATGGTTTTTATGAAATGTAAAAAAGTGATTGCCCTGTTTTGTATTTGCTTCCTGTTTGCAGGAATCGGAATCTCCGTTTGGGCAGCGCCTTATGCTTATACCGACATTCCGGCACATACGTTGGAAAACGGAGTGAATGCGAAAGAACTTGTGCTAAACGGCAGCTTTGATGTGGCGGAAAGTGATACCAAGCCACAAGGCTGGAGAATCAATCCGGGCCAGTTTGGACCCGAAGGAACGGCAGAGTATATGAAGGGGGAGGATTCTTATATAAAGATGATGTTCCCCGGCAAGACGGCAGCCCTTTCTCAGTATATCAAGGTGACGGACGGCGATGGAAAACAATGTCAGCTTTCTGCTAAGGTAAAGGGCCCCGCAAATGAAACCATGGTTCGCCTTCGGGCCGGCTTCAATGTTCTGCAAGATGGTGCAGAGACCGAAATGCCCGAGGTCATCAATGTGTATTTTAACGATATCAAACCCAATGCATGGACACAGAAGGTGATTGCATTCACGTTACCGAAGGATGTGACCAGCATCAACTTAAGTTTCCGTTTGCTGAGTGACCTTGAAGTGTATGTAAATGACATTTCTCTTCTTATAGAGAGTGAAGGCGCAGAAGCGACGGCAGGCAAAACAGAAGAAAAAACCGAAGGGACAGCCAAAGAGGAAGACTTTGGGGAGAAGCCCTCGCTTCTGCAAGGCAACGAAATGATCGTAAACGGCGGCTTTGATGCGGTAAGCAGCGACCGCCTTACAGTAAACGACTGGAAGCCGGAACCCGGAAAGGGTGGTACCTTTGACGGCAGAGGAGCTACCGTGGAAAACGACGGCGATGCGCAGGGCAATTATGTCAAGATTGTTTCCGGTCCAACTTATCCACAGGTGCGGCAATCCGTTACAAACCTTTTGCCGACAGCAGAGTATCGGATTACCTTTAAGTATAAAAATCCGGGGACCGAAATCGTGGGATTCTCTTGTCAGATGCAATATAGGAAAGGTGGCATCCCGGCAGAACTGGACGGCACAAAAAACTTTGAGGCAGCTTTTAGCAAAGAGTGGCAGGAAGGAGAGTTCGACTTTGTCTGCCCGGACGGGGTAGATAGTTGCCTTGTTAGCTTCCGGAATTTGGCAAGTGCAGGGGCTCTTTGCATAGATGATGTGCACTTGTATATGACAAAAAGCCCCACTCGCGCCCTTGTAGAAACGGATGAGCGCTTCTACTATACAGAATGGGAAACCGGTTACGTTACGGTGGAGGACAGAAAGCAGGAAGGTTCTCTTGGAAACGGCAAGGTGCTTATGAGCATTTTGGATGGAGAAAAGCCCATCATAGACACGATGGAAAAGACACTTTCTGATGGCAAAACGAGCTTTTCTTTCCCGATACTGTCCACACTTTCCGAAAAGGGCAAGGACTACACGGTAAAGGTAGATATTTACGAGGAAAGCGGCAAGTATGTAGAAACACAAAGCTTTCCTATCGCGAGATACGACCGCCCCATCTATCTGGGCGCTGACGGGATATTCCGCAAGCCAGACAGAAATGGCGTAATGAGGGAGTATAATATTTCTATTGCGAACAATACGCCGTTCACCCTTTTAGATAATGAAGGGGATGAGGTAAAGGATATCGGTATCACCGTTATCCAAATGGGAACCGACCCCTTAAAGCGACCGCTTATGGAGCGATTAGATGCGGCAGAGGCAGCCGGACGGCTTGTGATCCTTTCGCTATACTATGGAAAGGAGAGTGCCGGTCACCCGAATAAGCTGCAAAACACAATCGATAGAGTCAATGAGGTTAAGGACCATCCGGCACTGTTTGGCTATAAGGTGCAGGATGAGCCGATCCAGAAAATGAATACCGACGAAGAGCTGGCAAGAGCCTATAAAACCATTCACGATATCGACCCCAATCACCCCGTATACTTAGATGATTCCGGCGAAGGTAGCTACAAGCGGTTAGGGCGATTTTGCGACATTATGGATATTGACTATTATCCCGGCAAGGGCGTCAACCGTGCCTCTGTGATTGGCAAGAAAATTGCGGCAGGGGTAGAAGCAGTCAAGGGCAGAAAGCCGGTTATGCTGCTGCAGCAGGGCTTTGAAAATAACGGCACCTTCCCAACAGCCGATGAATTTCGTCACTATTGGTATCAAACGCTGTTTGCAGGGGGCTCGGGCGCAGGATATCATGACTTTGGCGGCGAAAAGGTGCATATGTCACCTGAACGCCCGGAATGGGCCGGACTTCGAAAGTTTGCCGAGTGGGAGCAGGGCTTTATGTTAGACTGCTTCGTAAACCGCAAATACCCTATGCTGCATGAAGGCGAGGGGGGTGACGTTCGCTGGCGCACCTATGTGAAGGATAATAAAATTTATGCCTTTATCATCAATCAAGCGGCACAAAGTTCGGCCGGGGCGGGGGCAAACACAGCCACAGTACCGCTTACCGATACGGATGGCGGCAAGGCAGCCACCGGCTATACGGCGAAGCGCGTTGCCGGCGGTGAGGAGGAAACGCTGACAATTGACGGCACTACCCTTACGGTAGAACTGGCGCCGCAGGCAGCGTATGTGTATGAAATCACACCTGGCAACACGATCGATTTCAGTGACCTAAAAATTACGAAGTACCGCGATCTTTTGGGTTACAGCTGGGCCTATACATCCATTGTGCATATGGAAAATGCCGGCGTGGTCAATGATATTACGCAAACAAAATTTGCACCGAGCGAAAAGATTACACGTGGCGACTTTGCTTATTTCTTAGTCAATGCTTTGGGGATTACCGGCGAGGGTACGGCATCCTTTGCGGATGTGCCCGAGGATGCCTATTATGCCAAGGCAATTGCGCAAGGCAAGGCGGCCGGTATCTTAAACGGCATTGGAAACAACCTCTTTAATCCGGAAAGCGAAATTTCGCGCCAGGATCTTATGACGATTGCGGCGCGCGGTATGCGGCAATATAAAGGGTTGGAAGAGGGAAGCGGCAACGAACTTGCCTCCTATGTCGATGCCGGTCAGATTGCCGACTATGCTGTGGCAGAAGTGGCAGCCATGGTGAAGGCCGGTATTATCAAGGGCGAAAGCGACAGAATTTTAAATCCTTTGGGACTTACCACAAGAGCGGAAGCCGCTGTGATCGCTAACCGCATTTACAATCGATAAAGTGGTAAAAAGGACGGATGAAAACGCAATCCGTACTCCTCTCTTGGCAGATATCAAGCGAGGGGCAAAATAAAACCTCGAAAGGAGGATTTTGTGAAGCGTAAAAAAATAGGCGCCCTGCTTTGTGTCTGCCTTCTGTTATGCGGAATAGGAATCGTGGTAGAGGCAAGCCCCTATGATTTCGAAACTATAGAGGCGCACACCTTCGTGGATAAGGTCAATGCGCAGGAGCTTGTAATCAATGGTAACTTCGATATTCCTGAAAGCACCACTAAGCCGTTGGGTTGGGGGATCCATCCGGGGCAGTTTGGAGTCGGTAACGCAGGTGAGTATGTTTGGGGCGATGAAACCTATGTGAAGATACAAGGGATTGGAACAAGACTTTTGCATCAGCCGATTAAGGTAGAGAACGGTAGCGGAAAGAAGTGTCAGATGTCGGCACGTGTAAAGGTGCCGAGCGAGGATGTCGATATTCGCCTGCGGGCCGCCTTTATTGTCCTACAGGATGGAGAAGAAATAGAACTGGAAACGGTAATCAATGTGTATTTCAACGATATTACCCCCAATGTCTGGACGCAGAAGGTCATTGAATTCGTTTTACCGGAGAATATTTCAAAGATTGATTTCAGCATGCGGTCATTCAGCGTCCTTGCGGTGTCTGTGGATGATATTTCCCTTCTCATGGAAGGCGTAGTCGAGGACGAAGAAATGGAGGAAAAGCCTCCGGTGCTTTCCACGGATTGGGAAATGATTGTAAACGGCGGCTTTGATGAGGTGAATATCGCCGCCAAGACGGTAACCGGCTGGCAAGCGGAGCCCGGGGCAAATGGAACCTTTGACGGCCGAGGTGCCAATATACAAAACGACGGCGATGCGCAGGGAAATTATATAAAGGTTGTGTCCGGGGCAACCTTGCCGCAGATACGGCAGAGAATTTCGCTTTTGCCGGGCGCGGAATATCGGATCATCTTCAAGTATAAAAATCCCGGCATGGTCAGTGCGAGTTTCTCCTGCCAAATGCAGTACAAGAGGGGCGGCATTGGCATAGAGCTGGACGGCACGAAAAACATGGTGGCGTATTACAGCAGCGAGTGGCAGGATGGTTTTTTCGACTTCACCTGCCCGAATGAGGCGGATGGATGCAATGTCAGCTTCCGGAATCACTCGGTGGAAGGAGACATTTGCATAGATGATGTGAGCTTGTATATGACAAAAAGACCCACGCGCACCCTTGTGGAAACAGATGAGCGCTTCTACTATACGGAATGGGAAAAGGGCTATGTTACGGTAGAGGACAGACAGACGGAAGGTTCTTTAGGCAACGGCAAGGCGGTGCTGACAATTCTTGACGGGCAAACCCCTACCATAGACATGATAGAGAGTACACTATCGGAAGGCCGAACAACGATTTCTTTTCCGACAGTTTCCGCCCTTCCTGAAAAGGGTAAGGATTATGTGGCGAAGGTGGATATATATGCAGAGGGCGAAGAATTTATAGAAACGCAATCCTTCCCCATCGCGAGATTTGACCGCCCCACCTACCTCGGAGCCGATGGGGTATTTAGAAAGCCGGATAGAAATGGTGTAGTGCAAGAACGCAACATTTCCCTCGGTGACAGTGTGCCATTCACCCTTTTGGACAAGACAGGGGACGAAATCAGTGATATCGGTATCACCGTTATCCAAATGGGAAACGATCCTTTAAATCGCTCGATATTGGAGCGGATGAACGCAGCGGAAGAAGCTGGACTATATGTGATCGTTTCGCTATATTATAATAAAAAGAGCGCAGGGCATCCTGACATGCTGGACAGCACAATCAAAACAGTCAATTTGGTAAAAGACCATCCGGCACTGTTTGGCTATAAGGTGCAGGATGAACCGATACAGAAGATGAATACCGACGAAGAGCTGGGAAGAGCCTATACAACCATTCGCAATATTGATCCGCATCATCCTATATACTTAGATGATTCCGGCGAAGGTAGCTACAAGCGGTTAGGGCGATTTTGCGACATTATGGATATCGACTATTATCCCGGCAAGGGCGTCAACCGTGCCTCTGTGATTAGCAAGAAAATTGCGGCAGGGATAGAAGCGGTCAAGGGCAGAAAGCCGGTTTCGCTTCTACAACAGGCCTTTATCAACGGAGGCACATTCCCGACAGCCGATGAATTTCGCCATTATGCATACCAGACGATGTTTGCAGGCGGCTCGTGCGTTGGGTATCATTCCTTTGGCGGTGAGCCGGGATACATGGAGCCAACGAGCGAGGAATGGGCAGGGCTTCGCGCGTTTGCCGCGTGGGAACTGGATTTTATGTTCGACTGCTTCGTAAACCGCAAATACCCAATGCTGCATGAAGGCGAGGGGGGTGACGTTCGCTGGCGCACCTATGTGAAGGATAATAAAATATATGCCTTTATCATCAATCAAGCGGCACAAA
>JAQXGO010000082.1 GCA_029006755.1 Clostridia bacterium | reverse complement strand
CGGACTTGAAGATCAATGTTATTGGTTTCGGATTCATAAGCGTAACATTGTGAATGCCATTGGCCGCTGGAGGCGCACCATACAGAAAAGTTGATGGTTTCACCCGGCACAACAGGAATGCAATCCGAAACAAGGGCAGGGATTCCGCCATAAGCTTTATAGGTTGCATAAAAATTAACATTTGTGCCAAAGGCATAGCCGTTAGGATTTACAACCTGATCTCTGAGTCCCGCAATTTCACTGATTGGTTTCAGTTCGCAAGAAACGGGATAGGTGCCGTTCCCTTCTCTTTGGTACCCATAATACGTCCAACCGGTGATTTGCTTACCGAGGACCGAACCGGTTGCAGGGAAGCTGCCGCCGCCAAAGGCGTTATCAAAGCTACTGTTTACAAAGTAATTGGAAATCGTAGTGGTTGCAAACGGCAGAGCGAAGGACACGGTATTTCCTGTAGTTCCTGCCATATTGCGGAACTGGAAGGAAACTTCATTTGCGCTTTCTTCGGTTAGATAATAAATGCCTTCATAATATTTCCATTCGTTGCTTGTGCTAGACAATTGAATAATCTTCTGGACTTTAGAGCTTGTTTCCCCGGATGCATATTCATTTATGTATATTCTTGCGTGATTATTGGCTTCTGATTTATACCAGAAAGAATAGAAAAATGCGCCTTTGGCATTTGGCGTAATGCGTTGAACAGGACCAACCATTGCAGCATGTGTAAGAATGGTAACTGTACCGGTGACCACACCATTGATTTCCGCTTTTCCAAAGCGATAATTTTCTATGCTTTGGCTAAAACTCCAACCCTTGACAGAGGAAGCGGACACCTCAAATTCCGAATTGACAAAAAGATTGTCTTTGCCATCTTGCTCTGCTGCTGATACAGCTCCGGACAGGCCGCAAATCAGCAGAAATGCCATAAGAATGGCCATGAGCTTTGTGCATTTTGTACGAAACATAATAAAATCCTCCTCTAAAAATAATAAAAAAATACTGTAGCTACCTATATTATAAAAGAGTTTTTATGTAATTACAACTTAAAAATTATGGAAAAAGAAACATATTACAGAAAAATTGTTGTATTCTGTTGGGTAGTATGCTATACTAAAAAAGAAGGGGTGAGAAAAGCATGCAATACTACTCCAATCGGGGTATTCAATTAGAACTGGCAGCACCGCGCAAGGGCACAAATTCGCAGCTGCATAGTCATACACAATATGAAATCGGCATTGTCGAGTCGGGTGACAGACGATATTTTATTCATAAGGATTTATACCATGTCGAGGCCGGAGATGTTGTGCTGATTCGGCCGGGATGCCCGCATGAAACCATCAATGTGTCTGATAGCTATTCACGGTATTTGATTTATTTTTCGTCCGGTTATATTACCGATCCTATTTTGCTCTCTTGTTTTGACGACGCGGTGATTTCCTTATCCCAGCGTCGCTATCAAGATGTGCTGCGGGTCATAGAAAAAATGCGGTTCGAATTCAATAACAAGGATACGTATGCGGAGATGGGAGTAAAGATATGTTTAGAACAATTATTGATACTGTTTTGCCGCTATCGAGCATCGCAAAGCGTTCGAGAATTTCAATTTTTAGATAAAAACGTACAAGCCGCGGCACGCTATATCCGTACACATTACCGTGAAAATATTACGTTGCAAATGATTGCAGATGAGGTTTATTTAAGTCCAAGCTACCTCTCCAAGCGTTTTAAAGAAGTGACCGGGTTTGGGATTAAGGAGTATATAAGCGGCACGCGTCTTCGAGAGGCAGAACTTTTGCTCACCGGGAGCGACAAGTCCATTCAAGAAATTGCAGATGCCTGCGGATTTAATGACCCGAATTATTTTGGGGATGCCTTTAAAAAAATGAAGGGCATATCCCCTATGCAGTTCCGGCGTAAAAAAAAGGTATCTTCAGAATAGGAGAGAGCTCTTCTTTTACATAGCAAATTCGTCTATGATACCGGCAACGAATCCAATCATGCCGGATACGTATCTTTACTTCTTCTGCCATCTTTCCGTTGGCAGAAGAATATCCTCAGGAATTTCAAGTGTCACATTTTTTTGTATATCTTTCCAACATTTTTAATTCAGTACAGCGGCTTGATATAAAGCCTGCACGGCCTTTTGGAGAACGGGAAATGCACGAAGCTGTGGGTCTTGCTTTAAAATGGCTGTAGCGGCAGCATTGGCCTTCTCCCGCAGTACGCCATCCTCAATTGGGTCTGCATACTTTAAAGTGGGCAGGCCGTGTTGGCGTGTGCCGAAAAATTCCCCGGCACCGCGAAGCCGTAAGTCCTCTTCAGCTATCCGGAAGCCATCTGCGGTATTCTTCATGGTTTCCAGTCTGGCAACAGCCTCCTTTGTTTTGGCATCGGAAAGCATAATACAATAGGATTTTTCCTTGCCGCGGCCGACACGTCCTCGCAGCTGATGTAACTGGGCAAGGCCGAATCGCTCCGCATTTTCTATGACCATGATCGTGGCCGCAGGAACATCAACGCCGACCTCAATGACAGTTGTGGCAACAAGGACACGTGCTTCTCCATGTAAAAACTTTTCCATCACTGCATCTTTATCTTTCATTTTTCCATGCAAAAACACGACTTCGCCCGGTGCAAAGTACGTATCAGTCAAATGCTTCGCATACGTTTCTACATCCACCATGTCCGTCTCTTCATTTTCCAGTGCCAAAGGGCAGACAATATAGGCGCAGTGCCCGGCGGCAGTTTCCTTTTTAATAAATCTATGTACTCTTTCTCGCATGGCAAGCGGAACGGCAAAGGTTTCAACAGGCTGTCGCCCTGCCGGGCGTACGTCAAGCACAGATATATCTAAATCCCCGTATAGGGTTAGGCTGAGTGTCCTCGGAATAGGGGTCGCACTCATGACCAATACATGCGGGGCATCTCCTAACTTCGATAAAAAACCGCGTTGCCGAACACCAAAACGATGCTGTTCATCCACAACAGCAACAGCTACTTTTCGATAGACCACGTCATGCGATAAAACAGCTTGCGTGCCCACAATCACCTGCGCATCGCCGGAGGCAATGGAAGAAAGCGCATCCCGGCGCGCCGGGGCGGAAAGTCTGCCGGTTAAAAGACAGATTTTTATACCGGGCAAGAGCGTTTGCAGCGTGTTGGCATGCTGCACAGCCAAAAGATCGGTGGGTGCCATCATAACCCCTTGCATGCCGCAAATGGCGGCAGCATATAATGCGGCGGCGGCCACAACTGTTTTGCCGCTGCCCACGTCACCTTCTACAAGCCGGTTCATAGGCGTCTTTTTTTTCATATCAGCAAAAATCTCATACACAACACGTCGCTGTGCTTCGGTGGGAGAGAAAGGCAGTCCGCTAAAAAATTCTGCCGCATTGGCATACAGCGGCAACCCTTGTGCCGTCGAAGCCGCTTCCCTTTGCATTTGAATGCCGAGAAACAAAACAAGCAGTTCTTCAAATTTTAGCCGATCCATTGCAAGCTGTGCCGTTTCCATCTTGTCCGGGCAATGCATGTCATAAAGACTTCGCGCAAGACTTTTAAAGCCACTGGCTTGCCGGAGGTTTGTTGGCAGGGATTCGTTCAGCGTGTGCAGGGCAGGCAGAGCCTGCATCACAAGCTTATGCAATATACTTTGGGTAAGCCCGGCTGAAAGAGGGTAGATCGGGACAATGCCGCCAATTTTTTCCTTTGCATCTTCTGTTTCATAGATGGGTGCCATCATACAACGCTTTCCGTTTTGCACCAGCATTTTTCCATAGAGCAGATAGGCTCTGTCAGTTCTGAAGGCAGTTTTTAAATAGGGAGAATGAAACCACATGCCCTCCATACGACCACTTTCGTCTGCAAACCACTGGGTACAAAGCTGCTTGCCGGATTTGCTACGGACAACGTTCATGCGGCCGACCGGGACAACCCGAACCGACGCCACCTCGCCATCCTGCATTTCTGCGCAATGCTTGATTTGGCTTCTGTCCTCATAACGATGCGGCGAGAGATATAATAAATCCCCCACCGTAGAAATGCCAAGCTTTAATAGTTGCTCAGCGCGTTTTTTCCCAACACCGGATAACGCCTCTATAGGCGTTTCTATATTAAGCATGATGTTTTTTTAGCCTTTCTAATAATAGAATAGCCAGTAAACTGCCCAATAGCGCAGTAATAAGCTGCGGCAGACCGAAGGAGGCGGTCAGCGCCGTAAGCTTTGCCGGCGGCAAGGTGATAAACCAGGATAATACCGGCTGCACGGATAAGGATAATACCATCCATTTTACAACAGAAGCGACAATTCCGCCGGCATAATTATTGATTTTCCGCACATAATAGAATAAAACGCACAAAATCGCATTACCGGCTGCAACGACCGGAATGAATACGACAAACGGTAAATACCCCTGTAAAAATGCCACCAAAGGCGTTGCAATACTAATAAAAATGCCGGAGGAAAGCCCCACAGCCCCGGTTGCGGTCAACAAGGAAAAGTTTACCAGTGTACCAATTAAATAGTTATTCCAGGGAATAGCCGCTATTGCCGGAAAAAAACGAAGCGATTGAAAAGCTAAGGTGATTGCAAGCATTACGGCTGTGTATGTCATGATTCGTAGTTTCATAATGACTCCCTTCCACCACGTTTAAAGAAAACACTTTTATACGCTTTAGTATATACCATCAATAGAAATAAATCAAGTCCCGGAGGAAATTTTCATGATTATTGCCTTTGTCCGTACGATTATTCTTTATCTTGCCGTTGTTTTGGCGATGCGGCTTATGGGAAAGCGGCAAATCGGAGAACTGCAGCCTTTTGAACTGGTTGTAACCTTAATGCTCAGTGACTTGGCGACAATTCCGATGCAGGAAACCGGCATTCCGCTGATTAGCGGTCTTGTGCCTATTCTGACATTGGCGGTGATTGAAATCGTCCTGTCTTATATCGGTTTAAAAAGCAAGCATGCACGAGCCTTCTTGCTTGGCAGACCTACCATACTCATCCGGAATGGTACGATTGACAAAAATGCCATGGAAAGACTGCGGGTCAACCTGGACGATATACTGGAAGAACTAAGAAAAAAGGATATACGCAGTGTGGAAGAAGTGGCAGTTGCCATTTTGGAGACAGACGGCAGTATCAGTGCCTTTCCTTTACAGGGCGGGCAGAGCCTGCCGTACACCTTAATCAGTGATGGACGTATTATTACTGAAAACTTAAAAAAATGCAAGATAGATGAGCAAAAACTCAAAACAATGTTAGGTGGTAAGAATCCCAAGGATATTTTTCTGGCTACCTATTCGGAGGAGGATGGATTACACATACAGTAAGGAGGATAAAAATGCGTACGTTTAGTATTGCCCTTGTGATTTTTCTTCTTTTATTCGGCAGTTTTTTCTTGTATGACAGCACACTGAAAAAAGAGTCCGCAACCATGCTGGAGGTAGCAGAAAAGCTGCACAACGCAGCGGATGCCGAAAATTGGGAGGATGTGAAGAAGTCGGTTGACAATCTGGAAAAAGCCTGGGAGAAAACCTCGCCCCGGCTGGCAGCCATTGCGGAGCATGACATCCTGCACGAAATCATGTTGGAAACCATGTCAGCGCGCGCCTTTGCAGAAAACTACGAAAAACCTGAGCTTTTAGCAAGTGTTATGCATTTGGAAGCCCTGTTTCGGCATATCGCAGAGCAGGAGGAACTGTCACTTGAAAATATATTATAATCATTGAAAAAATCAAGTAAGGAGAGATACGTTTTGAAAGCAATCATAATGGCAGGCGGCGAAGGAACACGCCTCAGACCGCTCACCTGTACAATGCCTAAGCCCATGGCACGGGTCATGAATCGTCCCCTGATGGAGCATATTATTGCCCTTCTTAAAAAACACGGCATTATAGATATAGGGGTGACCTTAATGTATATGCCGGACAGTATCAAACGCTATTTTGGAGATGGCAGTGCCTTTGGTGTCAGACTGACCTATTTTTGTGAGGATACTCCAATGGGTACGGCCGGGAGCATCAAAAATGCCAGTCGCTTTTTAGATGATGACTTTTTGGTGATTAGCGGAGATGCCCTTTGCGATATAGATCTTTCTGCACTCATCGATTTTCACCGCGCGCGCGGCGCAGAGGCAACACTTGCACTGAAATCCATGGAGATTCCTCTGGAATATGGCGTTGTGGTTACCGACAAGGCAGGACGTATACTGCGGTTCTTGGAAAAGCCCGGCTGGAGTCAAGTTTTTAGCGATACGGTCAATACAGGCATCTATGTCCTAAGTCCCTCTGTGCTTTCTGTGACAGACCAGATTCCCTGCGATTTTTCCAAAGATATTTTTCCGCGCATGTTAGCGGAACACAAACCATTGTATGGGTATGTGGCGGATGGTTACTGGTGCGATATCGGGGACTTAGACGCGTATCGGCATTGTCATTATGATGTTTTTGAAGGCCGGCTATCCTTGCAAATACATGCCCGGGAAAAAAGCCATGGCATATATGTGGAATCCGGTGCAGTGATAGAGGAGGGCGCGATTGTGCATCCACCGGCATTAATCGGGAAAAATGCCCTCATAAAACGCGGCGCAGTTGTGGATAGCTACACGGTGATTGGTGAGGGGTGTATTGTGGAAGGCGGCGCTTCGATAAAACGAAGCGTACTGTATAGCGGTGTCAGCATTGGACGCGATGCGCAAATTCGCGGAGCCGTGCTTTGCCCACATTCCATTGTGCATCGGGGTGCGTCTCTTTTTGAGCAATCCGTCGTAGGAGAAGGCTCCGGCATAGGGCGCGATGCGGTGGTGCGGCCGGGTGTCAAGATTTGGCCATACAAGGCTGTTGGAAATGGAGAAATCCTTGCAGATAATCTTGTGTGGGGCAGTGCAAAGAGCACAAACCTTTTTGGGGAGCGTAGCATTGCCGGACAACCGGGAACACAGCTAACGCCATTTTTGGTGCAAAAGCTTGGGTCGGCTGTGGGCACCATGCAGCCGGGAAAAAGAATAGGGGTTTCCTCAGATGGTTCACCCTGTGCAGTGATGTTAAAACATGCCTTAATATCCGGGCTTTTGTCAAGCGGCGCGCAAGTGTATGATTTCGGAGAACAGCCTCTCCCGATTACGCGCTCCGGCATCAAGGTATACGGGGCGGCAATGGGCGTGCATATTGCCGCCTATGGGGGCAGCGGGATGATTGATATCATGGATAGCCGCGGCGCAAATATTCCGCGTCAAACAGAACGTAAAATCGAGAATCTGATGGCGAGAGGTGATTTTTCTTGCTGTGATGCGGAAAAGGTTTCGGCGGTTTCGGATCTGTACGAATACAAGCTCTACTATTTGCGTCAAATCATTAACAGCGTTAAGGATAAACCGAAAAAGCGAATCATGGTTGCAACGGCAAATCCATGGGGGAAACGGCTCCTTCGCGCGGCAACAGCAGATCTTGACAGCGAAATCCTGCTTTTAGAGGAAAATTTGCCTTTTGTAGATGCGGAAAGACTGCATAGCTTTGCAGAAAATGTGGTTCGGCAGAATTGCGATTTTGGTGCCGTTTTGGATGATGCTTGTGAAACTTTGCTTCTCGTCGATGAACGCGGCCGCATGATTAGCCGGGATTTATACAAAACGTTGGTGCCGCTAATCGTAATGAAGCAATTTAAAAATGCGCGTATTGTTGTGAATGTTTCTGTCTCCGGCGTGGTTGAAAAAATGGCTGAAAAGTATGGTGCTACGCTCGTACGTACGCAGGAGTCGCCGATTGCCCTAATGGAGGGACTGGCCTGTGGCGAAGCAGATGGTGAGGCCCAGTTTGTGTATTATTTTGATGGGGTAGGTGCCATTGTACAGCTTATGGACTTTTTACAAAAAGAAAAAACAACCTTGTCTGCACTTGTGGATGAAATTCCAACCTTCCACATCATACGGCGCGTGATTTCATGCGGGGCAGGGGATAAGGGACGGATTATTCGCTTTTTATCGGAACATGCGGAGAATACAGAAACAACCGATGGCGTCAAAATCTTAGAAAAAGGGGGATGGGTATTAGTTCTGCCGGATGCAGAAAAGCCGGCCTGCCGGGTGATTGCCCATGGAGATACAGAGGAATACGCAGCGGAATTGATTGACTTGTACGATGAAAAAATACAGGAAATCATTCGCTAAGAAAAGAGAAGGGGCCGTAGAAAAATGCACAGATCGCATAAAGCATACGATGCTTGAGAATAAGAGAATAAGCCATATAAGAGTCAAAAGGTTAGGATGGAAATTCGCTAAACCATGCATTTCTTAAAATATAAATACTTTATGCTATGAACAAACTTCGCCTCTCGACGTACCTGTGTACGCCTTCGGGGAACCCAAAGCCTGCGGCTTTGGCGCAGTTTGTCCATTCTGCACTATTTTTCTCCAGCCCCAAGGA
>JAQXGO010000081.1 GCA_029006755.1 Clostridia bacterium | reverse complement strand
TTATTATTTGAAATAATTGTTATGTATTTTGCTTTCTGCAAATAGGACACCTCGCTTACCTTTCGGCGTTTTATAATACTTTCATAAATCCCCTGTGTATTTATACAAAAGGGGGGGGACGAAAAGGCTGCTACCCGGCAGCTTAAAAAATTCATGTACATATATATTAATTATATCATATTTTTTGTTATAATCAATCATTGTTTTTTGATATTATCAGAGCATTGATGAAACTTGAGTACGGTAATATTTTCCGATACACCCCCAAAAAGCCAGATGCCTGCCTCACCAAACTGCGTAAACAAACTTGAAATCAACAAGACAAAAAATGCTTCATAAACGTTCTCGTACGGTTGACATCTGCAACAACTCCAATCAGCAAAAGTGTAACCAATACAGAAAAGATAAGTTGAGAACCATTAAGCAGTCTCATTTCATTAAAATTCAGCATATCTGTCTCCCTCTCTTTCGTAAAATAAAGTTATCATATATTCAAATAAAAACAAGATCTAGCGCTTGTTGACAGTAACCTACATAGAGAAAATATTTCGCCGAGCGAAAAAGCCTTTGCATACAAATTAAAAATGGAAGCAATGAGCAGACAAGGTTATAGGACAGATTTAACTTCAGGACAAGTTGTCCCAAAGTCAGGCGGCAACAGAACAACTGCTGAAATCGGCGAACCTTACGGATCCAATATAATCCACATATGTACAAGGTTGGATAACAAGGAAAATGGAGTGGCTCCTTGATTTTGGAACTACTCCATAAAAACTTCCTTATGTGGCTGCCGCTAACGCCGATGCACCTTTTTTGTCTCTATATTACTGTTCTTTTTGGATCATTTCTTCAGTAAGACGAACTTGATAATCCGTCTCATTATTTTCTGCTCTATCAAACCGTATGAGTTTATCACAGATAGACAAGACAGATGGCCTATGCGTGACGATCAGCACCGTTTTATCTGTCATTGCACGCAAATTTTGCAATACCTCTGCTTCCGTTTTTTCATCCAGTGCCGCCGTGGATTCATCCAGCACCAAAATCGGATGCTCTGAAAAGACAGCTCTGGCTATAGCAATTCGTTGCATCTGTCCTTCCGAAAGGCCGGCCCCTCTCTCACCCAATTGGGTATCTATGCCATTTTCCAAAGCATTCACAAAACCCTCCGCGCAGGCAATTTTAAGCGCATTTCTAATCCGCTCTTCCTGCTGCATTTGTCCCGGATCAGCAAAGGCAATTACCTCTCGTATTGTCCCACTCATCAGGTAATTTGCCTGTGGAACGAAGGCAAATAAGCGTTGCCATTTACGTGTCAGCTTTTCCCGATTGCCGGAAAGAGAAACATACCCCTCTCCTTTTTCCGGTTCATACAAGCCCAAAAATATTTTTAATATCGTGCTTTTTCCACATCCGGAATTTCCCACAAAGGCGACATATTCTCCTTTTTTTATCAACAAACTAATATCCTGCAGTACATGTGTTTCCTCTCCGGCAATTTCCTCGCCGTTATTCTGTATAGGCGCTCGATAAGTAAAGCTGACATGCGAAAGACCGATTTCTGTGATCCTGTTCTTATACGCATTGTGCACCTCCATGGCAGAAAGCGCATCCGTTTTTTCTTTACCAAAGTCCTCCGCCCCCATGAGGCGTTCCGCACTGGCGATCATATTATAAAATCGCGGCATATAACCGCTAAGGCCTGCAATCGGTCCTTGTACCTGTCCAACAAGTTGCAGCATAGCCACAAAGTCGCCATAAAAAAGTGTGCCGTTTAATATGCCCCAACCAAAGAAAACCACGCCGAAAATATAAATACTATTCATAAATAGTCCAAAGCCGGCACTGCAAATGTTGGTAAAAACACTTTTTTTAAGCCTTGCACTCTTATGCGCCTGCATGTGTGTATCCATTTGAGAAAGTGCCTCTTTCTCCACGGCGTAGGAACGTACCACCAAAAGACCGGATAACACTTCTTGCATATACACGCGAAGTCTACCGCTTTTCTCCTGGGTTTTTTTATGCATTTGCACCATATGCTTCCGAAGAAAATAAGAACCTAGTATAAGTGCCGCACCTGCCGGGAAAAGAAAAAAGCAAAAACGCGGTTCCATTTGTATAATCATGGCAAGCGCAAAAAGCATCTTCGCCACGGTACTAATGAAGCCGGGCAGTATTTGCACTGCCTCTGTCGCTACAAGATTCGTATCTGAAGTAAGCCGATTGATCCATTCTCCGGAGTGCACCGCGGTTACGGCAGCATATTCTCTATGTAAAAGTGCTCGAAACAGTGTATGTTTTAGTCGATTTTCAACTGTGGCACTTGTGTTTTCTTCTACATAAGCCGCTACTGCTTGTAAAACAAGCAGTAAAACAGACAAGGCGGCAAAGGTAATCCCCCCACGGATAAATTCTTCTGCATTTCTTTCTGCAGCTGCATTTACGATATTACGCAAAATCAGCGCATAGAAAACACTACCGGTACTGACAATCACCCGAAGTAGAATCAATGCGCCAATCATCCATTTAATATTTCCAGTTGTATGGCTTATCCACCGTAAAACCGTCCTGCTTTTTTTCCCCTTCATCTTTTAAGTATCCTTTTTTGAAATTTATGCCATCCAAGCCGCACAGGATAAAAGGCCAAGCGAAAGAAAACATACAATTTATAACGAAAGTCGGTAACCTGTATGGTTTTTCCATCCCGGCTTATCTCTTTTACGATTCCAAGCACCCATTCCTTTGGGACTTTTTCCATACCAAACCGATTATCCCCTCTTGTATAGTATGCATCACGCGTTACCCATACAATACGATGCAATACATATTCGCCGGAGTACGGACGTTTATAAAGGGGCAACTGCCCTATGGCAAGCGATCCATTGACCTTTTGAATCGCAACCAACGTTTCTCGGTTTCTTAAAAGCGGTTCCATACTGTCTCCAACCGTAAAAATTACGAGCGGTTCACCTTTATCCAGTGCCGCCTCTATGGTTGTTTTTCTATTCATCTAATATACCGGCTTCTCTTATGGTTTGTATCAACGCATGTACGTCCTCTTCCAGAACCTCTTTTGGCGCCTCATATTCCTTTGCCATTGCGGCAACAATTTCTTCCTCTGTTGTTTCTTGCATAAGTTGATCGAAGATAAATTTTGCAGTTTCATTACTACGAATCATGCCATTAAAGGACTGACTGGCTTCCCCAGTGGCAACAACAATGTTTTCGCCGCATAGTTCTCGTAAAATAAAGCCTTCTTTTAGTTTCAAGCTAATCATCCTCTCTATTATGAATCCCCTGCCATACCTTTAAGGCCGCATCAGAGTCTAAAGTACAGAAAACCTTATATATTGGCACATCAGTAACCAGCTTTTCCACAAGTGATAATAAACAAGCCATATCAAATCCGTCGCGGATGGTCTGCTCTAAAAGGGGATGAAGCGCCTCTCCGGCTGAAATTCTTTGCACATAAGTTTCCTTTGCACGGGATAAAATACAAACCGCTTCAACAGGCGCTGCACCATTTCGGTTTAAATCAGTTTTGCCGGAAAATGGTGTGCCGCAAGCATACATAATCCCATTTCGGTACTGCAAAAGCGGTTTATCGTCATTAATATAGGTCGCAGAAGGAAACGTTTTTAACCACAATGCGGTATGGGTCGACTTTCCTGTGCCGCTCGGTGCAGAAAAAACGTACGCCTTTCCATCTACCATTATAGCAGATGCATGTAATAAAAAGCTATTGTAGGCAACGCATCTTCTATAAAATATACCTCCTGCCAGTATGTACTCACAGTCTGCTGCTGAAAGATGTGGATTCTCCTTCTGTAATGCATAAATATGCTTGTCCGAAATTTGGATTTCAAAATCAAAGTGTTTCTCATTCGTTTTATAAGGTTCACTTTGTTGGATTAAGGTTTCGTAGCGCGGAGACATGCTTACTTTTATGCCCGCAATATTATATATGCCCATTCATCTTTTCTCTTTCTAAAATTGCTGCATCAACGCGCTATATCTTAATAAAACGGTGATGCATCCAGGCCTTCATCCTTTGCCGGGTCACTGAGTTTAAAGCTGCGTTCAGGATATAAAGGTTTCATGTTATCCCAAACCATTACCTTATATGTTTTACCCGGTTGCAGTTTATATATATCGCTAATATAGTCCTTTACCTCACCTGTCTCTGTATACACTCTCTGCCTTGGCAAGCAAGCCTGCATACCAACCATTTCATTTGTATTTTCTTCAAATGTAATGCATATTATTCTGGTTTCCTGTGTGATTGTAGGGCAGATAACATACATTGTTTCTTTAAATTTGTAATAATCCATTTTGGGTTCTGCTGCAGCTACACTGCCAACACCCACAATGCTCAATACACTTAGTATTGTACCGGCAACCCAAAGCTTGACTTTATCTGAGAAAACGGAAAACAATTTGTTCACCTTCCTTGCTCATACTTATCTCGTGCTATATCAGTTTTTCTTCCAGTGTGTAGTTGGAAAAGTATGCCTTTCTACTATTCCTGGTGAAAACAATAGGCGGTTTTAAAAACCGCCTATTGTCAACATCTTTTTTACTCTCCGCCATTCAAATCCCAATTGCCGGTAAATACATTATATACAAGCGCTTCTTTTCCATTGGATTTTGTTTGGACAACGCCACTTGTAATAATAATGTCTTCCTCAGCAAAAGCTGTAATAATAACGGAGGGTTTCATATATTCTTTTTTCATATCTATTATCCTCCTTATTTAATTTGTTGTACCACAATACCGGTCAACAATTGCCTTCTGGGATTCTGACAAGCCATCATAAACACCTGTGTCGGCTTTCACGCTCTGTGCAACTTCAGAAATAGATCTTGCGACTTCATCCGTATAGAATACCATCGGTGCTCCGCCATTTGAAGGTGTGAACTTTAAGTATGCAACGTAGTGAATCTTTGTGCCATAGTACTCTGCAGGAACACTTGCAAATTCTCCACCTTCGTAAATGAACGAGGTAGCAAATGTAACAATCTCTGCATCTTCACTAAAGGCAACACTAACATCTACGCTCTTAACATGTGCTTCTCTTTCTTCGGCTGTTGCAAAACCTTCGATATAAGCCTTATTTAATGCTTGACCAGCCGGCAAAGTATCATCTGTCGCGAAGAAGGCACCATATTCGACTTCGCCATTTGCATCTGCTGTAACCATATCGGCTACTTCTTTACCAAGAACAGACTTGAAACGAAGACCAATCTCTGTATCTCCATCTACAACAGCATCGCCATAACGAAGGGATGCGCCACCTGCATTATCAAACGCAACCAGAACCGGTGTCATTGCCTGTGATTCTGCCGGTGTAACAGTATCATTCGTGTATTTCCAAACGTTATTTACATTCCAGCCTAAAGCAATACGATTTGTACTTGCGCCTGTATTGTATTCGTATACGGCGTCAACAGCAGGGAGTGTTACGTTTCCATCATCTCCTACTGCGAAAATTGCATCTAAATCAACGCCATCTTTCACAGTAACGTCCTCGTCTACGGCCGGTGCCGGACTCTGCGGTGTTACAGAGAAGGTCGTCATAAGTGTATCACTGCCATTTGCTGTAAGACCAACTGCAGATACAGTTACTGTTTCCTGTTTTGTAAGACCATTCGCATTGTCAGACAATGTGAAATTGGCTTCAGGAACTGCTGTGCCCGGTGCAGGTGTTCCATCTACTGTTTCTACTAAGAATGTATCTGCATTTTCTGCATTGTAGTCATATCCCTTGTAAGTTGTTTCTGTTCTAACTGTTTTTGTACCTGTTACAGTAATATCACTCTTAGCAACATTGCTTCCATACGCAAATGTCTTTCCACCCTTAACATTTGCAGCAAGAGCAGACCACAAATCTGTTACAACGGGGTCAGAAGTCTTGCTCGGATCAGCAATTGCTTTCAGTTTTGCATCGGATGCATTTACCTCGGTTCTGTTACTTGCGGCATTGCCATTCACTTTAATCAACTGCTTTAAAGTGGTGGCTCTTCCTTCTTGTGTAATCCAAGCAGGATCAAAACCAAACGTAAATACGGCTTTATACTTGCCGTCATGTGCCTCGTCAGCCACTGTTGCTGTTGCCTGATCAACATAGTTTATGTTGGTCACTGCGGGATCTCCATTTACATTGTCCATGACCAGCAATGTGATTTCCTCGTTTGGTTCAGCATTTGAAACTGTTACCGTTGCTGTTGTATCTGTCTGTACGACGTCCACAACAAGGGTATTTGCCGCCATAGCCGTCATGCCAAACAGGCAGGCGAATGCTAAGGCGAAAATAAGAATTTTCTTTGCCACGTATAGCCCTCCTTTAAAAAATAATACTGTAGCGAATACCGTAACCTACACAAAATATTCGCCCATTTACTTAAGTTATTGAAACAAAATAAGCCCGAGGCAGAACTTATCTATCCCACATAACTCCTTTGTATGGATTGATTATAACAGATATTGACTATGAAATCAAGTATTTTCTTTTTTTTCTGTATTTTTCACAAAAAAAAATATCCTTTTTTTCTCGATGCTCCCTTAATAGCATTTTAAAGCTATTCTTTAGCATGGGGAAAAATGGATTTTTGTAAAAAACTCACAAAAAATGTGTGGTTTTATAATCATTCTCCATACATAAAACGTGCTTTTTGATAAAAATTTGTATTTGCAGAGAAATACTGCTTCACTTGCATGCAGTTACACAATCCGCTGCTTGTACAGCACTACCTATTATTTCTCCCTGTGCTACACGAAATTCTTTGCCTGTATTGATCGATTCTTCCAAGAAAGAAAAAAGTTTCACCTTCTCCTTTTGAAAAAGTAAGGTAATGGTTGAGCCCGCCAATTCAAAATGACCTTTTTCTTCGCCTCTTTTAAAGTATCCCGTCGTCTTTTCATTCACAATGCCACCTACCATCAGTGCGCCAATTTCTGTTTGCACTGCTTCTCCGAAATGTTCCGTTTCCATCAAACTCCAAACTCGGCGGTTTAATACAAAGACCGGATATGTAGCACAAGCGATGGGCTGTACACTATGCAAAACACCTTCTATAAAATGGCTTTTCTTTTGATAGCCATTATCAATATAGCAATAATGATGATAATCTGACGGGCAAAGCCGGAAAACAAGACACAATCCCTCCCGATACTGCTCTATCAATGTAGCATCTCCCAACAGATCTCCCACTTGATAATGGGAACCTTTTATGGTAAGTACAGCATTTTCGTCCACCTTATATGTACTGACCAGTGCATCGCAAGGACTGATGAGTTGCGTGTCCTCCCCCGATTGCAGGCACAAGGGTCTTTTTCGTGCAAAAAAAGCGCCGAAGCTTTTATATGTCTGTCCCGCAAAAGGCTTCATATCAATGCCATGGCGCTTAATGTATGGCTTTATGAGTGCCTTAGATGCACGGGATTGTAAAAATGCTGCCATTGGTACATCAAGCCGCAGCTTTTGCACACATTTTAAAAGTATACGTCCTATTGCCGTACCATAAAAAAATACGGCTGCATTCTCTTTTCCCATTATTTTACTCTCCATATCAACAACAGGAATAAGGCGAGGCCGCCGATTCCCATTACAGTTTTTCCCAAGTTTCCCGGTTTCTTTAGCTTAAAAGGCGTAATAAAGGCAATGGCTGTTATAAACATGGTCGGCATCAGCATCCAAATTCTGTTTTCACAGACCCTACCTGCCAGACAACTTGCTGCTGGTAAAATAAGGGCAATGGAAGTGACGGGCAGACCGCGATACTCTCGGCGGGGTGCAGAGGTTTCTTTTTGCCGTCCCATCTCATCTACATTAAAATAAGCAAGACGAATCAATGCACAAAGGACATAAAATGCCGCTATGGGCAACATGCGCATATCTTCCCATACCATGAAAACAACAATGACTGCCGGTAAAATCCCAAAGCTGATTAAATCGCTGAGGGAATCAATTTCAATCCCAAAATGCCGTTCCTCATCTGTGCGCGTCTTTGTAGCCGCAACCTTGCCGTCAAACATATCACAAAGGCCTGCAAACAGAAGGCACAGCAGTGCATTGGTAATATGGCCGCTTCGTGCAAAAGCCAGCCCCACTAAGGAAACGAGCATGCCCAAGTATGTTAATAAAACCGTATAGTTATAAAATCCTATCATGTATCCACCTCATATTACATTCCCGAAGATAAGGCTGTACGCTAAAATGCACCAAGGCTTTGCCAGCACTATCGTCCAGAAAAACTTTTTGTAGGTCATTTTTGTCAGTCCTGAAAAGTAGCAAAAAAAATCGTCCGGCGCCAATGGCAGCAAAATTGCCAGCCACAAAATAATCAAATAACTTTTTTGCCGTTTTTCTACCCAGCCGGTATACTTGTCATACTTTGCCGGTGAAAGAATACTTTTTACAAAACTAACGCCGTACTTTCTTGCCAAATGGAATGCAATAAATGAGCCACTGCTGATGCCGATATAATTACAAACAAAGCCTCCAACCGGCCCGAAAAGCGTCGCCCCGACAATGCAACCAAAAAAACCGGGCAAAACCGGCAGCACAACCTGAAACACCTGAATCAAAGTAAGTACCATCGGTGCCCAAATGCCAAAACTATTGACATAAGCCTGCAAGGATTCCGCCGAATGGAAATACCCGTCAAAATATCCCTTTATTAACACGGTTGTGCACCCTAAAAGAAGCAGAATCAGAATGATGCCGGTTACTATTTTTATCTTTTTTGCAGTTTTTTTCATCAGTCATGCCTTTCAAGAAATATTTAGGATAATCAAACGTTTTTTACTAGTATGCCATTCTATTATGCCATAATACATGTCCTAAGTCATTTTTATCGTTCAAAACGCCATTACTCTCTAATTTTCCCAAAGTTGCACCGGTTCAACGCAGATTTTATCTCCCCGCACCTGTATCTTCAGCCCGCACTTTTCCTTACAATCCTCGCGGAAGCTACGCAAATGGTATGTCATATCCGATGGTATGGTTATATATCGTATGCCGTCCTTTTCTGCCATTGCAAACGCCTTGCCAGGCTCTATGACAAACACTTCTGCACCATTTCCATGTAAATTCTCTGTTAAAACACGATGAAAAAGTTCCGCTTCTGCCTGATCTGTAAAGGTAGAAACCGGTGCAGAAAGTAAAATGCATACATTCTTTGCTTGGGGCGCATTGCATACCTGCATGAGTTTTTCCCATGCGCCGCTCTCTCCTTGGCGGATACCGCCGTTTACCCGCAACGTCAAATATTTTGTACCATTAAAATCAGATTCCGTATATATCTTGACTTCCTGCGCGCCGGCGTATGCACCATAGCCGATCACTTTCCCCCAATGATCTGCCGCCATGGCTGAAAGCCGTTTGCCCACCAACCGGTCAAGACAGTTTTTCTCCGCAGGCTTTGGCGGCAGAATCAAGCATGCCTCTGCATGAGCCTGTGGCAATGGTTCTAAATCGACCGCACGGGATAGCACCGGGAAAGAAAGCGTGCCGCTTATTCCTGCGCAGCTTGCCGTCACCTTACAAGTTCCTGCGTGAGACGGATAAAATATATTTCCTGTAAATGTACCATCCTCTGATGTATAGGTAATTTCCTGATCCGCAATATACACCGGATTATGATTCTCATCATACGCCCCCAGATACAAATGCACAGCTTCCCCTTCAACGGCTGTAACACCGATCTTATTCACTTCCAAGGATGAAAATTGCCCTGCCGGTCCCGTATACCGTACTCCAATGCCGGTAGCCACAGCACGGGGCGTGCCACCGCTTGGAAGATTTACAATTTGCATTGTGCCGCTTTCTCCCTCACGTGCCACCATCGTTGTACTGCCGCCACCATCAAAATTGATAGCCGAATCTGCGCCTAACGCAATCATGTAGTCCGCCAATTCTTCTTGCGTCATGCCCGGTGTTGCAGATTGTCTTCCGTCAATGGCCACTAAAAACAGCTTTTTCCCTGTTTTATCTACACCTGCGGCCGTCCGCGGATTTTTGCCGCTAATGATATTGGTGAACGCGGCGCGACGTCCGTTTTTGACTAAGACTGTCCCTCCGCCCACCGCAGTTTGAATTTTACCGACATCCGGTGTAATTGTGTAGGAAAGTTCTACCTTATCGCCTACTTGAAAATTATCCACGAGATATGTGCTTGTTTTCGTTGAAGTAGCCAGTACATAGCCGTTTTCCGGCACTTCCGTACCCTCCATATTCAGGCGGATTTCTTGCACAATTCCATCCTGCACCACAAGCTCTGATACGCCGTCATGGCTTCCGGGCGTTTTTGCGCCCCAATCCTTTGTATAAAGCACCATAGACTGCATGGAATGATACTTATTGATATGCAGAATCTGCGCCGTATATCCCGCCGGGCAAGTAACCATAAGCTTCATTTGCACATACTCTGCAAAAACAGACCCATCCTCCCCCTGCATAAGCGCCGCAAGGCCGGTATCATGTGCCGGAGAAGAAATCACTCTGCCATCTTCCACTGTAAACCCAAGGGGCGTTTCCCCCCAATTGAAGAAATCGGCATTGACTGCCGCCACAACCCCTGCGTTCTCTGCCATGGAGGGGATTGTTCTTTGATTTTTTATGCCGTCCTTATCAAAAAGTGTCACTAAATCCAGGTTCGGATTTTCTAAATCTATGGTTAAAACATGGGCACGCACCCAACCTTTTTGGGAAAACTGCGTATCATGTGTAAGTGTCACGCCGCGTGTAACCGTTTTTGTTATCTCTGATTGCCAGATATTCGCCGCACTGGCTGATGAGAAAAGGCAAACTGCTGTAAGGACTGCCGCAAGCTTCTTTGTTTTCATACTGTTTTCTCCATTTCTTTCTGTTTGGCAACAAAAAAGTATCAATTCTATATAGTTCGATGATATTCTAACACAAACACAGAAATCTTGGATTTCGTTTTGTTTCGTGAGGTTATTTTAACATATCTCGGAAAATCCCCTGGATTTTCTTTCTTTAGCAGCGCAGCAAGGCTCTGCCGCGCGTAGTGTATGTTGCAATGTTCTCCGAAACACAGAAATCTTGGATTTCGTTTTGTTTCGTGAGGTTATTATAACATACTTTTTTACAATAAGAAAGAGAAACTGCAAAAAAAATATGTTTTTTAATTAAAAATGTTCATTGTAAATTTTTTTTGTAAACCTTTGTTTTCCCAAGAAATAGCTTTTTTTCAGTTTTCCACATATTTAGGAAAAATGCTCCTCAAAACATGTGGAAAGTGTGGATAACTCTGTGAATAACTTGAATTATAGCTTGTTTTCTTGTGGAAAACTGCAGAAAAGCTTGTCAAGTAAATTTTTTTCATTTTAAAATAAATTAACATAATTCTGTAATTCATATAAAATGCGACGAAAATGCGACAAAACAAGTGTTTTTTCATCAAAGGGTTTCTTTTGCGCTGTATAGAATAACTCCATTATCCGAAAAAAATCCGTATATTGGAGGAATGGTTATGGAAATTTCATGCAAAAGGACAGGCGCAACCTTGATTGTTACGCTCCAAGGGGAGTTAGATCATCATAACGCAGCCTATGTTCGAGAGGAATTGGATGGGCGCCTTTTCCACGCCGGTACCAAAAACCTTGTTTTCGACCTTTCGGGGCTGAAATTTATGGACAGTTCCGGCCTTGGTATTCTTATCGGCCGATACAAGGCAGTTTCCGCAATGGGCGGTCACACCCGCATTGCCTCTCCCTCAAAGCAAGCCGATCGTCTGATTCGTCTTGCCGGTATTCACAAAATTATATCCGTATGGAACAGCGTTGATGAAGCTGTTTCCGGTATATAGGAGGGAGATGGACATGGAAAACAATATTAAAATTCTTTTAGATGCGCACTCTATTAACGAAGGTTTTGCGCGCATGGCAGCCGCCGCCTTTTCTGCACAGTTAGATCCCACATTAGAGGAACTGGCAGATATTAAAACAGCGATCAGCGAAGCTGTCACAAATGCCATCATTCATGGGTATGAAGGGAAACCCGGCACCGTGACCCTGTCAATGCGCGCCAATAACCGTCTGTTAACCTTCATCGTAACCGATGAAGGCCGCGGCATTGCCGACATTGCTAAAGCCATGCAGCCTATGTTTACTTCCAAGCCGGATTTAGATCGCAGTGGAATGGGCTTTACTGTTATGGAAAGCTTTATGGACAGCCTCACCGTCAACTCTACCCCCGGGCATGGGACAACCGTTATGATGACAAAAACAATCCATGGATAACAGTACATATACATGGATTGCAAAAGCCCAAGCCGGTGACGAGGCTGCATTAGAGTATCTGACAAAAACCAACACCCCTTTAATCCGCAGCGTTGCCATGCGGTTTTTAGGCCGTGGCATGGAGGCCGACGACCTCTTTCAGGTTGGTGCCATCGGCTTTATTAAGGCTGTCCGTGCTTTTGATCTCACGCGTGGGCTACAGCTCTCCACCTATGCTGTCCCTATGATTATGGGGGAGGTGCGGCGTCAGCTTCGGGATCATGGGTTAATAAAGGTTAGCCGCAGCCTAAAGGAAACCGCGGCGCGCGCGGCCGTGGCCATGCAAACGCTATCAGAGGCAAGCAACGGCGAAGTCAGCCTTACCGCTCTTGCTGCGCATCTTGCTATCGCACCGGAAGAGCTTGCAACCGCACTGGCAGCCACAAAGACCCCAGACTCTCTTGATCGGCCTATCGGTGATGGTGAAGGCCTTTTATTGGACAAAATTCCGCTGAAAGAAGACATGGCTGAAAAAGCAACAGATCGGGTCACCCTGTGCCAGCTTTTGCGCACCGGGAATGAAACAGAACGCAAAGTGATTCTGTATCGCTATTTTAAAGATAAAACACAAGCAGAAACTGCACAGCTTTTGGGGCTAAGCCAGGTGCAGGTTTCCCGCGCAGAAAAAAAGGCCGTTTCTCGTCTTCGTGCCCACATGTTATCCTAGAAAAATCTTGACAATTCTTGTCTTGCATGCTATACTAAGCATGCGAGCAAGCCGAGCAATCGCGGCGGGCAAAGCAATGCCCGGTGAGGAAAGTCCGAGCACCATAGGGCAAGGGTGCCAGATAACGTCTGGCGGAGGCGACTCTAGGGATAGTGCAACAGAAAACAACCGCCGTTTTTCGGTAAGGATGGAAAGGTGAGGTAAGAGCTCACCGGCGACATGGGAACATGTCGGCCGTGTAAACCCCACTCGGTGCAACACCAACGTAAGGAATTAAGCCTGCCCGGCGCTCCTTCAACCGGTGGCTAAAGCCGTATAGCGATGTGCGGCATAGATAGATGATTGCTTAAGACAGAACTCGGCTTACAGACTTACTCGCACCAAAAATAAGGAGCCGTAGCAAAATGATGATTCAAAATCTTTTTGCTACGGCTCCTTTTGGGGCTGGAGAAAAATCGTGCAGAATGGACAAACTGCGCCAAAGCCGCAGGCTTTGGGTTCCCGAAGGCGTACACAGGTACGTCGAGAGGCGCAGTTTGTTCATAGCATAAAGTATTTTTATTTTAAGAAATGCATCATTGTTTAGAGAATTTCCACCCTAATTGTTTAACTCTCATAAGGCTAATCCGCATATTTGCAAGCATCGTATGCGTTATGCGGTCTGTGCATTTTGCTACGGCCCCATTTCAACCCTATAATACATATACGTTTACTGAACGACGACCAAAACTTTTCGCTTCGATGGATGTGTTAAAGAATAAGTCGACTCTGTTCCCACGAATACCACTGCCGGTGTCACCGGCCACGCAATATCCATACGTCCAGGATCCATCTGCTGCTTCTACATAAAGCTTTGTTCCCAGCGGAATCACCGATGGGTCCACAGCAATCACGCCATACCCGGCCCGCATACCACTCGCTGTTATGCCATAATTCGCATCGCCCGGCCGCTTACCGCAGCTTTCATAAGAAAGGTCATAAGCCGTTGCTGTGCAGACAAGCATTTTTTGATAACTGAAATCAGCACCTTTGGCCTTGGTACCAGTGCTAACCGGTTGCACCTTAGGCGCAGCTGTACCCTTTTCCACAATCTTATTCACCGGTTCTCTGGTAACATCAGAAGAAATCAGTTCCTTAGATACCTCAACTCCATCATGGAATACAACGGCGTAAGTTTCCGTACGAATCCCGTTATATCCCTTCTGTACAACACGACTATTCCCCTTTGTTAAGGAATCCGTATTTCTCTCTATGGTCTGGTATCCAATTCTGCTTTCGTTCACTACAACTTTTTTTTCAACACGCACCAGTTTTACAGTCATACCATCTGTTAAAACCGTATCAATTGCAGGTTCTGTAAAATCGTCTACACCAACCGAGATCCCCACATGCCACAACATATCTGCAATGGTATTCTCTAAAGTAGTGATCGTGATATTCCCTGCATCCCCAAAATAATTAATCGTCTTTGCACGTCGAATGACAATTTCCAGTCCGCCGACAATTGGCGTAGCCACCTCCGGTGTCACTGTATCATGGATGCCGCATACAATGCCTTGCTCTGTCAAAAAATCACCTACTGTTTCGGCAAGTGTATAAACCTCTTTCTGCGCAGTGCCATCCTTGACAATTACCGGAACAGCACGAGTAATATGAATATCCATATTCGCCACAACGGCCGAATCTAAAGATGGTTCTACCTTGTCGAATGCACCGGGAATTATTTCTGCCTCCTCCAAGGCTTCGCCGACGGTCAACTTACTTGTTTTAAAATTTGTTACAGAATTACCATCATAAATGTTAACAACTTTTCCTGCTACTGCAGCACAAACCACAATGGTTATCGCTGCAAGAACTACTACAGCAAAAAATGGAACCACATATCGCCTTACTTTTTGCTTAAGTAATTCCGCCGATTTAAACATCGAAACCACTCCTTTGCATGTATTTTACTATAAATTATCCCCCTTGTCAAACCATTTTATGTAATTTTTTCTATTATATTCCTTAAAATCCATATACTGTAAGTTTTACTTGTTTTACAAAAACGTCGTCAACCCTTATTTTATCTGGCTTTTAAATATTTAAAATTAATTAAAAATTTGTTACAAAATTTTTTAAAATATTTTTAAAAAAAATAAAAAACCAATGTCTTTTTTATTAAAAACATTGGTTTTTACATTTGAAATGGTTGTAAACTAAAGAGCAAACAGTGTGGTTTGGCTTGTCTCCGGCAAGTCATGCAGACATCCACTTTGCATCAGTATTTCGACGACTGATTTATTAATGCCGGTACGTTGCACCATATCATCCACAGACAAAAACGGTCCTTCCTTTCTTGCTTCAGCAATGCTATTGGCTGCTGATACACCCAGCCCCTGTATACTACTCAGCGGCGGCCGAATTTTCCCGTCTACCTCTTTGAATTTATTTGCTTCGGAGTCGTATAAGTCCACCGGGCAGAAGGAGAAGCCTCGCGCATACATTTCATCACACACCTCGAGAATAGAGAGCACGTTTTTATCCTTCTGTTTTTTATCTTCACTCTGTTCCAATTCTGCCATTTTTTCCTTAATAATATTATGTCCCTTCGCCATCAATGCATAGTCAAAATCATCTGCTCTTACACTATAATATGCCATATAAAATGCCAACGGATGATGCACTTTACAATACGCAATACGAAAAGCCATGGTAACATAGGCGGCTGCGTGTGCCTTCGGGAACATATATTGGATTTTTTTACATGATTCTATATACCATTCCGGCACATTGTGCGCTCGCATATCCTCTTCCCACTCAGGCTTTAATCCTCTACCCTTACGAACAGATTCCATAATGACAAATGCAGTTTTCGGTTCCACTTCTTTGGATATTAAATAAAGCATAATATCGTCACGCGTACAAATGCATCCGCCTAACGTTGCTTTTCCCGTTTTAATGATGGTCTGCGCATTATCCAGCCATACATCTGTGCCATGGGACAAGCCGCTGATACGAATTAAATCGGAAAAAGTCTTTGGCTTCGTATCCACCAGCATCTGGCGGACAAATTTTGTACCAAACTCCGGTATCGCCAGCGTGCCGACAGCGCTTTTAATGTCTTCCTTTAAATGAAGCGCTTCCTTGCTAACAAACAGACTCATTGTCTCTTTGTCATCCAGCGGTATTTTCTTGGCATCAATTCCAATTAAGTCCTCAAGCATACGAATCACCGTTGGATCGTCATGCCCCAGAATATCCAGTTTCAACAGATTCTCGTCAATGGAATGGTAATCAAAATGCGTGGTTTTAATGTCGCTGTCTATCTTATCTGCCGGATGCTGTACGGGAGTAAACTCATTAATATCATGGCCTTTGGGCAAAACAACAATACCCCCCGGATGCTGTCCGGTTGTCCGTTTTACTCCCGTGCAGCCCTTGGTCAGGCGATCCAGTTCTGCCTTTCGAAGTACTTTCCCGCGTTCCTCAAAATACTTTTTTACAAATCCATAGGCAGTCTTCTCTGCTGTGGTACCAATGGTGCCGGCCTTGTATACGTTATCCGCGCCAAACAATACCTCCGTATACTTATGAGCGGTTGCCTGATAATCCCCGGAGAAATTCAAGTCAATATCCGGTGCCTTATCTCCGTCAAAGCCTAAGAATGTTTCAAATGGAATGTCATGTCCGTCTTTATATAGAGGTTCTCCGCATTTAGGGCATAGCTTGTCCGGCATGTCACAGCCCGAACCCATCATATCTTCTGCAAACTCACTGTATTTGCATTTTTCACATACGTAATGCGGCGGCAATGCATTGATTTCAGTAATATCTGACAAAAAGGCAATAAAGGACGAACCGACCGAACCGCGCGATCCTACAAGATATCCATCTTCGTTCGATTTCTTTACCAACTTATGCGCGATCAGGTACATAACGGCAAATCCATTTTTGATAATGCTGTTTAGTTCCTTATCCATACGCTTTTGCACAATGTCTGGCAGGGGTGTCCCATATATTCTTTCTGCTTTTTTGCGACTCATCTGTATAATCTCGTCATCTGAGCCCTCAATTTCCGGCGGACATTTTTCTTTCGGCACAGGCGGAATTTCTTCGATCATATCCGCAATCAGGTTCGTATTTTCTATAACCACCTTACGTGCCATTTCCTCGCCTAAATAGCCAAATTCCTCAAGCATTTCCTCTGTCGTCCGAAAATACAGCGGTGCTTGTTCATCCACATCTGTAAACCCCTTACCCGCCATCAGTATTCTCCGAAACACTTCGTCCTCTTTATTCAAGAAGTGGACATCTCCGGTGGCCACAACGGGCTTGCCGCACTTTTCGCCTAATTCGACAATGCGCCTGTTATAATCCCGCAGCTGCTCTTCGCTTTGTGCCAATCCCTTTTGCAACATAAAACGATTGTTTCCAATCGGCTGTATCTCCAAATAATCATAAAATGCGCAGATTTCCTCAAGTTTTTCTTGCTTTTCTTCTGCAAGCATTGCCCTAAATAACTCACCGGCTTCGCAAGCGGAGCCAATAATCAATCCTTCCCGATAGTTTTCCAAAACGCTCCGCGGAATACGCGGCGTCTTATGGTAGAATTCCATGTGGGATTTAGTTATCAACGTATAGAGATTAAATAGCCCTTGTCTGTTCTTCGCAAGTATAATCATATGATAGGTAGGCTGCTTTTTGACATCAAATGTGCCGCCGGTCACCCTGTCTATATCCTGCAAATCCGCTGCACCGCGATTTGTCAAAATCTCCGCTAACGCAAACCAGATTTGTGCACAAACCTGTGCATCATTTACCGCCCTATGGTGCGCCGGATTTTCAATCTTAAAGTAATGCGCCATTTCATCCAGTTTATGCCTTTTTTTACTGGAAACCAAAGCGCGGCACAAGGTTAATGTATCCACAATGTCGGGCGCATATGTCTTTCCCATACGTTCAGCCGCTATCCGAATAAAGCTTGTATCAAAGCTTGCATTATGGGCAATCACGGGTACCGAACCGCAAAACTCTAAAAACGCGCTGACTGCTTCTGCTTCGCTCGGTGCATCCTTCACCATTGCATCGGAGATGCCTGTCAGCTCTACAATTTTTGCCGGGATCGGCTTCCCCGGATTCACAAATGTAGAAAAAGAATCCACAATCGTACCGCCATGTATCTTAACAGCGCCTATTTCCGTTATTCTTTCAGTTTTTGGGCTAAGGCCGGTTGTTTCAATATCAAAAACAACCATTTCACCATTTAAAGGATATGAACCGCCTTTATATAAGGAATTGCCCACATCATTCACAAAATAGGCTTCAACCCCAAAAATGACCTTTGTGTCACTCCCCTTCCCTGCCTTAAACGCCTCCGGGAAAGCTTGTACAACGCCATGGTCTGTAATGGCAATCGCCGGATGACCGTACTGCACTGCCCGTTTTACAAGCGATGTGGCACTCGAAACGCCATCCATGGCCGACATTTGGGTGTGTACATGCAGCTCCACGCGCTTTTGGGGTGCTTTATCCATCTTTTCTTTACGCCTTCCCGGGCAAATATCCTGCACAGAAATGACAACTTCTCCCACGTAATTGTCCATGGCCGCTCTGCCGCGAACTAAAATATAGGCACCGTTCTTTACTTTTTCCGCCACCGATTCAAATTTCGCAGCCTGCAAAAACACTTTGCAGCTAATAGAATCTGTTTGATCGGTAATATTAAAGGTAAGAAGCTTCTTTTCTTTAATATCACGAACATCAACTGAAAAAACCTCTCCTGCCACTGTGCATCGTCCCGTGCCCTCATTCACATCATGCACAGGCATGGGATCATCCTCAATTTTCTTGCCAAGAATGACGTCGCCTGTACTCTCCACCGGTTTTTCCGGTGTTGCGTCTGGTCTTGGCGGCAATGAAATTGGCTTTACCTCGATCACAACATCCTCTTTGTCTTCCGAGAATACGATTTCCACTTGTCTCCCGGCCAGTGCGGTATATAGCCGTGCAATCTCCTTGTCAATCGGCTCCGCCTCTAAAATTTCTCTGCCGCCATGGCGCAAACAGATTTCAACCTTACCGGCCTGTTCCGTCCAAACACTATCTTCTAATATGTACTGCATAATCGGTCGATCTTCGGAGATTTTTGCGATGATAAATGCTTTCAGTTTGTTGGCCGCCTCATTTTCCGGCAACGCAGCAGAAAAGGAAATATCAAGTTGTATATCCTGCAGTGTATAAAACTTCTTGAGATTATTCTTGAGCATTGCAACGGTTTGATAAGAAATGCCGACAGGCAAAATAACGGATACCCGCATAGTGCGTGCATCCGTATTCACTCTAAGTGCGCTAACGCATATCTCTTCTGCACCGCGAGGTATATGAAATCCCTGAAATGCCTCTTCAAGCTTTTTCCCTTTGCTTATGCTTCCCAAGCCAACGCAATCCTTTCTACCTCTGCCTTTAAAACAGACATAATTTCATCCTGCGGAATCGTACGAACGATTTCCCCATGGCGGAACAAAACTGCTTTCCCATCACCGCCTGCAATGCCTACATCGGCCTCCCGTGCCTCACCGGGGCCATTCACAGCGCAACCCATAACGGCTACTTTGATCGGCTGATTGATTTTCTCCAAGAAGTGTTCGAGTTCTGTTGCAATCGGCATTAAGTTGATCTTGCATCTTCCGCAGGTAGGACAAGAGATCAGTGTTGCTCCCTTACGCATACCCAGTGCCTTTAAAAGCGTGATTCCGGCCCGTACTTCCTCAACGGGGGGTGCAGACAGTGAAACACGAATGGTATTTCCAATGCCATCTAACAGAAGGCTCCCAATACCGGCAGCTGATTTAATCAGCCCTGCATAAGCCGTGCCGGCCTCGGTGACACCTATATGTAAAGGATAATCACATTCTGTAGCCATCAACCGGTATGCTTCCACTGTTTTTTGCACATCAGAAGCCTTGAGACTGACCACAATATTCTCAAAACCTTCCCGAAGCAGCAACTGTGCATTGTATTTTGCACTTTCCACCATTGCTCTGGCTGTATGCCCATATTTTTCATACATAGCCGGTTCTAAGGAACCACTATTGACGCCAATACGGATTGGAATTCCTGCCGCCTTTGCTGCCTTTGCAACCGCGCGCACACGTGCGGCTTCGCCGATATTGCCGGGATTGATGCGAATTTTATCCGCGCCGCCTTTTATACAATCCAATGCTATTCTATAATCAAAATGAATGTCCGCAACAAGAGGAATGTTCACCTTTTTCCGAATAGCTGCAAATGAAACTGCCGCTTCTCTGTCCGGCACGGCAAGGCGAACAATATCTGCCCCGGCCGCTTGCAATTGATCAATCATCTCTACTGTTTTTTCTATGTTTTTCGTATCAGTGGTTGTCATGGTCTGCACGGAAATCCCATATCCGTTCCCCACCATAACACCGCCTACATTAACGGCCTGCATGGAAGTACTCCATCGCCGCCGCCAGCTGATCATCATTTTCAAAGCGAACTTCATAATCAGCGTCATTCAGCCGCATCTGTGTATATATGTCCGCTTCGCCTGTTACCGGCAAACTACTTCTTGCCTGGAAAACGCGCAATGCTTTTGTCGTTTCTGCATCTGCTGTTTCATCCGCGTTTTCCATATATCCCCAAAAGGCCAGTCTCTGTTCCAGCGCCAGCACTCCCTCTCCGCTGTCACCTTCCTTGATGGTTTTAGTCAATTCCATATTTTTCATATAAGAAGTATCGCGTACAGACCATGTGTTCTCAACAACCCTGTCCGGTGTAATGCCGACATGATGTACACCTCGGCCGCTCGCAGTTTTATACTCAGCAATCGTAAGGCGCATCGCACCACCGGTCAAAATCTTGCGAATCTCCTGCATGGTTCCCTTTCCAAAGGTTTTCGTTCCGATAATTTCACCGCTGTTTGTATCCTGAATGGTTCCTGCAAAAAGTTCAGATGCGGAAGCACTGCCCTCATTGACGAGCACAGCCAAATTATATTTGCCGGATGCATCCTTTTCATTATACATGAGTTCGTGATTCTTGTTTTGCGCATATTCAATCCGCATAATAACCCCTTTGGGTGTAAAAAATCTGCACATAGCCAGCGCAACATTTAAATCTCCGCCTGGATTATCCCGCAGATCAATAATTATATCCTTGATGCCTAATGCAGAAAACTCTTCCAAAGCCTTTTCAACCTCCGGCACCGCTGTCAATGCGAAATTCGTCATTTGAATATACCCAACATTGTCCCGCACTTCGTGGCGAACAATATTCTCTTCGATCTGTTGCCGCTGCACGGTAAAGTGTAGTACCGATGCGCCTCGTTTTACCCCTACCGTAACCATTGTTCCGATCGTACCGGAAATTTTATTGCGCAAAGCCGTGAATTCCATACCTTCCACATTTACATCATCCACAGAAACCAAAATATCTCCCGGCATAATGCCCGCCGCTTCTGCCGGTGATCCAGGTATAGTAGAGACAATAACATACTCCTTTGTGGTGATGGATATATTGACGCCTATCCCTGCAAAAGAGCCTGCTATGCTATGTTCCATAAAAGTTTTCCAGGTTTCCGCTGTCATATAAGAGCTGTGCTCATCCAAACGGTTCATCATATCTGCTGCTACCGCTTCAAATCCACCCTCCGGATTCGTCAGCTTGGTATAAAGTGCTGCATCAATCAGCGTATTTTCATCAATGCCAAATTTATAGTTATCTGCAATGTACTTTGCCATTTCATGGATCACGCGATATTCAAACGCGCCCGGCATAGATTCTGCGCATACAGCCATGCAGAATGGTAATAAGATGCAAAGCAAAATCAGAATCCGTTTGATTCCACGCTTCATGTTGCTCATTCCTTTCCGTATCTTACATCTTTTCCGGTGCATCTACAGACAGAATGTTGAGTGCACAGGAAAGCACAACGCGAACACCCTCAACGAGCTTTAACCTTGCTGCTGTTAATGCCACATTGTCTGTACGTACATGGCACGCATTGTAAAAGCTATGGAAGAGTGCCGCCGTGTCCATCGCAAATCTCGTAATGCGAGAAGGCTCAAACCCGGCAGCTGCCACACGAATTTCCTCCGGAAAATCTGCCAGTTTTTTTGCCAATGCAATCTCATGAGCATCCGATAAAAGGCGAACATCAATATCCTTAAACGGCAAAACGCATATACCCTCTTCCTTTAAAAGACGCAGAATACTGCAAATTCTGGCGTATGCATACTGCACATAGAAAACCGGATTTTCATTAGACTGCTCAACGGCAAGTCCTAAATCAAATTCAAAATGGCTGCCTGCTTGCCGTAGATTGAAAAAGAAGCGTGCAGCATCCACCCCAATATCATCTAACAAGTCAGAGAGCGTAATCATCCTGCCAGTTCGTTTGCTCATGCGGACAACCTCACCTTTGTCTACCAAGCGAACCAGCTGCATTGTAATCACCTGTAAGCGTGCAGGATCAATTCCGAAAGCCTCCATAGCACCTTTCATGCGCGCAATATGTCCGTGATGGTCAGCGCCCCATACGTTAATCGCCGTATCAAAGCCGCGGCGGAATTTATTGCGGTGATAGGCAATATCCGCAGCAAAATAAGTGGGAATTCCATTTGCGCGAACTAATACATCATCCTTTTCCGCACCAAACTTTGTACTTTTAAACCAAATTGCGCCTTCCTTCTCGTAGGTAAGTCCCTTCTCTGTTAAAACCTTTACACTTTCTTCTACTTCGCCGCTTTGGTACAGACTGCTTTCTCTAAACCACACATCATAATGAATTCTATACTTTTCAAGGTCCTTTTGCATCTTTTCGATATTGAGCGGTAATGCAAAGGCAACAAGGGCCCGACGGCGCTCCCCGCTTTCCGCCTTCACAAGTTCTGTGCCGTAGGTATCAATATATTGCTGTGCAAGCTCTGCAATATCAGGCCCTTGGTATCCATCCTCAGGGAAAGGCGTATCCTCGCCCGTTAACTGCAAAAACCGAGCTTCCAGGCTCATGCCAAACTTCTCAATCTGTGCACCTGCATCATTTAAGTAAAATTCACGCGTCACATCCCATCCTGCCATAGAAAGCAGTGAAGCAAGACTGTCCCCAATCGCACCGCCGCGCGCATTCCCCATGTGCATAGGCCCGGTGGGATTTGCACTGACATATTCAACCATGACTTTCTTGCCCTGACCGTCTTGAATACGTCCATAGTCTTTTCCGCATCGTTCAATATCCTCTAAAACGCCGAAAACCCATGTGGGCTGCAAATAGAAGTTTATAAATCCGGGTCCGGCCACCTCTACACGTTCTACTACAACGTCAGCCTCAATATGCGCAGCCAACTCCTCTGCGATCTGGCGTGGTGCACGATGCAGTGTGCGCGTAAGGAGCATGGCTACATTCGTGGAAAAATCACCATGTGCTTTATCCTTTGGCACCTCCAGTAAAAATTCAGGCACTTCCACCTCCGGAAAAGCGGTCTGTACTGCCTTTTTGATCATTTCCTGCATGGTCTTTGTCATTGCTTCCGCTGTGTACATTTTCATTTTCCTTCCTATTCCATTTCCTGTACATGAAGGCTTAATTGATGTTCTGCCCTCGTGTTGTTATCAATTTCAAGCATATAATGAATGTCAATCAATCCTTTGCCTTCTTCCATTTCCACTCTAACCGCATCGGAAACCACACCAATGGTAAAGCTGCCAAATGGTGTTTCATAGTGTCCCGTATGTCGCTCGCCATTTTTGAAAATCATATGCGAGTTTATCTGTCCATACCTTGTCACCGATACAGCATCTTTCTCAATTTTCAGCATAGTAGTTGTAGCGCCAAAGCCGGTTGCTTCGGTTTCCTTATAAGATAAATAATGCTTATCCCCTTTTTTGTAATATTTGCCTTCTGTTACCAGTTTCGTATTTACAGCCTCACTGTCCTCTTGCATTTTTTCCATGCCTTGAATGGAAATAATTACTTCCTTTTGCATGCCTATTCTCCTTGCATCTCATAGTTTTACCGTTCAAGCGGTCATAATTTAATTCTATCATATATATAAACAGAATGCAAAGTTATGTTTCGGGCAAGTTGTTGCTTTTTTCCTACTTCATGACTCGATCATAAACATCTCTTTTAGGAATGCCGCGCTCAGCGGCAACCTTTTTTACCGCATCCATTTTAGACATGCCATCTTCCAAAAGCATAGAAAAATGTGCCTCAATGGTCATTTCTTCCCACTCTGCCGGTTTTTCTTCCGTGCCGCCTACAATCAGTACAAATTCTCCGCGTGGTACATTCTCTGTAAAGTATTGCAGTGCCTCTCCCATCGTCATCCGCAAGGTTTCTTCATGCAGCTTTGTCATTTCTCTGCAAAGCGAGATTTTGCGTTCTGTTCCAAAGGTATCGACAAAATCTGTAAGGGTGCGCACCAATTTATGTGGTGCTTCGTAAAAAATCATTGTCCGTTTTTCATATTGCAGTTCTGCCAGGCGCTCCATTCTGCCTTTTCTTTGGGTAGACAAAAATCCTTCAAAAACAAAACGGCCGGTCGGTAAGCCGGATACGACAAGCCCTGCAATTGCAGCGCAAGGTCCGGGTACCGCAATCACCGGAATGTTCTGTGCTGCGCAATCCGCAACCAGTTCTTCCCCCGGATCACTAATTGCCGGCGTTCCGGCATCACTCATCAATACAACATTTTTACCTTCCAATAAGGCAGCAAGAATCACCTCACCATGTCCGCGTCGATTATGCGTAAAATAACTGATACATGGTTTTTCAATGCCCAAGTATGAAAGCAACTTACCGGAATGCCGTGTATCCTCAGCCGCAATCAGATCAGCCATTTCCAAGGTGTCACGCAGCCGCTTTGATATATCGTTTAGATTGCCGATTGGCGTCGCACAAACATATAATGTGCCACTCATTTTTCATCTCTCCCATAGCACTTGAGGGCTTCCTTCGTATATGTCCCATCTTGCTGATATAAAACAAGCGGCGGCATCACGCGTAAAAAAGTGCCTCCGCCCAATGTCCCATCTATTAAAACAAGCGTAGCCGCTGCATTCTCCCGCGGATGTACCATCCGCAGCCTTCTCGGTTCTATCCTATACTGTCGCATGACAGACAAAATATCCGTCAACCTATCCGGTCGATGCACCATAGAAAAGCGGCCGCCGTATTGCAGTACACGCGCGGCGATTTGAACCACATCGGAAAGCGTGCACAGTATTTCATGCCTCGCAATGGCTTTGCCATAGCTTGGATTTTGCAATCCTCCCTCTTTTATGTATGGCGGATTACATGTGACATGATCAAACCTCTTCCCTTCGGTTAATGCAACGGCATCCTTTATATTTCCTTCTAAAATAGAAACGGATGTAAGCTTATTGTCATAAACGCTTCGTTTTGCAAGTGCTACCTGCACAGGATTTATCTCTATCCCATAAATACAAGAGGCCTCTGTCTTTGCATGCAAGAGAATCGGAACAATCCCATTTCCTGTACACAAATCCAGCACCCTATCCCCTTTGCGCACCTCTGCAAAGGATGACAAAAGTACCGCATCAACACCAAAACAAAATTCCCGCGTATCCTGCCATATAGAAAGCCCGCCAATTTGCAAATCATCCGCTCTTTCAAATTCATTCATGTTAGTTTGTGCGGGATTGCCCTACGGACAATCCCGCCCTTTCTTTACACTACTGCTGCTGGGGTGCGGACACCGGGCAAACATTTGCACAGTTCCCACATTCAATACATGTATCTGCATCAATTACAAAAGTTGTATCACCTGCAGAAATACAAGAAACCGGGCATTCCGCCTCACATGCACCACAGCTGATGCAATCTTCACTAATTACATATGCCATTTTCCTACACCTCCTTCATCATACTGCGTATACTATATCATGTTCTCATCGTTTTGGCAAGAGGTTTTAGACATTTTCCTTACGATTTTTAACAATAAGCGCGCCATTCTCCATTTCGGCGACAATGCCATCGCCCACATTTAAATCACCGGAAATGAGCAAATACGCCACTTTGTCTTCTAAATTCTTGCTGATGGCGCGTCGAAGCGGTCTTGCGCCATTCTTTTCATCCAAACCTTTTTCGAGTAAAAACTCTTTTGCTTCCTCCGTTATAGTAAATTCCATGCCCTTTTCCTTTAAAATGACTGCGAATTCATCGAGCATTTTATTTAGTATTTCAAGAAGAACCTTTTTCCCTAATGGAGCAAATAAAACAATTTCATCCACGCGGTTTAAGAATTCCGGTCTAAAGAAACTGCGGAGAGCCTTTTCTGCCTTTTCTTTGCTTGCTTCCTCCGGTGCTGCAGTATAACCGGGCGCTGCCCCTTTATAATCAGAGCCGGCATTTGAAGTCATAATGATAACCGTGTTTTCAAAGCTTATCAGCTTGCCATGACTATCGGTAATCCGTCCATCCTCCAATATCTGTAAAAAGATGTTCAATACCTCCGCATGCGCCTTCTCAATTTCATCCAGAAGAATGACCGAATACGGACGCCGGCGTATGATTTCTGTAAGCTGTCCGGCATCATCATACCCCACGTATCCCGGAGGGGAACCGATGATCTTGGATACTGCATGCTTTTCCATATATTCTGACATATCCATACGAATCAGCGAATCCTCAGAATCAAAAAGCGCCTCTGCAAGAGCACGGGCAAGCTCTGTCTTGCCAATGCCGGTTTGTCCTGTAAATATAAACGATACAGGTCGATGCAATGCAGAAAGTCCGGCACGATTCCTACGCATAGCAGCCGCGACAGTCTGAATCGCTTCTTCTTGCCCGCGCACTCTTTTCCGAAGGACATTTTCTAAGTCTAAAAGCCTCGCGGACTCTTCCTTTGTAATTTGGCCTGCCGGAATCTTCGTCCATCCCTCTATCACAGCTGCAACATCTTGAATAGTAAGCGGTACATTATCAATTTTTTCTTCCAGTTCGTGAATCTTTTCTTCCAACCGACATGCCTTCGTCTTAAGGGTTGCAACAAGTTCGAAGTTCTCTGTATTCTCTGTGGTCTCTGCTTCTTCATCCTGTTCTTTGTGCACCGCTTCCAATTCTTTATAAAGCTT
>JAQXGO010000080.1 GCA_029006755.1 Clostridia bacterium | reverse complement strand
TTTTTACAGCTTGCAAACAACAAAAAAGACGCCGCAAAGGGCGTCATTACGGCGTTTTCTCGGTTTTTGTGCAGCGGAATGTTTGTCCAATTTTTCCTTGATTTGTTGTGCATATGCGATAGCACCCGAACAAAAGGCGCGCGCTACGTATGATAATATATTGCGTATGAGTGATGACCCGGATGTCAGCGACGTAATTAAATATTTACGTGCAAGAGAAATTGTACATTTCCAACGTTTCGGTGAGGCACTCGACAGAGTATATCAGAATTTGACAGAAAAAAACAAGTTTTATATGAGCAAATAATTTTAAGGACTGTTTTCAATCCCGAAAACAGTCCTTATTACATTTATAATTCGGCAAAAGTTGTCAACAAACCATCCCTTTGACATGTTGTGCCCTCCCAGAAAAAACAGACAGAAAAAAGCTACAAAAAACGGAATGAATCATAATAATTCTTTTGTATTCGTAGAAGCAGTCGCATTGATTCCACGGTTTGCTTGCGGGCGATACGATTGAAGGGCGAAAGAACAAAGTAGCTATGGTATTTTTATTGTTCAAATTCTCTATTGCATAAAATTTTTCTGTACTCACTGGGAGAGCGATGGTTATATTGCTTAAAAATCCGATTAAAATATGAGGCAGACGCAAATCCGGTTTCATGGGCAATCTCCAGAATGCCTACGTTCTTTTCCAACAGTTTTTCCGCTTTGCAAATTCTCACAAAATTTATATAATTGAGCGCACTTGTGCCAACAATACTTTTAAACATACGGCAAAAATATGTTTCATTAAAGTGCATCATACGGCTTAAATCATTGGTCGATATATTATCAGCATAATTCTCGTTTATGTATTCCAGTATGGGTCTTATCTTGTTTATGTTCTCCATATTATTCTGCATACTTTTTGAAAGAATCCCATGTCTGCGCAGCGCAGTGATCAGCATAAGCATATGATTATACACATAATCTTTCCAAAAGGGTTCTTGATTGTTATATTCATGGAGGATTGCCTGAATATATTTTTGAATTTCAACTGACCTTTCCTCATCTTTCTTAAAAACAAAAGCCGAAATATCGAAAGTTTTTTTAAACCTGGAAATATATTGCATTATGGAATCGCTTTCCGAAGGCAGCCTGAACTGTATCAGGGAATAGTGGGTGCGATTATTTTCAAAATAGGTGCTGTGCGCAATATACTTATTGACAAACATAATATCGCCTTCCCGGAGAAGATACTCATTATCCAGCGTGACGCAACGAAGAACTCCACGATTGATACGTAGGAATTCATATTCATTGTGAAGATGAAAATCACTGACTAATTCTGTTCTCTGCATGAAGGGAATTTTTGGGTCAATGGGCGGAACAGTCGCATGCCTTATATGAATCGAAATATTGTTTTCAAATTTAACAAATTCTTCGCGCATAATGATCAAACCCCCAAAAGCAAAAATTGTACAATTATAAGTTGAAATGCGTGTAGCGTTATGACAAAACATATTGTATACTTATTCTATCAAAGTCAATCCAAAAAATCAATACGAAAGGGGAATCTAAAATGGCGGATAAAGGATTGGACGCATTTAAAGTAAATCAAAGTGAGGATGTAGTCGATACTTCCAAAAAAATCAAAGTTGGTATTATCGGTACAGGCTGGATTGCGGCATCGCATTTGGAAGCACTGCTTCAGATGCCTGATGTTGAAATCATTTCAGGCGCAGATCTTATTCCCGGCAAAGCTGAAAAGTTCTTTACAGACAATGGCGTTGCAGGCGTAAAGTGTTACTCAAGCCACAAGGAACTGATTGATGCAAACGAAGTGGATGCAGTTTGTATCTGTACATACAATTCCACGCATACAGAGTGTGCGATTTACGCATTAGAACATGGGGTACATGTTCTTTTGGAAAAACCAATGTGTGTTACACTCGAGGAGGCTGTTGCGATTCGTAAGGCAGAAAAGAAGAGCGGCAAGATTCTTTCAATAGGCTTCCAACCAAGATTTGACGATAATATGAAGATGGTGAAAGAGATTGTTCAATCAGGCACGCTGGGTGATGTTTACTATATTCAGACCGGAGGCGGCAGACGCCACGGTATTCCTACACCATTCGGAACGACCTTCATTGAGGCCGACAAGGGCGTTATCGGCGCAATGGGTGATATTGGCTGTTATTCACTGGATATGGTGCTTAACGCAATCGGATATCCAAAGCCGCTTACAGTAACAGGCTATACCGCAAATTTCTTCGGCAAGGATCCTGATTACTTCAAATCAGAGGGCAAGCCGGAGGAATATGCTGAAATTTTTGGCGTTGAGGACTTTGCGGCAGGTTTTGTGCGTTTAGAAGGAGGTATTATTCTTGATTTCAGAATTGCTTGGGCAATGCATCTTGATACTCCCGGCGACACCATCATTATGGGGACAAAGGGCAGTCTCAGAATTCCGTCAACAGAATGCTGGAACGGCACAATAGGCGGCAACCTTAAGCTTTATCAAAGAGTTGCAGGGAAGGACGTTTGTACCGAATTCCCGATGCTGCCACCCCGTAAGCACAGTAACTTCTATTACAAGATGAGAACCTTCCTTGACGCTGTTAAAAACGGTGGAGAGGCACCTGTTCCATCAAAGGAAATCATGATTAACCAGGCAATTATTGATGCTATCATACAGTCCGCAAAGCTTGGAAAAGAAATTGCAGTAGAAATCCCTGAAATGTAGGTATTAGGAGGATAAGTATTATGAAAAAATTTAAGGTTGGTATTCAGCTTTACAGCATTAGAGAAGCAATGAAAAAAGATATGGATGCGGCACTGAAGGCTGTTAAAGAAATGGGCTATGACTATGTTGAGTTTGCAGGATACTTCGACAAATCAGCCGAGGAAATCAAGGCCATTTTAGACAAGTACGGTCTGGAGGCTATTTCAGTACATCAGACTATAGATTTGTTTGAGAAAGATGGTAAGAAGGCCGTTGATTACCTCAAAACTCTAGGTGTAAAATATTGTGCATTTCCTCATTTTAATATAGATGAATTTTACAATAATTGGGACGAGACAATAGAAAGGTTTAAAAATGTTTCAAAGCTTCTCCGCGAGGGTGGTATTCAGCTCATGTACCATAATCACGATTCTGAATTTCAAAAGATAAACGGTGAGTATATTTTGGATAAGCTATATAGCTCTATCCCCAATGATATGCTCATGCCGCAGTTTGATACCTGTTGGATTCACTATGCAGGGGAAAATCCTGCCGAATACATCCAAAAGTATAACGGCAAAATAGAAGTTCTTCACCTTAAGGACTTTGTTTGTGAAAAGCTTGGAGGCGGACCTGTTTATGCACTTATAGACGAGAGCGGTAAAGAAATAAAGAAGAGCAGCAGAGAGGAGAACGGCTTTAAGTTTGTTCCTGTGGGCAGCGGTATTCAGGACTTTCCTGCAATACTTAAGGCAGCAGAAGCAGCAGGTGTTGCGTATGTTATAGTTGAACAGGATGCATCTGTGGATAGAGATCCATTGGATGCTGCAAAAATGAGCAGAGAGTATCTGAAAACTCTTGATCTGTAGTTTAAAATCCATCATGCCGAGCGGTGCAAACTGCGAATCGGCGCATGATGGATTTGAAGGGGGAGATTATAAAATGAAGTTAGGCGTTTTTAATCCTGTTCTGGCAGAAATGCCATTTAAGGAAATGGTAGAGTATTTAGCTTCACTTGGAGTGCAGCAACTTGAAATGGGGGCAGGTGGGAATCCCGGCAAGGCGCATTTTGACCCGGAGGTACTGCTGTCAGACGAGTCAAAGATGGATGAAATTAAGCAAATTCTTGCAGAAAACAATATGACAATTGCGGCAATCAGCTGCCACGGCAATGCGGTGCACCCGAATAAGGAAATCGCACAAAAGTTCCATAACGATTTTGAAAATGCAGTTTTGCTTGCAGAAAAATTGGGGGTTACTACAATAGTAGACTTTTCGGGTTGTCCCGGCGATAGTGCCACCAGCACTCAGCCAAACTGGGTAACATGTTCGTGGCCACCCGATTATCTGAAAGTTCTGGAGTATCAGTGGAACGAAGTTCTAATTCCATACTGGAAGCAGGCAGCGACGTTCTGCAAAGCACACGGGATTCAAAAAATCGCGTTTGAAATGCATCCCGGATTTTGTGTGTATAACACCTCATCGCTGCTCAAGCTTCGCGAGGCAGTTGGGGATATCATTGGTGCAAATGTTGATCCGAGTCACCTTTTTTGGCAGGGAATGGACCCTGTCGAGGTCATTAAGGCTTTGGGGAAGGCAAATGCCATTTATCACTTCCACGCAAAGGATACAAAAATAGACAAAGCAAACACAAGCGTAAACGGTGTGCTTGATGTAGGCTCTTATAAGGATGTTCTCGGTCGTTCATGGGTGTTTAGAACAGTTGGATACGGACACGGAAAGGAAGTTTGGAATGCAATTATCAGTGCCTTAAAGGCAGTGGGCTATGACGGTGTAATCAGCATTGAACACGAAGACAAACTGATGAGTCCAAAGGAAGGCCTTGAAAAAGCGATTCAATTTTTGCAGGAAGTGATTATTTATGAACAACCGAGAAAAGCTTGGTGGATATAATAAAGAATCAATACTTGCCTGGATTTATGGGCTTTGTTGGTGATGCGTGAAAATGCATTACTAAGATAGAATAAGCTTCAGAAGAAAAATAAGTGCAGAATGGACAAACTGCGCCAAAGCCGTAGGCTTTGGATCCCCCGAAGGCGTACACAGGTACGTCGAGAGGCGAAGTTTGTTCATAGCATAAGGCATTTCTATTTTAAGAAATGCACAGCGTGTTGATAAAGTCGACACGCTGGTCAGAGGTTGAAAAACGAAGGTATATTTTGCGAACGCAAATTCGTCGGCGTACGATGGTACGGTAGAGTTTGCATTCGTAAAAAACAAGAAACCGCAAGGGAAATTCGACGTTTTCCTTGCGGTTTTAACATTTTGATATGCGCTGCGCTGAAGGACACAGAAGTCAACTTTTTAAATGCAATATATACTTTGCTTTTGGTAGACCGAGTTTTTCGACAGTCTGAGCATTTCTATTTTAAGAAATGCATGGTTTAGTGAATTTCCACCCTAACTTTTTGACTCTGATAAGCCTGATCCGCATATTCTCAAGAATAGTATGCTTTATGCGGTCTGTGCATTTTGCTGCGACCTCTCTAAATCCTTTTATCGCACTTCATCCAGCGTTTTAACGTCCGTATGTTCTACCGGCTGCCAGGAAACCTTTTTGAAGAGTGCCACAACAGAAATCGGTACATACGTAAAGAGGAAGCAGGGGAACAGGAACATATACCCGATTTTCTTCCTTGCCGGGCATTTAATGTTTCGCCATTCTGTAATCAAGGTTAATGTACCCATAAACAAGAATACCCCATAGAAGCTGGCAAGTGCACTTACAACTGCAGAGCCTGTGGCCCACATAAGGCCTGCACCCATGTGGGTGATTGCCGCAACAATAAAAACAACCAAATTAATCGTCAGTGTCAGCACTGTCACAAGGTAAGCAGGCGCTACGGTCATAAACATATCAAAGCAAGAAAGCACCTTGCCCTTTCCGTGGAAAATATTCCGCCATAGCCGACCGCCGTAATGAGAGATGACCTGATAAAACCCTTTAGACCATCTAAGTCGCTGTACCCATGATTGCTGCATAGTAGTTGGCTGTTCATCATACAGCACCGCATGTTCGCAATATCCAACCTTTTCGCCATCGATTACGCTATCAATTGTAAACTCAATATCCTCTGTCAGCAAATGGTGCTTCCAACCATCATGCTTTGCAATAATATCATGATGCACCAAAAATCCTGTACCGGAAATTGCGCAGCTTGCACCAAGGCGCATACGCGGATTGTTTAAATACCGTGCTTCACGCATAAACCAAAGGCCGTATCCGGCAGAAATCCAGTTTGCACCGTAATTTTTTGAATTTCGGTAGCTAGTCAGGATGCGATGGCCTTGGTCAAACATTTTGTTCATTTCTGCAATAAAGTTCTCATCCAACAAATTATCAGCATCCAACACGCAAAAGCCTTCATAATCATCAAAGCGCCCTTCAGCAATCATCTTCTTAAAAAGAAAATCCAGTGCCCAACCTTTTCCGATTGCCGAAGTATCATTCCTTTCATACGCAAACGCGCCGTGCTCTCTTGCAATTTCGGCAGTATTATCTGTGCAGTTATCCGCAATCACAAAGACATCCAAAGCATCTTTCGGATAATTCTGATTGGCAATACTCCGCAACAACTCTCCTATTACGGCAGATTCATTTCTGGCTGCAATAATAATGCCAAAACGATGAAAAGCCTTAGGCGGTGCATCGTTATGTACAGGCTTTCTATAAATAAACCCTACAATTGTATAAATAACCTGATAGGCATACATAATCGAAAAAACGAGAAATACAATTAAATTAAATACATCGATAAACTGTTGCATATTCTACTCCATTCTAGGCAAGGCGAGCTTGCCGTTTATTCCGCATCTTTTATGATCAGGGCAATAAACTCCAACGGCGTTTCCCCCACGTTTGCAATTCCATGTCCTTCTCCGTCAGGCGTGAATGTTACATCCCCGGCAGAAACAGATACGAGCTTTCCATTATCATTATATTGCCCTTCTCCGGAAAGAAAGTAGTAGGACTCACTTTCCCCTGTATGTATATGATACCCCACCGCAGCCCCCGGTGCAAGCGTAGCAACGGCAAAGGTACGCAGCATTTCCGGCGCATTGGGTGCAGAAAGCAGCTTGTCGAGTGTTAAAGTACCCCTGCCGCCCATTGAATCCTTTTCTGTTATTAACGCACGATCATTTCTATTTGAAAGCATCTTTATGGTTCCCTTCTCTGTAATTTACACACAAAAGACCCGGAACAATAGAACCGAGCCTAAACCATATCTATTATATATGGTTTTCGTCCCTCTGTCAAGAATTTCAATGAAAAAACTAACTTCCTCGTTTTTACACTTTTCCTATGCTATCCTTCATCTGCATTTTTTAGACATAACTCCAAAAATTCAGTTCGGCTGACAACCGCATTGACTGCCGCAAGAAGTGCTTTTCCGGAAAGCCTTGGGGGCAAACCCAATGCCTTCGCCAGTTGTTCTCTCCTTTTGTTGCTATCTGCATGCCCGGATAACCGCATTTGGTAAAAATCTGCAGTTGTAATAGGATTTTCGGCATGATTTGTCGTATGTGCCACCGCGCTCAGTGCTTTTTGGATCACCTCTGCCGGTACGCCTTCCACGCCCAAAAATCCGGCGGCAGATGGCTTATTCTTTCTTTTTTCCTTTCCTTCTATGCCGGGGATATACGCATTTTTTACTGTGCCGGCCGGCATTTGTTCTTCTAAAAAATTGCGTATTTTTTGCCCGGCGGCATCTGCATCCATAAGAAGAATCAGCCCCCGTTTTTTTGCCAGATTGCGTAAATAAGCAAGCCGCGGTGCATCGGTAAAAATCGAAAACCCATAAGTCGGAATAATCACCGCGTCCACAATGCTGCTGAGCTTAATTTTATCATAAATTCCTTCCACAATAATAGCTTCCCGTATTTGCATTTTGTACCTCTATTTTCTAATCTCCTTGTAAGTATAGCACAGTTTCATTGTAAAAACAACACATGATTTTACGAATGCCGAAACACATGCAAGCCCTTCGATGTACACATGCATCAAAGGGCCTTCCTTTCTCGTATATAAAACCGTATGTTTATGAAAAAAATCCTTTGCAAATAAACAGAATGAGCCCTACCGCAATCAACAGACTGCCAAGAACAGCCGTCCAATGAAAAAATCGATGTTTTTCCTGCTGTTGCCTGCCTTGTTTGTTTTCCAAGAACCCTTCCACAATGCGCTCCGCTTCTGCAACTGCATCGGAAAGAGGTGCATTCGGTGCTGTATCCTCTCTCAGAATGAAAATTGCTTGCTCAATATAGGGTGATTTAAAGTTTTTTAGAACAAATACCTTTTTTGTATGCATACGCACCTCCGAAACGGATAATTTTTACATTGGAAAGTATAACCAGTTTATCGGATCTTATGCAACGATTTCCGCAGCTTTCTCTGCAGAACGAACAATGGCTGAAAGAACGGTCATATCGTCTGCTATTTTGTTTCCCGCACGTTTTTTGGCAGCCTCCATAATCTTTTGTGATAATTCGTGCGGATTTACCCCGGTATACGCCCTGATAATATCTACAATCCAGCCAGTATCCCCATTGCTCCTGTCTGCGTCAGCAACGCCATCTGTCAGCATAATGATCATATCGCCGGGTACAAGGCATGTTGAAAACCTTGCAACATCCGGCGCTCCAAGCATACCGGCCGGCAGTGTTCCGGATGAAATAAGCCGCACCTCCTCTCCATGTTTAATAAAGCTATCTGCTGCGCCGACTTTAATAAATTCCGCATTTCCGCTTCTTGTATTGATTAAGGCAAGGTCAATGGTTGCAAAGGCATCTTCCGCAGATTTTAACACCAGCACAGAATTGACAAGTCCAATCGCCGTATCCGTATCAAACCCGGCAGATAAAAGCGTTTTTAACATATTGATTGTGGCACGGCTATCCCGCCCGGCGCGTTCACCGCTGCCCATGCCGTCACTGATTGCAAGTAAATAGGCACCGCTGTCCATATACAGACTGTCATAACTGTCACCGCTTTTCGGGCTCTTCTCCTTCGAAACACCGCAGCCGCCCACCAGAAGGCATAGGCTCTGTACGGACGTAAGTCGGATATGCCCATCTCGCTCGCGCATAGGCTCCATGTAGTCTCCGGTAATAGTGCCGGCCAAAATGGCAATTCTGTCCATATCCTGTGTTTTATCCGTGTATAAATGAACGGTCATCTGTCCATGCTTTTTTTCAATGACAGAAATATCGTAAACCGGTACATTGTTCTCCATAAAGCATGTACGAAGCATTTCTTCCATTGTATGGCTAAAAGCCATGTCGCTTTTCATTTTCTTATTCATTTCTCGCAGGATTTCCGCCATGCCTGCCAATTGCTTGGTAACAATCGCTCGGCTTTCCATTACGCGGCCCTCCCAAAGCTTGTCTACCTTATACACCTCGTACATGTGGTTAAAGGCCATCGGCAGCCCTTCTCGCCGCATGCACTTTTGCGATAAGGAAATCGGAACATCTGCATCCGTAACCTGTCCTTCCCGATTGCAGATTTCGAGCAACACGAAAAAGGCAGCGTAGGTACGGTTAAATTCCTTTTTCCAGCAATACTCGATTCTATGACATCCCTCACACGCCTTGCGTACTGCCCTATCGAAAAAGACAGATGCGGCTGCATTGGTGCTGCATAGTTTATGTTCAGAAATGTCCGACAAGACATTCGCAAGATACGAAAAGGCATCCGCTTTTTCAGAAAGTTCTTGCGCAATCAGGCCCTTCATGCGCATTTCCTGGCCCTTGACCGCCCTGCTTATCCCGGTACGGCTTATAAAACTATGCGGAATCGCCAAATAGATAATGGTAGGCGCTAATATTTCATATAAATTCAGTACAAGTTCCGCTGTACCTCCGGTATAAAAGGTAATCACAGAATTGGCAACAATAAATGCGACACAAGCCCCTGCCTTGCCATACCTTGAAAAATATCCTGCTGCCATACCTGCTGCTGCAAACGCACCCAAAACCGGATTTCCGCTTTCGAAGGTAGCTAATAGGCCTAATGTAATACCGGCTATTGCCCCGGCTGTCAAGCCGTTTTTATGGGATAGAAGCAAAAGCGTCAGCACCATAAGCGAAGCCGTTACATGCAACCCGCAAAGGCTGAACAGATTTCCTACCCCCAAAACTGCAATGCCGCACAAGGCAGATGCAGAAAGCATTGCCAGTGGGCTTTCGCCGGTTGTGCCGCGCAAAAACGACTTTTTTGCATTGGCAAAAAGGCAAACACTTCCAAATGTAATGCCGCTTTCCAGTACCAGGGCGAAGCAATCATACATTAGAATTTGCCCACACAAAAGAAGCCCCATACCGGACAAAAAGACGCATCCGGCCATAGCCGCCCCTCGACGTACCGGGCTTTTGCAGATTACATTTCCTTTTTTCGACATCAAAATGGAAAAGAGCAGAATGCTTAACGCATACCGCAAAGAAGCCATTGGCATAAAGGTTGGAAAAACTGTTGCCAGTATGGCAATGATGCTGGTCGCATACGGCGGCGTATGAATATACTCTGCCGCATAAAGCGCCGCACCAAATGGCATAATTTCACCAAACAGTTCTGTTCTTGATACCAAGGCGGTCAGAACCAATAAAGCGGTCTGCCGCGGGCGAATCTTTTTCCAAAACCCCGGCATCCCTTTCATTCTTGCTTTTTTTACTATCGTTGATTCCAAAACTAAACACCCTTCCAAATGACAAGTTAAGGGTATTATAGCAAGATATATTGTGAGAAAATGTCACACTGTGTAAAAATGCAAATTTTTATTTATGGCAGCTACGCATCCTCTCTATAAAGACCCATTGCAGCCAGAATTTTTTCCTCCATTCTGCGCATTTCGACGCGTTCTTCCTCCTCCATATGGTCATACCCATATAAATGCAACATGGAGTGTACCGTCAAAAATCCCATTTCCCTTGCCGGGCTGTGGCCATACTCTTCCGCTTGTGCATACGCCTTTTCAAGGGAAAGGACAATATCTCCCAAAAGCAGTCCGTCATCCTCCATCGGAAAGGACAGCACATCTGTTTCCCGATCAATCTGGCGATAGGTGCGATTCAGCTCCCGTATGCCTGCATTATCCGTAATCAATACAGAGACCTCATGGTTGCCGCCGCCCATTGCCGCAATAGAAGCGCGAATTGCACGGCGAATCAGAAGCCGTGCCTGAATGGTAAAGGAATGTGCCTTTTGTTCGTTTCTCATTCGTATTATTATCATTGTTTCTCCTTCTCTATTCCGTCTTTTTTTCAGTATCCTTCATTTCCGGATACTGAATGCGGCTGTGAAAATAACCGCAAAACATACGTACAAATGCATTCTCAGCACTATCTATATCCTGTAAAGTCAGGCCGCTTTCCATAAGCTGTCCGTCAGAAAGCTTTCCCTGCACGATTTTATGCACCATTTCCCGAATCTCTTTTTCCGTTTTTTCCGATAAAGAACGTACTGCCGCTTCCACAGAATCTGCCAGCATAACAATCGCTTCCTCCTTTGTATGCGGCAAAACACCGTCATAGTGAAATTTGGCTTCTTCGACTTCTCCTTCACTCTCAATGGTCGCCTTATGGTAAAAGAACGCCACCTTGGAATTGCCGTGATGGGATGCAATAATTCCACAAATTGCTGCCGGCAATCGATTCTGCCTTGCCATTTCAACGCCGTCTTTCACATGGGATATAATAATGGATGCGCTTAAAATGGGTGTTATTTTATCATGCGGATTCTCTGCGTATTGGTTTTCTTTAAAATACTGTGGCCGCCGCAGTTTTCCAATATCATGGTAATACGCGCCGATTTTTGCCAGCAAACCGTTCCCGCCGGTTGCCTCACAGGCTGCTTCTGCAAGGTTTCCCACCATAAGACTATGATGATATGTCCCCGGTGCTTCTATTAAAAGCCTTTTTAGCAGTTTCTGCTCCGGGTTTGCCAGATCCAGAAGCTTATATGGGGTTGTTACATCAAAGGCATACTCCCATATCGGCAATGTTCCGATTACAAACACGGATGTCAAGCCGCCGGCCGCAAGGCCATACACGCCGCGCAAAAGAGCCGCACCATTGCCAACCCCCTCTAAAACGCCGACCCCAAAGTATAAAAGGCCGCACAGAATCACCTGCAACAGCGCCGAAAACACAAGCGTATGCCGCACGCCGCCCCGGGTAAAAATAAAGGCTGAGAATGCGCCGCTTGCCAAAAGACAAATCAGACAGTATGCGTCCCCTTTAAAAATCAATACACCGAGTACAGACATAAGCGTATTATAAAGAAGCGCAAACCGAACGTCAAGAAGCACCGCCAAAAGCGCCGTACCGACTGCGAGCGGCAATATGTAGGGGTTTATGTCCTTTACAATGCCGACACTGCTTAGTAAAAGCGTTAAAACCATGATGATGGCAACCATCAGCAGAATACTGCTGTTTTCTAAGTATTCTTTCGCAAAGTTTCGAAAATACAAGTAGAAAATGCCAAACACTGCGCACAGCAGAACAACAATGCCTAAAACGGACAGAAAATGTACTCCGCTTTCCTGTGCCTTGGCCATGCCTAACT
>JAQXGO010000079.1 GCA_029006755.1 Clostridia bacterium | reverse complement strand
TGTGCCTCGGTTATATAAGTGACTTGGGAGGAGCCTATAACGGCGGTTCGATGATCAATTATGATGTTCGTCCCTTAAATCGTACGACACAAACAAACGGCGAATACTGGGTACACGAAGGCGGCTTTGTCTATGATGGGGAAAAAGACATTGCGCTGTCTCTATGGAACCAGGACAGGGGCAAGGTATGGTGGGACAATATTTCCATCTATCAAGTGAAGCGAAGCTTAGAGGGTAGAGAAGATTTTCAAAGATATACGGCAGACAATTTCCGGTCATCGCTTTATGCTGCGGGTTTGATCGATAATTATACTTATGTTGGCACACATATCGACCGTGAAGTTGAATCTGACGGCAATGTTGCCCTTCGCATGAAGGCAAAAAACGGGGCTATTAAAGCTTTTCATATTAAGGCAAAAAATCATTTGGGCGGTGTATCTGCCTATAAGGTGAATTTTCGCATGAAGCTTTTGATTCCGGAAGGGACACAGAACGCAGCAGAGACCTATACACTTGGTTTGTATTATACAGACGGAACCTCAGTATACCCGCAGGGTATCGTTGTACCGACCGAACAATGCAAAAATAAGTGGTTCAATGTGGAAGTGTGTTTTACAGAGGTGAATGCGGGCGCTCCGTCGATGTCGATTCGGCAGATTGATATTGCAACAACGCCGACAGCATATGCACCGGACTATCTGGTGGACGATATCTCTTGGGGAAGAATGTTGATATCCGATATGCCGCGTACAAAAACCATCGCATATTACACGAATTTTGCGGCACCGCAAAACGGAAACACGATTACATGGCGCATCAGCGAAACTACGGAAGCCAGTAGTTTTTCAACAGCTGATACAATTACGTCCATTGGGCAGTTTGTACCTGCAAGCGCGGAAGATAGCGCGCAGATGCTTACCGCTATCTATCGTAAGGACGGCGAGAAGATGACACTGCATAAAGTGACTACCAGCACTTTTGCGGCGATGACGGTTACCGGGAAAACCGATATATCCCTGTCCGGTCTTGCACCCGGTGCAAATTACGTTCTTGTAAATTACCTATGGGATACAGATTTAAAAGCGCTGATCCCTGACGAAGTACATCATTTTGCCATTACAGAAACGACAGCATAATGAGAGCATGTTTTATTGGCAAAAAATGGTATCATGTGCAATGCATGTATAGCCGCAAAAATATCTTGAATGCTGTAAATTAGTATTGCATTTTGTGTTAGCTTTTGATATAATATTTCATACTATAAAAAGGAGTGAAACGTATGTTTCAGTTCCCCATTGGCGTAATGCTGGAATCCTTCCGCCTGCCCCGGGCTGAAGCTATCAAAAAAGCCGCAGAAATTGGGGCTGTCGGCATCCAAATGTTTGCTACCCGTGGAGAGAACACACCGGATAAGCTTACGCCCGCGATGCGCCGCGAGCTTCGGGATGAGGTGGAAAGTGCAGGCCTTTGCTTTTCCGCAATTTGCGGCGATATGGGCGGCGGTTTCGGCTTCCCGGATCGCAACCCGGAAATTATTGAAAAATCCAAAGAAATTATTGACATGGCGCTGGAGCTTGGCACCAATGTTGTCACCACACATATTGGCGTTGTGCCTCAGGACAAAAACCATGATCGCTATAAAATCATGCAGGAGGCTTGCTTTGAGCTTTCCCGGTATGCAGACAGTGCAGATGCCCATTTCGCGATTGAAACCGGGCCGGAAACCTCCCTGGAACTAAAAGGCTTTTTAGATGAGATTGGTTCGAAAGGCTTGGGTGTCAATCTTGACCCTGCCAACCTTGTCATGGTTACAGGGGATGACCCGGTACAGGCCGTTTATAACCTCCGTGATTATATTGTACATACCCATGCTAAAGACGGGGTAATGCTCCAAAAATGTAATCCGGAATATATCTACAAAGTTGTCCATCCGGTGCCGGAGGAGGTAGGGGGCATCCGCTACTTTCAGGAGGTACCCTTAGGCACCGGAAACGTGGACTTTCCTGCATACCTTGCAGCTTTGGAGGATATCGGCTACCGCGGCTTTTTAACCATCGAACGAGAAGTGGGAGATAGTCCTGAAAAGGATATTAAGACCGCTTTCGGTTTTTTAAAGGAAACCATTGAAAAGAATTAGAGCATGATGAATTGGAGCCATAACAGAGGATGAGGAACATGATAAAACAATGCTATAATATTGCACTGATTGGCTGCGGCTCTATGGGGGCGGCACATTTGGATGATATTTATGCCAGAGAGGATGCACGTGTGCAGTATGTCTGTGACATAAAAGAGGAGAGAGCAGATTTCTTTGCGCGGAAATATAATGCGGCACACGTTGCCACAGATTATAAAAAGGTTGTTGCTTCAGACGAGGTAGACATTGTCATTATTGCTACTTATCCTTCCAGTCATCTTGCGATTTTAAAGGAATGTATTGCCCATAAAAAGCACGTTATCTGCGAAAAGCCGCTGGCTTCGCATCTGGAAGAGGCGGAGGAGATGTATAGGCTGATTCGGGAGAACCCGGATGTGAAAGTGCTGATTGGATATATTTTAAGGCACAACAAAACGTGGCAGAAAATGGCTGAAATGATACGAGGTGGCGCGATAGGCTTTCCTATTGTAATGCGTATGGTGCAAAACCACCACACCATGGACTGGGAAAAATACGAAAATCTTATCCGCGAAGCAGCGCCTATACTGGACTGTGGCGTTCACTATATCGATGTGATGCGCTGGTTTACCGGTGCGGAGGTACTGGAGGTTTCCGGAATAGGGCAGAGAACAGAGAATGCATTGCCGGAGCATATATATAATTATGGCCTTATGACCGCCAAATTATCTGACGGCTCTATTGCTTATTATGAAGCAGGCTGGGGGAATACTATATCCTCCGGCAATTTGAAAGAATTTATTGGTCCCTGCGGCAGAATTCGCATGACCTACGAGTACGCGAGAAGTGAAAACCAGGAGGAGGGCGATCTAATCGAATACTACCGATATCCGGAGGGAACCTACGAAACCATTAACATAAAAGGGAAACGAAAGCCTACCGGCGCACAGTACCGAGCGCTTCTCGATATGATTGAATATGATGCACCGGCAAATCCTAGTATGGAGGACGTGCTGGCAAGCTACCGGATAGCGAAAAAAGCAGACAGCATCATTAGGAAAACCATGGAATGAAAGAAGGGGAATTTGAATGTCTAAACTGAAAATAGCTATGATAGGTGCCGGCAATATTGCCAATACGCATTTAGCTAGCTATATGAAAAATGATAAAGCTGAAGTATATGCTATTTGCGATATCAACGAGGAAAGACTGCATGAGACCGCAGATAAATTCAACATTGCAAGAAGGTATACGGATGAAGATGCCATGCTCCGTGAACTTCCAGAACTGGAGGCGGCAGATGTCTGTGTATATAACTCCTCCCATGCGCCTTGCAGCATTAAGGCTTTAGAGGCAGGACTGCATGTCATGTGTGAAAAGCCTATGGCCTATAGCGTAGCCGAAGCGGAGGAAATGATTCGTATTGCGGAAAAGAATAAGCGGCTGCTTATGATTGGCTTTGTACTTCGTTTTTCAAACGATGCACGCATAGCCAAAGATTTTATTGATAAGGGTTACTTAGGCGATTTGTACTATGCAAGAGCCCAGTATGTCCGCCGTCACGGCAACCCCGGCGGCTGGTTCGGCAATCGTGCGATTTCTGCTGGCGGACCGGTCATTGACCTTGGGGTACACGTGATCGACCTTACCCGGTATTTAATGGGAAATCCCAAGCCAATCAGCGTTTATGCAGTATCGTATGACAATATCGGCAAGCGTGACTACCTGAAAACTTCGGTCGGCTGGAAGCCAAAGGATGCAAAGCCCGATGATGTTTGCGATGTGGAGGACTTTGCTTCTGCCATTATCCGTTACGACAACGGTGCATCCACCCTTCTTGAAACCGCCTACAGCTTTAACGGCGAGGATATGGCAAAACGCCAGATTTTCGGCACCAAGGCCGGTCTTGATTTGTCCGACGGTGTGAAAATTATGGGTGAGTACAACGATTTTCTTGCCGATATCAATATTAAAACAGATCACTACAAAGGCGGTGTCGATCTTTTTGATGCAGAAATCAACCACTTTATTGACTGCATTGTAAACGGTACTGCTTGCCAGGCACCTGCAGAGGACGGCCTTGCTGTGATGAAGATTTTGGAGGCAATTTACGAATCTGCCAGAACAGGTCATGAAGTTCGTCTATAATGGAAGGAGAATCATATGGAACTGAAAAGAGCAATACATATTGACTTTCATACCATGCCCGGAATTTATGATTTCGGGCATGATTTTGATGCGGTTGAATTTGCGGAAACTCTGGAAAAAGCACATGTTACTATCATCAATATGTTTTTTCAATGTAATATTGGCTACGTGTATTATCCCACTAAAATCGGGGTGCCTTACCCGAATATGAAAGGGGACATGTTCGGGGATGTCGTCCGGGAATGTCACAAACGAAACATTAAGATTGTAGGTTACACCAATACCTCCCTCAACCACACCCAGGCGCTGCTTCATCCGGAGTGGTGCCGGATTGACGAGAGCGGGCATATTAACAATATGGAGCGTGGCTCGCACTTTTTCCGCACGATGTGTTATAATAATCCCGGCTACAGGGCGTATCTGTCCTCTCTTATCAAAGAGGTGTTTGAAAAGTATGATATTGATGGGATTTTTGCTGATTGCATGAACCCAAACCCCTACTGCCACTGTCCCAAATGTACGGCAGATATGAAAAGACTTGGACTGGACATTCATAACGAAAACCATTGGCGTTATTTGGCTTACAAGAGTTTTTACGAATTTGCCCGGATGATACGGGATGCGGTGCCGGAGGGTAAGCTTTGCCAGCAGACAGGCGTACCTTTTGACGACCCGAAGGTTATGGATGTCAGCTCTCATGGTGAGGTGGAATGTCTCCCTTCCGGCAGCTGGGGGTATGACTTTTTTGGTACGCAGGTTGCCTATATGCGGAAGTTCCGCGATCCTATTTTGTATATGACCGGCCGTTTTCAGTCGAGCTGGGCAGATTTCGGAGGCTATAAAGGGAAAATATCGTTGGAAAATGACTGCTTTGAAGCGCTGCAGAACGGCGCGCAGGTTTCCATTGGTGACCATATGCATCCGGCTCGGAATATCAATCGTGCCATGTATAAGGATATCGGTGAGATTTTTGAAAGGGTTATGGAGTATGAACCTTGGATAGACAACACAAAATATCTTGCCGAGGTGGCCATTTTAAATGACGAAACCTATATAGGAAAAGAGGAAATGCGTGGCGGCTTGGGCCGCAATATCTCTGTCCGTGGGGCCGGCCGTATGCTGCAAGAATTAAAATATGATTTTGACGTTATTAACGAAAATCTGGACTTTGCACCCTATAAGCTGATTATTGTGCCGGACGAGATTTATCTTTCTGAACATCTGGAAAAAAAGCTTGAGGCTTTTGTGGAAAGCGGCGGCAAGGTTTTATCCAGCGGCTGGGCCGGTGTCCGGGATGGTGCGTTTCCCATGCCTGCCTGGCAGTTTATTCAGGTGGACGGTAAGGAGGAAACCGAGGATAGCTACTACACGCTTCCGGAAGACGAGATGGTCCGTAGTATGTATGCCGGCGGCATCTTAATGCATGCGGAGGACGGCCAGGGCCAGCATATCCCACCCTATTTTGAAAGAGGCTGGAATGGAGAGCACTATAATGCATATTTACCGCCGGAAAAGCCGTCCGGTCACTGCGTTGTGGCTCAAAGGGGAAATGTGTGCCATATTTCCTTCCAGATTTTTAGAGCCTATTTTATGAAGGCCGCTGTATTTCATAAAAAGCTGGTGGCTTCGATTTTAGAGGAATTACTGCCGAATCCGCAGGTGAAATGCAGGAACATCCCTTCCACAGCAAGGGTTACATTAACCGGGGCAGAGGATTATAACCTTCTCCACATTAAAACCAGCTATCCGGAAAAGCGGGGCGATAAAATGTGTATTATTGAGGAACACGTTGTTTTGCCTGCAGGGAGAGAAGTGTATGTACGGGGCGAATACCGGGACGTATACCGTCTGCCGGAAAAGACGCCGGTTGATTTTACAGTAGAAGATGGCTATACGAAGGTCATTCTTCCGGAAATTTGTGGATATGATATGTTTCTTTTAGAAAAATAAAAAGAGGTAGTTGCAATGACAGAAAGTACATGGAACGGCTTTCGCCGTATAGATTTTTTGTTTGAAGGCCGGGAGGCTATTTTGGTTTTTCCAAAGGAAGAGAATAAAAGACCATACTGGCTTTTTAAAACAGAGTATTTCAGTGCTTTCCAGGATATGGAAGCCAAGATGGTGGGGGAGGGTTGGCATCTGGCCTTTATTCAGAATAAAACCAGATGGTGCCTGGACGAGGATTTGGACCTTAAAAAACGATTTGCAGACTACCTGGCAAAAGAATACGGCTTGTACGAAAAATGCGTTCCCGTCGGCATGAGTTGCGGTGGCCTGATCGGTACAAAATTTGCTGCAAAATATCCGGAAAAGGTGTCATGCCTGTACCTGGATGCCCCTGTCTTAAATCTGCTGTCCATCCCGGCAGGGTTAGGCGTTGGGGAAGGTAATTTGTTTGAAGAATTCCACACTGCCACCGGTATGACGATGTCGGAGCTCATCTGTTATCGTGAACATCCTATTGATAAGCTTTCCATTTTAACCGATAACCATATTCCGGTCATACTGGTATACGGCGAAGCGGACACCTTGGTTCCCTACGTGGAAAACGGTGCCATACTGGAGAAACATTATAAAGAAAATAGAGGCATCTTACAAGTGATTAGCAAACCCGGCTGTGGCCACCACCCCCACGGCCTGGAGCATCCGGAGCCGGTTATGGCATTTATAGAGGAACATAAGGAGTAAGAAAATGAAAGATCATGTTGCAAATTGCGGAGACCTTCCGGCAGACGATTTTTTGGTAAATCATAGCCTTGACGCCATTATGCAAAAAACCAGAGAATATACACCCCATGTACAGGAATACCCGGATTTTAGGCCGTCGTATCCCGGCATTACTGCCATTACCTACGATGCGCCGCCGGTTTTTCCAAACCGCTATAAAACTTTTGCCTATTTAGGTATCCCGGAAGGGAAGGGCAAGGTGCCGGCAGTGGTTTTGGTACATGGACGAACCGGGCAGGCTTACCTGGAATGGGTAAAGCAGTGGATGAAACGAGGCTATGCAGCCATTGCTATGAGTCTGGAAGGCTTTTATCCGGTAAGCCCTAACTCCGGCGACCATTGGGTTGACGGAAGTTGGCATTATGGGGAATACGGTGTATTTGACGGCGGTGAGATGCCGTCCCCGCAAAACGATGAAATGCAAAACGCCGGAAAACCCTTTGAAAATCAATGGATGACCCATGCGGTTATGAAGGTAATAGGTGCATATACTGTTTTGCGGAGCTTGGATCGGATTGATAAAATTGGTGTCTGCGGTGTTTCCTGGGGCGGCGTGATTACCTCCCTGGCTATAGGCTGGGAATCTCGGTTTGATTTTGCCATTCCCATCTATCTTGGGGGTTACATGGAGGAAAACCGTGCCTATATCGGTAGTTTTTTCCAGAATCCGGAGACAAAGAAAAGTTGGCTGTTTAAACATAGACTGTATAAGGGGCCTATCCTATGGCTTTGCGGCGATGAGGATACGAGCGTTTCGGCCAATACACACAGCCATTCCTATGTGAGCACCAAAGAATTCGATGCGCGAACCAGGCTTTCAGTCCTTCGGGATTTTTCACATTCCCATATTGCTGCAGCAGATAGGGAGGAGCCTTATCTTTTTGCGGATATGGTCGCCAAAAACGGAACCATATATCCATCGCTCTCTGCAAAATGGAAAGACGGCGCAATCAGCGCAAGCGTTGATTGCGGTGATGGAATTCTTTCTGCAACATTATATTATATGACAGAGCCCTATACCTATCAGAAATTCGATAAATATGGCAAGGGCGCATTTACCTATCCTGTGGGAACGTGGCAATCTACCAAGGCTGCGGTATCCGGCATGGATATTGGGGTGCGTGTGCCGGAGGATGCCAGTGCCTTTTACCTTGCGGCAGAGGTGGAAAGTGTTGGAAAGACATATACGGTCTCTTCAGTTCTATGGGAAAAATAACTTCATTCCTATGTACCTGAAGGCCTATTGCAATTTACTTGTTTAACAGAATGGTGTTTTTTCTTTCAATGCCTGACGGCGTTTTCTTCTTATTCTGTTAATATGTCTTTCAAAGTCACCATTTTTGATTAATTCTGTAAGTACGTACTGTTCAAAAATCGGCACAGTACATGAGTAAAAGCCTACTTTTTGCAAAAACGCAGGCACCAGTTCTTTGGGTAAAACCATATAGCCTATTCTCATAGAAGGGACAATGGTTTTTGTAAAGGTATTGAGGTAAATGACACTGCGAAGTGGCTCAAGGGAAAAAACCGTATCTTCATTTTTTCTGGAAACCGTAAATTCAGAATCAAAATCGTCCTCAATAATGATTCGGTTTCCGCAAGATGCCCATTGGATATATTCATTTCTTTTTGATGCACTTGCCGTAACACCACTCGGGAAGCTGCGAAATGGCGTTATATGCAAAACAGAGGCCTTTGTTTTCATAAGTTCGGAAGTGAGGATTCCATCTGCCCCCAATGTTAGCAAATCACATGCAGCCCCATTGGATTGGTATACGGAATGGATTTTTTCATAAGAAGGATTCTCAATTCCGTATATTCTGTCTCGACCGAGAAATTGAACAATCAGTCCATAAAGGTATTCTGCACCGGATCCGATTATTATTTGTTCCGGGGAAACCAGAATTCCTTTTCCTCTTGCAAGATAGTCCGCTATGGCCTGCAACAATTCAACACATCCCGAATTGGGAGATTTAACAAGTATCTGTTCTCCGTAGTGCGCAATCACATTGCGCATTGTCTTGACATACACCGTGTATGGGAATTCCTCATCACTGTGTATGTAATTCTCTTTTATCGTATTCAATGCATACGCAGTTTCCCCAACAGGCACAAAATCCTTCTCCCTATATGTAACAAAATATCCGATACGCTCTTTAGATTCTGCATATCCTTCATCACATAATATTTCGTATGCATGTTCTACCGTTATAACACTCGTCATTGTTTCATCAGCGAGTGTTCTTTTCGAAGGAAGTCTATCCCCGTATTTATACACATGATTGGTTATGTCGTTTCGTATTTGATGGTAAATTTGTAAATAGGCTTTCTGCTGTGAATTTACATCTATAAAATATCGCATCTGGTTATATAAAAAACTCCTTAATTGGTAATTGTAATATGTTCAGTTTTATTATACAATATCCTAAACAATTTGTAAAGGGGTAATGATTCTATGAACACAAAAAAAATTGCAAAAGCAGCCATGCTTGCTGCTCTTGCGTGCATTGCAACCATGATTATCAAAATACCGTCACCCATGAAGGGCTACCTGAATCTTGGTGACTGCATCGTTCTGCTTTCAGGCTGGACATTATCGCCCGTATATGGTTTTCTTGCCGCAGGAATAGGTTCAGCGTTGGCAGATGTGTTTTCAGGGTATGTGATCTATGCACCTGCAACTTTTGTCATCAAAGGATTGATGGCAGTGGCAGCATACTTCTTTTATAAGGTTACGATGGATAAATGCGGCAAACTTCCATCACGAATCATCAGCGGCGCTTTGGCTGAATTGGTTATGGTTTTAGGTTACTTCTTATTTGAAGGCATTCTGTATGGCTTTATTCCGTCGGCTGTAAATATCCCTGCAAACGCAATGCAAGGTGTGGCAGGACTGATTATTGGCATATTGCTGATCAATATTTTTGAAAAAAATAAGTTTTTGACAAAGTGATAAGGAAAAACGCTTTCCAAGGCAGAGAATAAGTATGGAAAGTAAAGAAAATGGTAATACTTGTGAGGAAACGAATCAACCATCATTTTTGATGGTTGCAAAAAAGATGCAGGTTGGGAAGGCGTTGAGATGACAAAGGAAGAACTTGTAAAAGCAGCGGTGGGGGCGATGGCAAAAGCATACGCCCCTTATTCCGGCTTTCAGGTCGGTGCTGCATTGTTATGTGAAGATGGTACAGTTTATACAGGCTGCAATATTGAAAACGCAGGGTTTTCTGCAACTGTTTGCGCTGAAAGAACCGCCTTTTTCAAGGCTGTCAGCGACGGGAAAATGCACTTTAGCGCCATTGCAATTTGCGGTGGCAAAAACGGAATTCTTTCCGGGGATATTTTGCCGCCATGCGGTATTTGCCGGCAGGTAATGCGTGAATTTTGTAGTGACGATTTTCTGATTCATATGCCTTATGATCAAGGAATCAAAACCCATACGTTAGCAGAGCTGCTTCCACTATCCTTTGCGCCGGAAAGCATCCGGTAGCAGCTTATTTTTTATGCCTTTGTATCAGTTTTACTATCTCGACAATGGGGATCACGAGAAAGCCGAGCCCGATAGCAAGGCAGTACTCGATAGGCTCTACGCTTGTAAAACCAAAGGCTGATGCAAGAAACGGCACTTCACATACGGCAGTTGTCAGGACAAGAGAACCGATTGCTGCCCAAAGCAATGTTTTATTTTGCGTATGAAGCGTAAAGAGGCTTTGCCGTTGGGAACGCATATTAAAGCTATGGAAGATTTCTGCCATGGACATTGTCAAAAAGGCCATGGTGGTGCCATCGGCGCTATCTGTTAACGAAAACGACCCGGTTTCTATAAAATGACCAAGGAAGTACGAGATCAGTACTAACACAGTGACCAATATGCCTTGATAGGCAATATCAAAGCCCATACCATCTGCAAAAATACCGGCTTTGTTTTTACGAGGTTTTCGTTTCATTATGCCCGGTTCCGCTTTTTCCATGCCAAGGGCAAGTGCAGGGAAGCAATCGGTCACAAGGTTGATCCAGAGCAAATGGACAGGCTTTAAAATAACGAAGCCTAACAGAGTGGCAGTAAAGATGCTCAGTACCTCGCTCATATTGGAGCCAAGAAGGAATTGGATTGCCTTACGAATGTTATCATATATTCGGCGGCCTTCTTCTACCGCCCCGACAATTGTTGCAAAGTTATCATCTGCCAAAACCATATCGGCAACATTTTTGGTTACATCTGTACCTGTTATGCCCATGCCAACGCCGATGTCAGCTGATTTTATGGAAGGCGCATCGTTTACACCATCCCCTGTCATGGCCGTTACATAGCCGGCGGAATGCCATGCATTGACAATTCTTGTTTTATGTTCAGGTTGTACTCTGGCATATACACGGATGCTTTTAAATTCCTTTTGGAATTGGGCATCGTCCATTTCGCTCAGTTGTGCACCGGTGATAGCCGTGCTTTCGTCCGTAATAATGCCAAGTTCTTTTGCAATTGCAACAGCAGTATCAATATGATCTCCGGTGATCATAATGGGTTGTATACCGGCATCACGGCAGCGAACAATGGCATCGCGAACCTCCGGTCTTACCGGATCAATCATGCCGCATAAGCCAACAAAGCAAAGATCCTTTTCAAGTACAACGCTGTCGAAGCTATCGGGCAAAGTGGGGTGCACATACTGTGCAAGCGCTAAAACGCGCAGAGCTTTGTCGGCCATTCTTTTGTTTTCTTCTTTGATTTTTTCCGCATACGCCTCTGTCATCAGACAGAGTTCCCCATCTTGCAAATAGTATTTGCATCTGTCTACCACTACATCCGGTGCGCCTTTGGTGTATTGCAGATATGCATCGCCGTTTTTGTGCACGGTGGACATCATTTTGCGCACAGAATCAAACGGAGCTTCGCCGCATCGAGGCATCTTTTCTTTCCATACATTTTTATCAATGCCGATTTTGTTTGCCCATGCAACCAGTGCTGCTTCCGTTGGTTCACCGCAAACATTGCCGTCGGTATCCAACTCGGCATCACTGCAAAGTGCCATGCCGGTAGCAATTTGTGCTTCGTTTTCACCAAAATAGTCAACGACGGTCATTTTGTTTTGCGTCAGTGTGCCTGTTTTATCCGAACAAATGATTTGTGCACAGCCAAGGGTTTCTACCGCGGTCAGACGGCGAATGATGGCATTTTTCTTTGACATGTTCGTGACACCGATAGAAAGCACAACGGTTACAACAGCAGCAAGACCTTCCGGAATCGCTGCCACTGCAAGGGAAACGGCAATCATAAACGAATTGAGAATCACATCAGCCCGCAAACTGCCTGCACGAATCATCTGTACGCCAAAAACCAATGCACAAATGCATAAAACAAGCCAGGTCAGGATTTTGGAAAGCTGTTTCAGTTTGATTTGTAAGGGCGTTTCACTATCGCTTGCCTTTTGCAGTGCATCCGCAATTTTACCCATTTCCGTCTGCATTCCTGTAGCCGTTACAACCGCAACGCCGCGGCCATAGACGATAGAACTGCCCATATAGAGCATGTTTTTACGGTCGCCCAATGTAACGTCTTTTTCCGTATCTTTTAAGTGGATGATATCAATGAATTTGTTAACCGGAACAGACTCGCCGGTTAAAGCGGCCTCTTCGGCTTTTAGGCTTGCGCTTTCGATAATTCGAGCATCCGCCGGGACAGCATCACCAGCTTCTAAAAGAATAATGTCACCCGGGACAATGTTTTCGCTTGGAATGATGCATACTTTACCATCCCGCATGACGCGGGAGGTCGCGGCGGACATCTCTTGCAATGCTTCAATCGCCTTTTCTGCTTTACTTTCCTGATAAACGCCCAAAACTGCATTGATAATCACCACAGCCATAATGATGATGACATCCGCAAAGCTTTCTCCTTCTACAAAGGCAAGAACACCACTTATAGCGGCGGCCAAAATCAGAATGATAATCATAGGGTCAATAAGCTGTTCTAAAAACCGAACGAAAATAGATTTCCCTTTTTTTGTCTGCAACTGATTTTTGCCATAGGATAGGAGGCGTGCAGCCGCTTCTTTTTCCGAAAGACCATTTTTGCAGGATTGCAGATCAGATAAGACCGATTCTTCATTTTCTAAATAGTATTTCATAATAAAACTCCTTTTTTATAAGACAAAAGGCCTTAGCATAACCGAAGGTTACACTAAAGCCTATTATATGCAAAAAAGCTCATGTATAGCCATACAGTTATACATGAGTCTCGCGAATTAGTCATTCGCCAATGACCAAAACAAGCCAGGCTGTAAAAAGCCGAGAATGTTGACTTGTTACACATCACTGCGTCCGCTACTCCCTCACATTTTGCCAATACCCATTTGTTTTTATTTATTATACTAAAAATGGATAGAAATGTCAAGTCATTCAATATATTTCATCATTTGTAAAGAAACGAGACGGAAATTAAGGCCTCTCGTAGGAAAAACGGCCCAGTTTACCGCCGCGGCATTCGTCAATCAATACATTGGCTGCACGCTCTGTGTCCGGCTCGCCGCCGCGCACAAGAAAGTGGCGTTTCTCTGCAATTTCGCAAAGCAGGGGATACCCTTCCTTTTTAGTGACATTCTCAATACCATAACGGGAATGCAGCACCGCAGGATAAGCAGAACGAAGAAATAAAAGAAGATGAACCGCCAATTCTTCCATATCTAAAATTGTATCCCGAACAGCACCGGTAAAGGCCAGACGAATACCGGTTTCGCTGTCATCAAACTTTTGCCAAAGCATGCCGGGCGTATCCAACAGTTCACCACCACCGGCTAATTTTATCCATTGTTTACCTGTTGTTATGCCGGGCTTATCCCCGGTCTTCGCACCGGCACGGCCTGCAAGATTGTTAATGAATGTGGATTTACCGACATTTGGTATCCCGGTTACCATCATGCGAATAGGGGCACCCTGCATGCCTTTTGCTGCACGTTTAGCAAGGAGGGGAGCAAGCTTTGTGCGGACAGCATCCATCACAAGGTTCGAAATCTTTTCCCCGCGGCAATTCACAAAAAGAGCAGTAATATTTTGGCTATCGTACTGTTTTTTCCATAAAGTATTCACAGCCGGGTCAGCCAAATCTGCCTTATTTAAAATTAAAAGACGCGGTTTATTCCCCAAAAGAGAGGATAAATAAGGATTCCGGCTCGCAGCCGGAATCCTTGCATCTGCAAGCTCTATGATAATATCGCAAAGCTTTAAATTATCTTGAATCAGCCTTGCTGTCTTAGCCATATGGCCTGGAAACCATTGAATCTGCATTATGGTGTACCTACTCTGTTTAACGGCCACAGGCGGAAAACGGCCTGCCCCAGAACGCGGTCATATGGAATAAAACCAACATTGCTGGAACGGCTATCGTGACTATTAGGGCGGTTATCGCCCATGACAAATACGCTGTTTTCAGGAACTGTGTAGCCGCCGCTGCCTACGTTACCCGGATACATGTCAGAACTGATATAAGCTTCGTCCTTTTTGACACCATTTATATACAAGCTAACCTCGCCGTTGGAAGCAGTTTGAAAGGCAATTTCATCACCCGGCATGCCGATGATGCGCTTGATGTAGGGAGCCGAACTACCATTATTAGGGTCTACAACAACAATATCGCCGGCTTTGGGCTCATACCCAAGGCGAATCATAACAAGACGTTCCCCATTATGCAGGGTGGGTTCCATACTGGCCCCATCAACCCGTACAAGAGTAAAAACAAAATTACGCAATACTAAAGTGATGGCGAGTGCAATCACAATGCACATAATCCATTCTAATATTTCTCTGCCCACGCTCTTTTTTCCCGTTTCTTGTTCTGACATTTTATGCACTCCCTTCAGACTGAAAAAAGGGACAAAACTGTCCCTTCATTCTACAGACGTTCTTTAACTTTTGCAGCCTTACCAATTCTGCCGCGGAGGTAGTAAAGCTTCGCACGGCGAACCTTACCATGACGAATAATTTCGATTTTACTGATGCTGGGCGAATGAATCGGGAAAATCTTTTCAACGCCGACACCGGAAGCAATACGTCTTACGGTAATGGTTTCACTGATACCTCCGTTTTTACGGGCGATCAATGTGCCTTCAAAAATCTGAATTCTTTCTCTGTTTCCTTCTTTAACCTTCAAATGAACCTTAATGGTATCACCGATCTCTAAAGCAGGAAGATCGGTACGCAACTGTTCACTGGTAATTGCGCGAATTGTATCCATGTTCTATTCCTCTCTTTCTTCAGTGTTCATGGATGCAGAAAAACGCTCACAGCGGAACACCGATAAATTACATTTAGATATTATAGCATGTTTTTCCTACAAATGCAAGCTTTTTTGTAAATTTTTTTGATTTTTCCCGGCAGCCATATCCAAAAACAGCAGGCCGACCTTATTGACATCTCCGGCACCCATAGTTAAAAGCATGTCACCGGGTTTTGCGTGCTCTAAAATATAGGCGGCGCAATCGGCAAAAGAGCGCATGTATGTTGCACCGGGAATGGCTTCTGCAAGCTGCGCAGCACTCACAAGTCCGGTGTCCTTTTCTCGTGCGGCGTATATGTCCAGGATAAAAGGATCTGCACCGCTGAGGGCAGAAACAAATTGCGGAAAAAGCGTCTTTGTCCGCGTATACGTATGCGGTTGGAACACGCTCCAGATGCGACCTTTTGCCGTACTGGCCGCAACCCGAAGCGTTGCAGCAATTTCTGTCGGATGATGCGCGTAATCATCAATAACTGTGACGCCGGCAGCAGTGCCTTTTTCTTCAAAACGCCGTCCAACACAGCGAAAGTCGAGTAAGCCTTGTTGAATCGCCGGAAAACCAACGCCGACAAATCGGGCGGCCGCGATGGCACATAATGCATTTGAAACATTATGCATTCCGTGCACGGAAAGTGCAACCTGTCCCAAACATTCCCCATGTTCCCAAACTTCGAAGGAAGGACAGCCATCTTCTGCAGAAATATTTTTTGCTACATAATCTGCATCGCCAATGCGAGAACAGGTAATCATATTTTTTGCTACGCCCTCCATGGCATCGCAAGTGTTTTTGTCGTCTTTATTGATAATAACAGCCCCGGTGGACGGTGTAAGCTCCGCTAGCGCACGAAAAGTTTCTTTTATATGTTCTAAATCGCGAAAATAGTCCAAATGGTCTGCCTCAATATTGAGAATAATGCTGACAAGCGGGAAGAAGCGCAAAAAGCTTTGATGATATTCACAAGCCTCACATATAAAATGCGCGCCGCTGCCAACGCGGACATTTCCCTGGATAGCAGGCAATTCACCGCCGATAGAAACTGTAGGCGACAAATCGGCAGCAAGCTCAATATGGGTCAGCATAGCCGTTGTGGTGGTTTTACCATGGGTTCCGGAAACGGCTATGGGGTATGGATAGAGTTTCATAATCGCCCCTAAGAGGGTGGCACGGTCCATCACCACCGGACAGGATGCCTGCGCAGCAATGAATTCTTCGTTATCCGCATGAATGGCGGCTGAATATACAACAGCATCGGGACAATGAATATTGGAAGCGCGTTGCCCTATGTAAATCGTCGCGCCCAGTTCTTTTAAGTGATCCGTAATCGGAGATGCGTTCATATCGGAGCCGCTGACGGTAAAACCTTTGTCAAGCAAAATTGCGGCCAGACCGCTCATGCTAATGCCGCCAATGCCAATAAAATGTACATGCGAACCCCGTTTTAATGAACTAAGTTCAAATGCGTCCAAAAAATCATTTCCTTTCGTTTTTTACGATTATAGTTATATTATACATCAAATATTAAAAAAAATACAAGAAATTTTGTAAATTTATTGAAATTTCTTGAATTATTTGATAAAATATAAATAGACAAGGGCGGGAAAACGCTTCATACCTATAAACGAGAGGAAGATGCCAGATGGAAATCACGGATATCCGCGTACGGCGGATAACAGCCGAGGGCAAAATGAAGGCGGTTGTTTCTGTGACCTTTGACAATGCAATTGTAATTCATGACATCAAGGTAATTGAAGGCCAGGACAAGCTTTTCATTGCTATGCCCAGCCGTAAAACACCGGAAGGTGTATTTAAAGACATTGCACATCCTATTAACGCAGAAATGCGTGAAACATTGCAAAATGCTATCATGAAGAAATATGAAGAAGCACTTTTGCATATGGATGAAGAATAGGGGCGCAAGGCAAAAAGGCAAATGAGTGTCATTTGCCTTTTTGTGTCATTTAGAAAACAGAGTAAAGAGAGGACACCGATATGACAAAAACAGCAGCAATTATATTAGCAGCAGGGAAAGGAACGAGAATGCACTCGCCGCATGCAAAGGCTTGGCATGCTGTGGCACAGCGCCCCATGATAAAATGGGTGGAAAGTGCGTGCCGTGCCGCTGGCATTGATAAAATAATTGCAGTCGTCGGCCATCGGCAGGATGAATTAAGAGCAGTGCTTGGAGATTCTGTTTTGTATGCAGAACAGAAAGAGCTGTTGGGTACAGGCCATGCTGTAATGCAGGCTATGCCGGCAGCGGCAGAGGTCGATACCGTGATTATTCTTTCCGGGGATGTACCGCTGATTCAAGGGGAAACGATTCAAAAAGCGCTGCAGTTTCACAAGGCAGAAGGAAATGCTGTGACAGTCATGACGGCTGCCCTTGAAAATCCCACCGGATACGGACGGATTGTCCGCGATATGGATGGACAACTGCTTTGCATCACGGAACAGAAAGATGCTGATGCAAAAACTTTACAGATCAAAGAAGTAAACAGCGGTATGTATTGCTTCCGGCGTGAGGCCTTAGAACAGGCACTGCAGGCCGTTCGTGCAGATAATGCACAAGGAGAATATTATTTGACAGATACCATCGCCATTTTGCGCGCGGCAGGGGAAAGAACCGGTGCATATTGCATGGAGGATGCGGCCGAGATGGGCGGCGTAAACGATATGCTGCAGCTATACGAGGTAGATTGCATTATGCGAAAGCGCATTGCGATGCGGCATATGGCCAATGGCGTACATATTTGGAATATGGAGAATACATATATTGCACCGGAAGTGGAAATTGCGGCCGGTGCAGAAATTCGGCCGGGTTGCATTTTAAACGGAAACACAAAAATTGCAGAGAATGCCATTGTCGGGCCGAATACAACGCTTGAAAATTGTACGGTTGGGATGGGAACGGACATTGTAGAGACTGTTGCAAAGGATGCAGTCATTGGGAAGAACGTGCATGTCGGCCCCTTTGCATATATTCGTCCGGGCAGCCAGATTGGCGATAACTGCAAGGTGGGTGACTTTGTGGAAATTAAAAATGCTACCTTGGGCGATTGTACCAAGGTGTCGCACTTAACATACGTAGGCGATGCAGATGTCGGTCAGAAGGTGAACTTCGGTTGCGGCACGGTTACGGTCAATTATGATGGGAAGATAAAGCACAGAACATCCATTGGCAATAACGCCTTTATCGGCTGTAACACGAACTTAGTTGCGCCGGTCAGTGTGGGAGATGGTGCATATATTGCTGCCGGTTCGACCATTACAGACGCAGTGCCGGAGGAAACGCTGGCTATCGCGCGCGCGCGACAGGTTATTAAGGAGAATTGGACGGACAAGCGGAACAGATAGGGGAGATAGGAATGGCAAGAATCAAACAGCTACCGAGCGAAGTTGCTGCTATGATTGCCGCAGGCGAAGTTGTGGATAGGCCTGCCTCTGTCATAAAGGAACTAGTTGAAAACGCGATTGATGCCGGTGCAAAGCACATCGTAGCTGAAATCCGGCAAGGTGGCGTTAAGTTGATACGAGTAACCGATGATGGCTGCGGCATTGCGGAGGAGGATGTACCGGTTGCCTTTTGCAGACATGCGACAAGCAAGATTTCGGTAGGAGAAGATTTAGAGAATATCGTAACCTTAGGCTTTCGTGGGGAGGCATTATACAGCATTGCCGCTGTGGCAGAGGTGGAACTGGTCACAAAAGAAGCAGAACAAGAAATTGGAGTTCGTGCCATAGTACGTGCAGGAGAAATAGAGGATATTGTACCGGCCGGTTGCCCACAAGGGACAACGGTTATGGTGCGGGATTTGTTTTTTAATACGCCGGCAAGAATGAAGTTTTTAAAAAGGGATGCGACAGAGGCAGGGTACGTGGAGGACACCTTGCGGAAAATTGCATTAGGACGGCCGGATATTTCCTTTCGCCTGATCCATAATCAAAAGGAAATCTTTTTTACGCCGGGGGATGGATGTCTGCAAAATGCTGTGGCGGCATTCTATGGACGCGATTTTGCCGATGCTATGCTCCCTGTATCCTATAAGGAAGATGGCGTTGAGGTGCAGGGGCTTATAGGAAAAAGTGAGCTTACAAGACCCAATCGCACGTTTCAAACCTTTTTTGTAAACGGTCGCTGTGTCATGCACAAAAGTTTTTATGTGGCACTGGCAGAAGCGTACAAGGGGCAGATTATGGCAGGGCGTTTCCCGGTTGCAGTTTTGTCTTTGCATATACACCCGGGTTTCTGTGATGTCAATGTGCATCCGGCAAAGCTTGAAATCAAATTTGCTGAGGATAAGCCTATATTTGATGCGATCTACTGGGGTGCAAAGAATAGCCTTTACGCGATACGGGATACAAGGCAGCTGAAAGTGGAACCGGAAAACAAGCCGGAAATCATGGAGAATATGATTCCCAAGGCTGTGTCTGCAAAGCCGGCAGTGCGAGTGCCCCTTTATGCGGAGAATCCTTGTCCTATCAAAGAAGCTGCGCAAACACCTTTGGTTGAGAATAAACCGAGGATCGCAAAACAAACTGCATCGATTTCGCTGACAGAAGAAAACACATGGACAAAAAAACCAGTCTGCGAGGAAAGCCAGACAGAAAAGGCAGTTTATAGTGTTGCAACCGCACCGGAGCCAATCCAACCTTTCATCCCGATGCCGCAGGCATTTGAT
>JAQXGO010000078.1 GCA_029006755.1 Clostridia bacterium | reverse complement strand
TTGCTACGGCTCCTGTTGGGGCTGAAGAAAAATAGTGCAGAATGGACAAATTGCGCCAAAGCCGCAGGCTTTGGGTCCCCGAAGGCGTACACAGGTACGTCGAGAGGCGAAGTTTGTTCCTAGCATAAAGTATTTATATTTTAAGAAATGCATGGTTTAGCGAATTTCCACCCTTACTTTTTGACTTGCCCGAAAAATAATGATTTTTTCAAAAGTTATTGCTTTTAGTTGGAGAATTGTATATACTATAGCAGAGATAGGAGTGATCGTATGAACAGAGTTTTACCTGAGGAAGCAGGGATATCTTCCAAGCAAATTAAGGCATACATAGAAAAACTCGAAAGGGCAGGTCTTGCGACACATGACATGATTATTATGCGCGGGGACGATGTCATATTTGAAGCGTATTGGAAGCCGTTTACAGCGGATTTTCAGCATCGTTTGTATTCGGTTTCAAAAAGTTTCATTGCGATTGCAATTGGGTTCTTATTGGAGGAAGGTAAAATTGATTTAGATGATCCGATGGAGAAATATTTTGCAAAGGAATTACAGGATCAGCCTGACCAAAATATGCATAAGCAGACCGTTCGGCATATGCTGATGATGGCGACTGCAAAAACACCGGAAAACTGGCATATATCCGGCACAGAAGACCGGGTGCAGTTCTATTTCTCCAATCCAAATAAGGATTCTCGTCCTTCCGGTACGATCTTTCGCTATGATTCCCCCGGCTCCTTCGTTCTGGGGGCGTTGGTTGAGCGTATAACAGGCAAGCCATTCATGGAATACCTAAACGAAAAGCTGTTTTGCAAAATCGGTGTTTCGCCGGATGCATATTGTCTAAAATGCCCGGGCGGCCACTCTTGGGGGGATTCCGCGATCATTATGCGGCCGATGGACTTAGCACGAGTTGCGCGGTTTATGTTAAACGGCGGCAAGTGGAACGGGGAACAAATACTCAGCGAAAGCTTTGTAAAAGAGGCTACCGGCAAAAGAATTGACAATAATACATTGGGGAATTATGATTATTGCAAATGCGGATACGGCTATTTGATATGGAGAACCTACGAAGACAGCTTTTTCTTCAATGGCATGGGCTGTCAATTTGCAATCTGTGTGCCGCACAAGGATTTGGTTTTTGTATACAATGCTGACAACCAAGGAAATGGAGTGGCAAAAAATATTATCATTGACAGCTTTTTTGAAATGATTGTGGATCAAGCAGAGGATGCACCCTTGCCGGCTGACCCGGCAGCAGAAAAGGACTTAGCGGACCTTGTAAGCGGGCTTACGCTTTTTACGGCAAAGGGAGATAAGAAAACAAGTATGACGGAGCGTGTGCAGGATAAAACATACGTAATGAATGAGAATGACATGGGCATTACAAAGTTTTCCTTGCATTTTGAAGGCAATGGAGGCGTTTTCCGTTATACGAATGCCCAGGGGGATAAGGAAATTGCCTTTGGCATGTGCGAGAACGTGTATGGCAAGTTTCCGCAGGAAGGGTATTCCAACATGGTGGGCTCGGTAAAGACAAAGAATTTCTATTATGATTGTGCCGCCTCAGCTGCCTGGGTAGAGGAACAAAAGCTTTTTATTAAGGTGCAGGTGATTGATACCTATTTTGGCAATTTGAGTATTATTATTCATTTTAAAGATAACGTCTGCGGTGTTTGTATGGAAAAAACGGCAGAAAACTTCTTAAATGAATATAAGGGATTCGGAGAAGGAACCCTTTTAGAGGCATGAGCCGTTGTCAGAAAAGGTTGGCCAAATAATACCAATTTGCACCATGGTTATGGGCGACATGTTTTCGCCCATTCAGCAGAAAATTCCTTGGAATGACGGATGGAGGCGTGTTCAAATGGAGAATATTTGGCCATTCTATTCCCTTTCTGTATTATAGCAGTATTTTATGGGTATGCAAGCGTTCTTTGCCCGGCAGAAGAGTGCATATACCCTTTTTGGTCGCAAGATCAAAATTACTGTCCGTAAAGTCCGGAATGCCGCACCAAGGCTCAATGCAGATAAAGTCCGCACCGGGTCGAGTCCATACAAAAACATACGGAAAGCCTTCAAAATCAACCGTTAGCTTTTCGCCGGTGTTTGCATGTTTTAGCGTGATTTTTCTCGACCGCAGGTATAAAAAGGTCAGTGCATCCGTTGCAAAGTAATCGTATTTTAACGGAAGTTCTTTTCCTTGCCCAACGGAATAGGTTTCATAGGACAAAAGATTCCCGTCTAAAGCATGGCAGACCATATCCTCTTCTTTATCAAACACCAGGCTATACTTTTCAATGCCTCCGGGACAAGCATACCCTTCATGTCCGCCAATAGAGTAGTACATTGGCTTTTTTCCTGTGTTTGTAACCAGATACTGGACAGAAAGCCCTTCATCGCAAAGCGTGAAAATAGCGCGGAGTGCATAAGGAAAAGGATAGGCACGAATCTGTTCCGCGCTTGAGGTGAGAAGAAAGGTAGCAGAGTCATCCGCTGCCTTCTCAATTTGAAATGTGTAAAAGCGGGCAAAACCATGCTTTGCTAACGAATAGGAGTTCCCCTCGTAGCAATAGGTATCTTCCTTCAGGCCGCCGCAAATAGGAAAGAGAATGGGCGCATGCCCCTTCCAAAAAGCAGGGTTGCCTTCCCATATATATTCTTGCCCATCCTTCGTAAGACTGAGAAGCTCAGCACCCAGTGTGCGAATTGTTGCAGTATAGTTTTTATGTCGTAAAATCAACTGTTCAGCCATTTATATTCCTCCTCTATGACATGTTTTCGGTGACCCATTGGCCGGGTTTCTTCGTTGCCAAAGTTACAGTGAATGGCAACTCATTTATAAAAATATTATAGCATAAAAAAACTTTTTTTCAATACTTTTTAAAAGAAAACAATAATTCTGAAAAACTTTTTCATTTATTGACATTTTAACAAATTCAGTATATACTATAAAGAAAAAGGTTTGAGGTGCGTATGAATAAAACAAGTCTTCGCATGAAGGCGACATATCAGAATATGACAAAATCAGAAAAGAAAATTGCCGACTGGCTTTTGGAGAATCCGGGCGAGATTATTCCTCTTTCCATTACAGAACTGGCAGATAAGTGCGGATGCAGTGAGGCGACGATTGTACGGTTTGCACGGCATCTGGATTTCTGCGGGTATCAAGAATTAAAAATATCGTTGGCAAGGGAAGAGAACAGTTCGAATATGACGGAAGGCCTTGATGAAGGAGATACCCCCGGCGTCGTATTTGAAAAGGTCATTGATACAATCTACTGCTCGCTGGAGCAGACAAAAAATGTATTGGATCATAAAGAGCTTGAAAAAATGGCCAATGCAATTCTTTCTGCGAACCATGTTGCTATCTATGGGCTCGGAAATTCAGCGGCAGTGGGTCTTGACTTTCAGCATAAGCTAATGCGCGTTGGGATTCATGCGCTCTTCTATCATGATAATCACCTACAGGCGATCAGTGCATCTCATTTAAAGGAAGGAGACCTTGCAATCGGCATTTCACATTCCGGATCTTCCAAGGATATTGTAGAGGCACTGGATATAGCCAGAAAGGCAGGCGCCACAACAGCCGCGATTACGAATTATGGGAAGTCCCCTATTATTAAGAAGAGTGACATTGTGCTTTATACAGCTTCAGACGAGATTAAGCATACCATATTAGGACTAAATTCTCGTATTGCACAGCTTGCAATCATCAGCTCTTTATATTGCTACATAGTCAATAGGAAGGATGCAGAGACGAAGGAGAATGTAGGAAAAACTGAAATGGCATTGCAGGGGAAAAAGTATTAGCGGTTCCAGTCTTTTATGATAGGTTCTTGATTGTATTCACATTCTTCGAAGTTCTGAACAGCGATCCGGAACCTATTTGAAAACAGTTACAGAGTACACAGCGCTGGGCTAATCGAAAAACGCAAGTGCAGGCACTCCATATGTCTGCACTTGCGTTTTGTATTATCAGAAAGTTAGTTGGTGTTTCCCCGAATTAAGAATGTTGTTTTGCAGCAACCTACGCTTACATTCACTTTTGATGTGACTTAACTAACTTTGGCGGTTGATCTTGACAAGTTTCTTCTAATTCGGCATAATGTATCTGTACTTGTATCAAGTACAGATACAGGAAAATGTCGCTTAGGATTTGGAGAGGAGGCAAGAAATGGACACAAAGTTTTCCGTTGCTGTACATGTGCTAATTCTAATTTCAGAATCCCCATCCCCTATCAATTCGGATCAGATGGCAGAAAGTGTTGGCACTAATGCCAGCTATATCCGCATAATACTGGTGCTTTTGAAAAAAACGGAGATTATTGACGGCCACAGGGGGATTAATGGTTATAGCATGACCGTTGCCCCAGAGCAGCTTACATTGCTTCAGGTCTATCAGGCAGTTATGGAGGACCGAAATTTCATCTGTTGGATATTCACCAAAACTCCATTGACCAGTGCATTGTTGGCCGTCACATTCGACCAGTGTTGACCGATATGTTTGCGGACATTGAGCAAGCATTTGCCCATTCTCTCGCAGACAAAACGTTGGCCGACTGTATAGCCGACATACGCAAATGA